>NZ_JADEXR010000033.1 GCF_015206995.1 aff. Roholtiella sp. LEGE 12411 | reverse complement strand
GCAGGGGGGCAAAGGAGCAGGGGAAGCAGGGGAAGCAGGGGAGAGAAATTCTAACTCTTCACTCAGGACTCAGGACTCTCCTATAGAGTTTTCGCAAGTCAACGGAACTGCTCAACTCTTAGAAAACAATCAGCAAATAAAGTTTAACGTTGTAGGTCAAGCGGATAGTGGTGGTAATATTTCCATCCAGGGGGAAACACGTTCCAAGGTACTAGCTGGCAACTTACAGTTACAAGGACAAGGTTTGCTGGCTGCGGATGTTACCCGCTTAATCAAGTTACCGTTTAGCTTACAGGCGGGTCGAGTTAATGGCGACTTGCAGCAGATTCAACTAGCACCAGGACAGCCGACTTTATTGTTTGGCACTGCCAGTTTACAAGGGGTGACGCTTCAAGTGCCCCGTGTACCAAAACTATTTAATAATATCCAAGGCAACATCCGCTTCCAGGGAACGCAAGTACAGCTAGACAATGTTGCTACTAATTACGGTAAAATTCCCTTAGTTGCTACGGGTATTATCGACTCGAAAGCCGGGTTTAAGTTGGTAGGGCGTGTAAATGCGGTGAGCTTGGCAAACGCCCAAGAGGCTCTGAATGTAACACTACCTATGCCTGTAGCTGGGCAAGTCAAAGCAGATTTGCAGCTGGTGGGCGCAACCACTAAGCCAATTCTTTCAGGCACGGTTGCCACGATTAAACCTGCGCGAATTGACAAAGTTGATTTTAATAGTATTAGTAGCCAGTTTGATTTTTATAGCAGTTCTTCCAGGATTATCCTAAAAGATATTCAAGGTAAAGCAACAGTTGGCGGTGAAATTACGGGTGCTGGTACAATCCAACTTGGTAAAGCTCCCCAACTGGATTTGAATTTCGCTGCCAGGAACCTTCCTGGGGATGCGATCGCTAAAGTTTACGAAACTAAACCTAAATTTCAAATCGGCACTATTTCTGCTACAGCTCAACTGCGAGGTGCTCCTAACAGTGTCCAGACTGTGGTAAGATTTCAAGCTCCTGGTGGGACTTATCCCGGAACTGGCGAAGTTGCGTTCCCCTCTGGGGTTGCCGCAGGCATCGCTCCAAATCGTACCGTTTCTTTCCGCAATGTAGCCCTTAATGTCGCTGGTGGTATAGTTCGGGGAACTGGCAGTTACGCTAATCAACGTTGGCAAGCCGTTGCTCAAGCCTCTGGTGTCCAGGTGGAACCTTTTGTCAACAAAAATCAACTGCAAAATGTCTCTTTAGCGGGGGCGCAGTTCAATGGTCGTCTGCTTCTCTCAGGAACTACAGGGCCATTCCAAGTGGCGACGATTCGCACTGAAGGGGCAGGAATTCAAGTTGCTGGTGGCACAATTGCAATATCTAATGTCCAGTTGCAAGACCAAAGTTTTTCTGCTCAATTAGTCGCAAATGGTGTAAAGCTGGGGCAAATATTGAAAAAGTCTCCCCCAGTTTTAACTGGGCCATTGGCGGGTACGTTTCAAATAGCAGGTAGCAGAGATAATTTTAGTCTCAAAACCCTGCGCGGTAATGGTACGGCCCGCCTTGCTGTTGCTAGTGGTACAGTTACAGCCAAAAATATTCAAGTTGCTGATGGTGTATATCAGGCACAAATCCAAGTAAATAACGTACCTGTGCAACAGTTGACAGCAGTTCCGCCACGGGTAAAAGGAGCTTTAAATGGTAATTTTAATGTGGGGGGTTCTATTGAATCTTTCCAACCGCAAGATATCCAAGCCAGCGGTCAAGCACGGGTAAATATTGGAAATGGCATAGTTACAGCCAAAAATATCCAACTGGCTAATGGTCGCTATCAGGCACAAGTTCAGGCAAATAACGTGCCCTTGGAGCAGTTAACAGCAATACCTCCGCAGTTTCAGGGAGCGTTAAATGGTCAATTAAACGTGGCGGGGTCTGTGGAGGCTTTCCAACCGCAAAATATCCAAGCCAGCGGTCAAGGACAGGTGAATGTTGCAGGTGGCATAGTTACAGCCTCTAACATTCAATTAGTGAATGGTCGCTATCAAGCTGTAGTCAATGCTTCAGGCGTGGAATTAGGTCGCTTGAATCAGCAGTTACGGGGTCAGTTTGGCGGGAAGATGCAAGTAGTAGGCACTTTAGGAGCGTCTAAGTTAGCTGATGTGCGTGCTGCTGGTCAGGTGCAGTTGTCTCAAGGTATCCCTGGTTTTGAACAACCCCTAAGCGCTGCGATCGCTTGGAATGGTGAAAAGCTTACCATTGAACAAGCAACTGCTCCAGGTTTAAATATCACTGGTGACATATTAGCTAATGCACAGCGAGCAGGTATACCGGAAATTACTGCTTTAAATCTTAATGTCCAAGCACAGAATTACGATTTCAAACAGTTACCGATTAATCTGCCTAATCAGGTAACTGTAGCTGGTAAAGCTGATTTTAATGGACAAATCACTGGTAAGCTGCCCTTGCCGAATGTAACAGGGCAAATCAGGTTGCGAGACTTTGTAGTTCAAGATATTGCTTTTGAGCCGTTATTAACTGGAAATATTCAGTCAGCGCAGGGACGCGGTTTGAATTTAGACTTGACTGGTAACAGAGATCGCATTGCCCTAAACTTGGATGCGAATAATCGTCCCCAATCCTTCCTAGTCAAGTGGCAGCAAGCATTAGCATCAGGTCAAGCTCAAGGGGATAGTTTGGCGCTTCAAGTGGAAAACTTCCCCTTAAAAATATTGAATTTGACTGCACCGCCAAATCTGCGTTTAGGTGCTGGTAGAATAGCTGGGTTGTTAACTGGGGATTTGCTGGTTAATCCGCAGACATTAGCAGCAAATGGGAATTTAGCGATCGCTAATCCGCAAATTGGATATATTAAAGGCGATGGTTTAGCTGCTCAGTTCCGCTACGGTAATGGTCAAGCAACACTCACCAGTAGCGAATTTGTCAAAGGCAACAGTCGTTATACTTTTGCTGGTACTTTTGGTCAAACCGCCAAAGGGCCTCAATTACAAGGTAAACTTAACGTCAACCAGGGCAATATTCAAGATGTCCTGACAGTAGCACAGGTATTTGAATTACAAGATTTGCAACGCGGTTCGGCAGAGCCAACCTACGGGAAAGCAGCAGATTTGACTACCAACCCGCAAGGATTGCCAAATCAGCCTTTACTGAACCAACTCCAGCGCCTTTATGAAATTGACGCCCTGCTTGCAGAACAGGAACAACAGCAGATATCCACTCCCATACCAGATTTGGCAGACTTAAAGGGAACTTTCAACGGTGAAGTAGCTGTAGATACTGCCACAACTAACGGACTTTCAGTGCAATTTAATTTGAGTGGTCAAAACTTTGTCTGGGGTAAAGAAGAACAACCAGGTCGTTTTTACAGAGCCAATAGAGTAATTGCTGAAGGTAACTTTGAGAACGGGGTTTTGAGGTTGCGACCTTTACGATTCGAGTCTCAGAATAGACTGATTGCCTTCACAGGTAACATTGGCGGTAATGAACAATCTGGTCAACTACGGGTAAATAATTTTCCATTACAGGTACTAAATAATTTCGTCAAACTTCCAATTGGCGTAACAGGTAATCTTAATGCTACAGCTGCTTTAGCAGGGAGCATTGCCAATCCTCAAGCTCAAGGCGAATTGCAAATCACACAAGGAACACTAAATCAAAAAGCAGTAGAGTCAGCGATGGCAAGTTTTAGTTATGCCAATGGACGCTTGAATTTTGGCAGCAATGTATCAATTGCTGGGCCAGAACCTGTAAATATTACGGGCAGCATACCTTACCAGTTGCCTTTTGCTTCCGTAGCGCCAGACAGCGAGCAAATCAGTTTGGATGTGAAAGTGGAAAATGAAGGATTAGCACTGTTAAACCTGTTGACTAACCAATTAGTATTTGAGAAGGGAGAAGGGCAAATAGATATTCAAGTGCGCGGGACGAGACAGCAGCCACAGGTGAATGGAATTGCCACTATTAATAATGCTATTTTTTCAGCACAAGCTTTGCCAGAAAAGGTAGGACGTGTCACAGGTAAGGTACGGTTTGATTTTGACCGTATTTTAGTAGAAAATCTTCAAGGTAAATTTAGCCAGGGTAAAGTAGAAGCTGCTGGAGAGATTCCCATCTTTAACAATGAGAAAGTGAGTATCAACAATCCTCTGACTGTTAATCTCGATCAGTTAAAGGTGAATTTTAAGGGATTGTACCAAGGAGGCGCTAATGGCAATTTACAGATTACTGGCTCTGCCCTTAACCCATTAGTTGGCGGTAAAGTAGATTTGTTTGATGGTCAAGTTTTGCTGGCAGATACCAACACTAGGCAAACTTCAAATAGTAGTATCGGTGTGTCACCTACCAAAGCCAACAAGCAAAGTAAAGCTGAAACGGGTAATGAGAATGCAAGGTTTAATAATCTAGAACTAGAGCTAGGAAAAAACGTCCAAATCACTCGTCCACCTATACTCAGCTTTCGAGCAACTGGTAATTTGACAGTTAACGGCTCCTTCAGTCAACCTATACCCGATGGCACTATCCGGCTAAAAGCAGGTGGGGTAAATTTGTTTACTACCCAATTTAGCCTCGCTCGTGGCTATGACCATACTGCAACTTTTACAGCCAATCAACCCCGCGACCCCGATTTAGATATTCAGCTATTTGCTAAGGTGCTGGATGTAATTCAGAGTAGTGACTTTAGTCGCTCAAATTCCACCGGGTTAGCAGCCTTAGAAACTGTGCGAGTAGAAGCTAATATCAAAGGCCCCGCCAGTAGACTCAACGAAAATCTTCAACTAACTAGCAGTCCGTCACGTGGTCAAACAGAAATTGTGGCTCTGTTGGGGGGTGGGTTTGTAGACACTCAGGGACGTGGTGACAGTACTTTGGGTCTGATAAACATAGCAGGCTCAGCTGTATTTAACAATTTTCAGTCAGCTTTTAATCAGATTGGTGGTGCTTTGGGTTTAAGTGAACTGCGTGTTTTTCCCACCGTTATCTCCAATAATCCCGAAGCTGGAAGGAACAGTTCAACTTTGGAGTTAGCAGCAGAGGCTGGGATTGATATTTCTCCCAAAGTTTCCGTTTCTAGCATTAAGATTTTGACCGCAGATGACCCCTTTCAGTGGGGTATAAATTACCGGATAAACGACGAATTTCGGGCGCGTGCTTCTACTAATTTATCTGATGACAGTCGTGCAATTGTGGAGTATCAAACGCGGTTTTAGATAAAAAACTTCACCCACAAGGGGGTGGAGTTTTTGGGCATTTAGATTGTAATATTATCGCTTCCTTGCTGACTAATCAATAATCGCAAAATCGATAGCCCTAAAATTATTAGAAATAGCACTAACCCAATTGTACATGCATAGCTAATTTCTAAATTATTGAAAGCTTGCTCATATAGATAATAAACAATTGTTTTCGAGCTACTCAATGGCCCACCTTGGGTCATAATGTATACTTCTTCAAACACTTTGGTAGCAGAAATCGCTGAAATTACCGCCACCAATGCTAAATAAGGTTTCATCAAGGGTATGGTGATATCCAAGTGTTTGCGGATACCATCAGAGCCATCAATTGCAGCGGCTTCGTACACATCAGCAGGAATTGATTGCAATCCCGCTAAATAAATTACCATGTAGTATCCTAGTCCCTTCCACACAGTCACAGCCATCACACTGGCTAGAGAAATTGGTACAATGCCAAAAATTTTCGCTGGACTGGTTAGCCAGGGAATACCTTCTGGAAAAATCCCCAAAGTTTTCAGCAACTGATTGAGTAAGCCATTTTCTGCATACAGCCATTTCCAAGCTATCCCCGCAACTACCATTGAAATCACTACTGGGGTGTAGTATGCAGATCTAAACCAATTCATCCCCCGCAGTTTCTGATTAACTAAAATTGCCAGTCCTAAAGGAGCAATTACCAAAATCGGCACTACACCCACAAGATATAAAAAAGTGTTTTCTAAAGTTTTCCAAAAAACTGCATCTTTCCCAAGCTGAAGGAAGTTAGCAAGACCTATCCATTGCGGCGGTTGAGCAAGATCTTCGTAGCTGGTAAAGCTGAGGTAAAACGCTTGCAGTGCAGGCCAAAAGACAGTTAATCCCAAAATAATTAAGGCGGGTAGCAAAAACAAATAAGGAGTCAGTCGTTGTTTGATAAATATCCAATCTTTAGAAGTTAATTGATTCATAGGGGCTTTTTTAGACTAAAGTAACGCATGTTGGTGTTTTTGCTCTGGAAAAATCCTCAAGAATAAAGGACTTGGGGATATGAGTAGATTTAAGCTTCAATATTTTAAAGGCATATATTTGTATTTGCGATCGCCTAATTATTTGCATACGGAACAACTGCAATGGAAACTCAGCACAATCAACCAATTGAACATCAAAATGTCCCCACAAATCACCGTGGACTACATGATTTTTTGTATAGTTCCGACAATGAACACACCACCACGGAGGTGAGCATAACTCCTGAATTGGTAAATGATGGGATTGAAATCATGCCCCTTGTGGTTTGGTGTGCGGCTGCTCAAAATGCAAAAATTGCAGGTGTTTACGCAGTTTTGGATACAGAAAGTTGTACGCAGTACATCGGTTATTCCCGGAATGTGTTGCTATCTCTAAATGGTCATATCGCCCAAAATGGTGAGCAAAAGTGTGCTTTTGTGCGCGTGCAAACATTCAAGTTTCCAAAGCGTCAAGAAATGGAAGATTTGCGAGATACGTGGATAGCAGAACTTGACAGCACACCACCTGGTAATGCTTCCGAAAGCGGAATGTGGGCTAGCACAGTAGGCGAAGTTGCTAAGGCGGCTATGTCAGAGGCGGAACGTCAAGCCTACGAGGAGAAAAAATTAAAATTGCGGAAAGCAATGGCTGACTCAACCCTCTCTAAAGAGCCAGAAACAATAGATGGGACTGAAGCCGAACGTCGGCGTCAACTCGAAGCTGCTGTGAACAACGATGACTGGAGTGCAATTATCGATACACAGACACAGGAAACCCAGCATTAGGGCGATTTTCAATCACTAAAGTTCAAGTCTGTCCCTAGTCTGTTGAATTTACACAGCAGCGATCGCACAAACTTGTAAACCAACAGGTGTATGAATAATCACAGATTCTACACCAAATACTTGCGCGATCGCCTGCGGTGTCAGCACTTTTTCAGGTGTGCCAACTTCCCAAAGATGACCCTGTTTTAATAAAGCGATGCGGGAACTATAGCGAGCCGCTAAATTCAATTCGTGTAAAACTGTGACAATGGTTAATTCTTGCTGATGATTTAAATTTTTCAGTAGTTCTAAAAGTTGTAACTGATAGTTGATATCTAAATAAGTTGTAGGTTCATCTAACAGTAATACCTTTGGTTCTTGCGCTAATGCTAAAGCTAAAAAAGCGCGTTGTCTTTCACCGCCGGAAAGTTGTTCGACTAGGCGATCGCTCAATTTTTCTAGTTGCGTCTTTTGAATTGCAGCTTCAACTGTTTGCCAATCTTCGGCGTTTAATTCCCATTGCCACCAAGGTTGATGTGGCGTGCGTCCTAAACTTACTAATTGCCGCACTGTCAACCCAACAGGAACTGTTTGTTGTTGCGGTAACAATGCCAGTTTTTGTGCAACTATATTTGGAGGCTGAGAGTGGATTGCTTTACCATCAAGTAGCACTGTTCCCTGCTGAGGCGAGAGAATACGACTTAGTAATTTGAGTAATGTAGACTTTCCAGAACCATTAGCACCGACTAAACTTAACCATTCTCCTGTTTGCAAAGTCAGGTTAACATCTTGGATAATTGGTACTGCGGCGTAACCACCAGTGAGATTTTGTAGTTCAAGGGGCATTTTCTACTAATTAGTAATTCGTAATTCGTAATTCGTAATTAAGAGATATAGACAAAATTTAATGCAATATGATTGTCAACTCATAACTTATTTAAGCCAGTAGAACGACGATAAAGTAACCAGATAAATAATGGGGAACCTAGCAAGGCGGTGACGGAACCTACTGGTAGTTCTACTGCTCCCAGTCTGGAGAGTAAATCTGCAAAGGTGAGTAACCATGCACCCGCCAGCGCGGAAAGTGGTAAAACAAAGCGGTGATCTGTACCGACGATGAGGCGGACACCGTGAGGGACGACAAGACCGACAAATCCAATCAAGCCGCCAATACTAACTGCACCTGCGGCTAATAAGGTAGCGATACCACCAATTAAAAGACGCGATCGCGTTAATGAAACCCCCAAACCAACAGCCATATCATCTCCCAATGCCAGCACATTCACCGACCGCGCCAGTAAACATCCGCCCAACAATGCAACAATAATATAAGGGCCAGCCGTTGAGATTTCTTTCCAACCCCGCCCATTAAGAGTACCAACTAGCCAACTAAGAGCAATTTGAATTTGACCGTCTTCAGCTAGTAAGAGTAATGTACTTTGTACTGCACCAAATAAAGCGCTTACAGCCACTCCGCCTAAAATTAATCGCTCAACCGAAATTCCCGACCCTGCACGACCGAGCAAAATGACGATCGCTGAAGTCAAAATTGCTCCCATCCACGCCGCTAGAGGAATCGCTACTGGGAATACTTGCAACACAATCATGAGAATTACAACTAGTCCTGCACCCGCTGAAATGCCAAGAATAAATGGATCAGCAAGACTATTGCGTAACATACCTTGCAGCAATGCTCCTGACATTCCCAGCGCTGCACCGACAATGAGAGCAGCAATAATCCGCGGGAGACGCAAATCCCAGAGAATTGTCTGTTTAACGTTATCGCCTTCGTGAAGAATTGCTTGCCAAAATTCGGAGATACTAAAGGGTACTGCTCCTTGAGAGAGGGAAAGCACTAACGTGATCACCAGTGCTGTACCAAGGAGTAAAATAGCCAAAATTACGCGGTGTTTAGTAAAAATTGTTGTAAAGGATCTAGTCAAATTTCGATTTAGTATTTTCATTAACTTTATAGTCTGTCGCAGCAAGAAGACGGGGAGAGGTATGATATTTTGACATACTCCCCCTCTCCTCTGAGCCTTTGGGTAAAACGTTCAAAACATTACCCCTCTCCGTCAACGAAGAGGGGTTAAGGGTGAGATGATCAAAATTCTCACTGTTGAAACTCAGGACGGGCTACGCCCTACTAAGCTAACAGTACTAATTAATAAGCGTCTTGCAACTCGTAGAAATCAGGCGAGATGTAATCCTTTCGCAAAGGCCAACCTACCCAATCTTCCGGCATCAAAATCCGCTTAAGATTTGGGTGTCCTTCGTAGATAATGCCGAGCATGTCGTAAGACTCGCGCTCTTGCCAATCTACAGTCTTCCAGATCCAGTACACAGAAGGCACTCTAGGATTTGCTCGTGGTAAGAACACCTTCACCCGTACTTCTTCAGGGCGATCGCTATGATCATCGACTTTAGTTAAGTGATATACACTGACCAATTCCTGTCCTGGGCCCAGATCAATACCACCTTGAAACTGGAGATAATTAAACCCATAAGCATACAGGGCTGTAGCGGTGGGGAGCAAGAAATCTGGCTCCACCTTAATTATCTCTACCCCGTTCTTGTCTGGTTCTAAAAACTCATGGTCAAAGCCGTTTTCCGTCAACCACTGAGAAACTTTACCCGCTTTTACCAAGGACTCTTCTTTGGCTGCTGGTACTGGTTTGGATTCTTCTTCAGCCACGGGTTTGTTCCTCCTTTTGTGCCTTTGCCGTTAGCAGCGCAGGTGGTATTGGCATACCAATCGCTTCCGTCAATTCCTTCGGCGGTACAGAGCGAGTTTCTGACTGCATATACTTACCAGTTAAAATTTGCTCAACTGGCTTCAGGTTATGAGTCGTGCTGTAGTAGCGGTGGGTTTGCTTGATTTTACCCCGCTCTTGCATCGAATCATTGGTGATTTTCTTCCGCAGCTTAATAATCGCGTCGATAATTGCTTCTGGACGTGGAGGACAACCAGGCAAGTACACATCTACAGGAATCAGTTTATCGACTCCACGCACTGCTGTGGGAGAATCAACGCTAAACATCCCGCCAGTAATCGTACAAGCTCCCATGGCAATTACATACTTCGGCTCTGGCATTTGCTCATAAAGACGCACCAGTTGGGGAGCCATCTTCATAGTGATTGTGCCAGCTGTAATAATTAAATCAGCTTGGCGGGGACTAGAACGAGGAATTAGTCCAAAACGGTCAAAATCAAATCGCGAGCCAATTAAAGCTGCGAACTCAATAAAGCAACAAGCGGTGCCAAACAGCAATGGCCACAGACTAGAAAGCCGCGCCCAGTTATAGAGGTCATCAACCGTAGTCAGGATAACATTTTCCGAAAGGTCTTGAGTGACTGTAGGACGCTCAATGGGGTTGATGATTCGCTCTTTGTCCTGGGTTGTTAAGTTAGAATTCAAGACCATTCCAAAGCTCCTTTACGCCATGCGTAAACTAAAGCGACTACAAGAATTGCAATAAAGACTAGCGCTTCAATAAATGCCAATAGCCCTAAACGATGGAAAGCTACCGCCCAAGGATACAAGAACACAGTCTCCACATCAAAGACGACGAAGACCAAGGCAAACATGTAGTAGCGGATATTAAACTGAATCCAGGCTCCCCCAATGGGTTCCATGCCAGATTCATAAGTGGTACGCCGTTCCGGGCTGGAACCACTAGGTCGTAGAAGCTTGGACGCTGAGAGCGCTAGGGCAGGCACTAGACTACAGATTATGAAGAAGCCTAGAAGGTACTCGTAACCGCTGAGGACAAACACAATGAATATCTACCGCTTATGGAGTATTTTAAGTGGGGACTGGGGAGTCGGGAGATGAGTGAGCACGGGAAGCATGGGGGAGAAGAATTATAACTAATGCCCAATGCCCCATGCCCCATGCCCAATCCCCATCCCTTAATTACGTTACTTTCTTTTACATTATATCTTTTTGACTTTTCTGAAATCTGGGAAACAGACGCACTTCAGGTATTCGATTCGTTTTGGCTAATGATAGAAAAGCCTAACAATTATGTCATAATTTTTAACGTATATTTAAGATTTCTTCTCTGCGAGGCCTTAGCCATGAGCGAACCAGTTGTTGAGACTCCAGTGCTAGACCGCTACGAGTGTCGCGCCTGCGGTTATGTTTACGAACCTGAAAAAGGAGACGACAAGCATGACATCCCTTCAGGGATACTCTTTGCAGAACTGCCTATAAATTGGCGCTGTCCAGTTTGTAGTGCTAAGAAGACTGCTTTTGCCAACATCGGCCCGGCAGGTACAGCATCCGGTTTCAAAGAAAATCTCGGTTACGGTCTTGGTGTCAACAACCTAACGCCAACCCAAAAGAATATTTTGATTTTTGGTGCTTTGGCTCTTGGCTTCTTGTTTTTTATCAGTCTCTACGGCTTACAATGACACCCGTTACCTTTTTGACCTTAGTCAGTGCTAAGTCTTGAGTGAGCAAAAGTACTCAATACACTCTGTGCTTGCTACATGCCCCACTTTTAAAGTGAGCGGTATTTTAACTTAGCACGGGTTAAAAGCCCCGCTACCGCTAAAGGTACTCAGGACTTTTCATCTACCTCGGAGGGTGGCCACTGCCTTAAGGTAAACCTTTTAGAGAACCCTTACACAAATTTAGAAACAACTAAGAGATACTGATGCATTCAATTGTGAGAAGTTGGCAGCGAATATTTGCCTTGTTAATCGTAGTCTTCATGTGTATAGGTTGTAGCAAAGTTCCCTCCGTTAGCTACAATCCTTGGAAAATTATTTCTGTGCCGACAGACTCGAATCTGCTGGATATTTCTTTTACTGGTAATCCTGAGCATGGCTACTTAGTAGGTAGCAACGCCACACTTTTAGAAACAAATGACGGTGGTTATACTTGGAAACCCCTAACACTAGAACTTGATGAGCAAAAGTACCGCTTTGACTCAGTAAGTTTTGTGGGTAAAGAAGGCTGGATTGCCGGAGAGCCAGGGCTGCTGCTGCATACTACTGATGAAGGTAGTTCTTGGTCACGCATTCCCCTGAGCGAAAAGCTACCCGGTAGCCCGATCGCTATTAAGGCACTGGCCGAGAACACAGCTGAGATCGCTACTGATGTTGGAGCAATATATCAAACTATAGACGGCGGTAAAAACTGGAAAGCTAAGGTGGAATCAGCTGTTGGTGTAGTGCGTAACATCGAACGTTCTGCTGATGGCAAATATGTTGCTGTTTCCGCTAAAGGTAACTTTTACTCAACTTGGGAACCAGGACAAAATGCTTGGGTTCCTCATAACCGCAATAGTTCTCGACGAGTAGAAAATATGGGTTTTGCTGACGGTGGTCAGTTGTGGATGTTAGCCAGGGGAGGTCAAATTCAGTTCAGCGACCCTACTAAACCTGATGAATGGCAAAAACCACAATATCCGGAACTGTCCACAAGTTGGGGTTTACTGGATTTGGCATATCGCACACCCAACGAAGTTTGGATAGGTGGCGGTAGCGGTAATTTGCTGCGGAGTAGCGACGGTGGCAAAACCTGGGAAAAAGACCGCGAAGTGGAAGAAGTAGCTGCTAATTTGTACAAGATTATTTTCTTGAAGCCAGAGCAAGGATTCATCATTGGCGATCGCGGTGCATTGCTCAAATATATCCCCAACCCTGAAACAACTTCTCCACCAGAAGCAGCTTAATGACCAAACAGGCAAAACAGCAGGGTAAACGGAATGAACCAACGCCCAACACCCAACGCCCAACACCCAACGCCCAACACCCAACGCCCAATGCCCAATGCCCAATGCTCAATGCCCAATGCCCAACGCCCAATGCCCAATGCCCAATGCCCAATGCCCAACGCCCAATTTCTGAGAAGGACGTTGCAACTTGTAACTGTTTCTAAACTTTGTAGGATAATAAACTCAATAACACTCTTTGTGAAGGTAGGCATCTAAATGTCAGGTACCACTGGAGAACGTCCGTTCTCGGACATCATTACCAGCGTTCGTTACTGGGTGATTCACAGCATCACCATCCCAGCATTATTTATTGCAGGTTGGCTATTTGTCAGCACAGGGCTGGCTTATGATGCGTTTGGCACACCCCGTCCCGATGAGTATTTCACACCAGCGCGGCAAGAAGTGCCTATTGTGAAAAATCGTTTTGAAGCTAAAAAGCAAGTTGAACAATTTATTGGAAAGTAGTTTGAGATCATGACTAGCGGCAATAACATCAATAATCAACCAGTTACCTATCCAATTTTTACGGTTAGATGGATTGCAGTTCACACCTTGGGTGTGCCAACTGTGTTCTTTCTAGGCGCGATCGCCGCAATGCAGTTTATTCAACGTTAGGAGTAATTTATGGAAAGATCGCCCAATCCTAATAATCAGCCGGTTGAACTAAATCGGACTTCTTTGTACTTAGGACTACTACTAGTTTTTGTTCTGGGTATACTGTTTTCCAGTTACTTCTTTAACTAACTAGAAGTACTGAAGAACCATCTTTGTTTATTGATCATCTGTTGATTTGTTGTTAAGGGAGGAGAAAAGCTGTGTCTGGAAGTGGGAGAATTCCCCTGTGGGTCGTCGCTACGGTCGCAGGTTTAGGTGTAATTACTGTTTTAGGCATTTTCTTTTATGGTGCCTACGCCGGACTCGGTTCTTCGATATAACAATAGTCTGAACCGAATAATATAAGTAAGTCTGAATTTTCTAGCACTTGTTGAAAAATCAGCGTAAAAAAAACCGCCTGTCTCCATGAGATAGGCGGTATTAGTTTTAGTCAACAGTTTAGGAAAGTATACGATTGACCTGATCACAATCGCTTACTCGACAACTTGATTAATGACTCGTAACTAAATCAGCTGACATTGCTGATATCATCGCTTTCCATGTATAAAAATAGAAATGCGAAGACTACACCGGGTAAAACCCAACCAATTATGGGTACTAAGATAGAAGGCAAAAATGAAGCTGCCATAGTAAAGATTCCTGTTCAAATACACTACAATTCAAAATGAGCTTACTGCAAATCCCGCCTGATTTTTGAAATTCTAAAGATTTTTAACACAGGTTTTGTTTGAGACGTCTTCACATACCCAGTAATTCATCTAGCTGCAAAGTTGGCAAGTCGGGAGGAATCACAGTCCGCACTATTGTGATTTTGTGACTTTCTTGTTGAGTTACCATATCCAGAGCGATCGCCTCTAAGCGAATTTCTAAACAGCCAAAGGGAATGTTTAATTGAGTCATCACTTCCAACCCTCCCAAGGAGTTAGGCAGCAAATTGGTCAACAAATGGGGGCCATCTAGCAGCCAGCGAGTTTGGTAATCCTCAACCCATAACTTAATAACAACTTGTGGCGGCACATCAGGCATTTTTACGCGCACTGTTAGAGACTTCCCAGCAATCAGTTCACCATCTGGGACATGCAGTTGTGGAATTGGTAAAGGCTCAATGATTGCCTCAGTTATAGCCAGAGAACGGGGTAAATTTGACAATGGTTGCGCCTCTTGTTCAGAGGTGTAACTGTTTGTCACATTGACTTCCAATTCATTATGTGTATCATCCATAACAATTTCTTGCGCTAACCAAGCTGACGGCGCCTCAATCACAGAAGAAGGCGCTAGTTGTGGTAATGGACTCTCCAGATACCCCTTCAGGTGATGCTCGTTCCCCACTAAAGCAGTCGCCTGGAAAGGATCCAGCGCAGTCTTCTCAAGGTCGAAAGTATCCTCGTGTCCTTGTGTCTCTATCTCCTGTACTTCCACCAAGTTAGTGTCTGCCTTTGTCTTTGTTTCAGTATCTAAATTTAATGACCATTTCACATCAACACTCGCAGTTTCAGCAGCAAGCGAAAGCGGCGTCTCTTGGACTGGAATATAGGTATCGTCGTCTTGGTATTGCAAATTGATCGATTCAGGTGAATATCCTTGACTTTGCATCCATTTCTTGATCAGGGGTGATGAATGTGGGTTAGCCGCTGTAATTGATTCTGCACTTGAAGAGGCTATTACTTCGGCAACAGATTCATCAATGAATTCTGCACTCGACGGAGCTGATACTTCTGGAATTGTTACAGATGCATTCTGGAATTGGATATCGCCTGTCAGTAATTCAGGTGTATTTTTATCCTCTGCTATAGCCGTGTCTAACTGCGGCAATTCTTCGCCACCTACATTACTTTTTACTTCTTCCCTATGATCTGGTAAAACTTTTAGCCGTCTTAAGTATGGAAAAGTGGAGTTGAGCATTGGTATTCGACGATGCCTGATGACTAACTGCTCCAAATTGATGGCAGCCATAGTAGTATCCTTATTTACAGGCTCATCCTGTGTACTGATTTCTGCAACAGCAGTGACAGCGATCGCAGCAGTTTGGTTCAGAGGCAATTTTGGCAATTGAGGCGAATGCTCTGTTGCTGAATTCTTTAGCATAGATGCCCGGAGGGCAGCTTCTCGCAAAACTCGCGGGTTAATTCGTGGTGGCAGGGGTTTATTTGGGGATGGATTAAATATCTGAGACTGTTCTGTTTTTGGGGACTTGACCAGATTGAAAAGTTCTAAATCAAGGCTAATAGATGCCTCTGGCTCTGTGAAGCTAGCAGGCTGCATTGATGCGCCAGATTCGGACACATCTGGTGTACTATGCTTAGGCTTTGTCACTGCTGTCATTGCCAGTAATTCTGTGATGTCTGCTGTAATTTTGAAGGACTGACTGGCTAACTGTATGACTTCACTACCATCAGCAAGCCCACCATACAAACTGATATCTGCCAAAATCAGCTTAGATTCACAGTCAGCAGGAATATCAATTGAGGTGTTGATAGTGAAGGGCAGTACCTGATTGGGCAAGAGTTGCCGTACCTTGGTCAAAATTTTCGATTCTAGAGGCGATCGCAGTTCAATTCCTAGTTCGAGGGCATAGAGGCTTTTGGGGGATAATGTTTCAGCTAGATCTAAATTAGTCTTTTCCTTTAATTCAATGTGCCCATTGATTGTGAGAACTTGCCCCCTACGAGCAATATAAGTTTCTTGATCCAAAGTTAGCAGTAATGGTGGCGATGATTTTGTTACCAGAAAATCCGTTACCATTTGCTCTGCAAGTAAGGGTTCAGAAGCGGGTAAAGCTAATTCTATCAAGTTTTGTAAAATCTGTTCTGCCGTCTCACCTTTCAGCCAGACAGGGCTGACTGGCTGATCAATTTCTTTGGTTTCATCTAGAGCAGTGGTAGCAATTACCAGTTCTGTAGAGGTGATAGCATTATCTAGCGTACTTGTGGTTGCTGCTGGGGTTGTGGATACCAAGTTAGCATGAGTAATAATATCAGAGTGTTCGGGTATTAAGGGTTCCCACGTAGAAGCGTGTAACGTGGATTCTCGCAGAGTAGTCGAACTAGGGAGCAATGGGGTCATGGAGCGATGGGCAGAATTTGATTCTATATTCTCCCTCTCATTGCTTCTTCTTCTCTGCTCCTCTATTTTCTGGGGTAATACTTGGAGTAAAACCGTGTATTGCCAGGATTTACCCAGTAGATCAGACATCAAATCGCCAGAGCAACGCAACTCCCAAACTCCTGGATGGAAGTAGGTAAAGGGAATTACCGCCATTAGTCCTTCAGAGTTAGTGCGGCGCGATCGCCTGAAAATTCGCTGCTTTGGTGGAATTTCTTGGGTTGAAGAGTGAGAAACCCGCACTTCCACATCTGTATCAGGAAGGTTGGAACGAGCCAAAACTCTATATTCACCTTCCGAAATTTCGACATTTGGCGATTCTAGGGTATGCCAGGAGCGATCGCCCTGTTTTTGTATCAGAAATTGCCAGTGTTCCATTATGAGTTATGCCCAGACCGAAGAGCCGCTGAGTAATATTTTGCATTACCTTGCTTGCAAGTTTACCTCAGCAATTTATAATTGCATCACCTAATTATGATGCTTTGATTTAGATCAGGGCAAAATTGAGTTAAGTGTAGCAAGCTAATTCATAACCCTCTGATTGGAAACAAGAATCCCCGCTCGGTTAGAGACGGGGAATGTCAACTGCGTGTAACGCCATTTTGTGGGTTTCTTCTCTGGATTATTTCAAGAAATTGATATTAACTGAAATCATTATCAGAAGACAAGATAGCGATTTTGATAGTAAGTCAAAATTTCGTTGACGCGTTGCCTACTTTCTAAACAAGAGTTTGCTGTCCACGAGATCCACAAGCCACCAATTTGACTTTGATTGTAATCAAATTGTTGGGATGACTGAGGAATCAAATCCACTTCTACCCCTTCGACTTGACGCAAATGAACTGCTATCTCTCTATAGACTGCTAAAGGCAAACCAGCAAATTCAATTTTTTCCTTGTTCTCCATCTTTATAAAGCTCCAGCAGTAACAAGATTTTAAAGCGGTATTGCCATTGAAACAGAATTATTGTTAGCAGATGCGGCTGATGGCGTTGAGTTAGCAGGACTTTCCCCTACCATTTTGGCAACTTCAATACCATATTGTTCCAGAATTACCACAGGATTATAGCCTTCATTCATTTCAATACGTTTAATCAGCACACCGTTTGCCAATCGCTGTCCCGCTTGTACATAGCGACTTGTTGGCTCATTCGGTACTTTGATAATTGCCTGGGGTTCTTTACCAATTAGAACTACACCAGTTACAACAACTGCCTTTGCTAACTCAGGCTGTGCTGGTGGTGGTAATACAGATACTAGGGTAGGGTTGGGGACAACTTGAGGCAAAATCTTAGGCAGAACCGAAGTCAAGTTAGCACTAGGTCTTTTCGCTATTTGTGCAGAAGAGATTTGCTTTTTTTGTTGATTTAAAGCCGTGCTGCTTGCTGGAAGTTTTCGTCCTACTATCGATGCAGTAGGTAGGCGAGGCAACACAGGCACAGGTCTTACAACTGTGTTGTAGGGCATTGTGGAAACTGTCTGTCCGGTAATTTGTGCAAACGGGTCAGTCCGCCCTTTTGATACCACGACTACTCGCTCTGCGGCATTAGTCGGTTGAATCAAGTTAAGAGTTGCAGAAGCAACTTGTGAAACCTGTTTGGCAGGCACTACTGGATTTTTAAAAGATTGAATTGCTGGTTGCGATTTTGCTGCAATTGTAGGAATTGATGTAGGATTAATTGCTTTTTGTGTATCTTCAGAAGCACATCCAGCGATCGCTAAAGTTAAAATGGCTACAACTGCAATTGTTGAATTTTTGCCCATGAGTTCTTCTCAAAAGCTATTAGAAAATTTAATTGTGGAAATCAACATGCCTGAAATTTCTATCCAAGGCGAAGTCTGTTCCCTTTATAACCTAATTTTTGGATTGTAAAGGTTATTCTTATCACTGCCAGTCCAGCATAAATGCGGTTTTAGTTTGTTTGTAGTTAATCCTCTGCTACACCCATGAGGTGTTTCATCAAATCCAGGCCTTTCTTGACTCTACGAGAAACAGTTACTACACTAATCCCCAAATGTTCTGCTACTTGTTTTTGTGTCAAATCCTGTAAAAACACACATTCCAATACTTCACGAGTGCGTTTTTCTAGTTGCAATAGTGCTTGCTGTAGGCGGAGTTGATCTTCTTGTGCCAGTTGAAAGCTGCGGTAGTGAGGATCTGGAACTAATTCTCCTAAACAGGTAGAACCTTCTTCTCCATCTTGCACTGGCACATCTAGACTCAAAGGGGCGCGATTGATCCATGCTAATTTAATTTCTTGCCATTCGTTTGGAGAAATTTCCAGTGCTGCTGCCAATTCCGAGTCGGTAGGTTGGCGATTGTATTTTTCACGCAAAGAACGTGAAACCCCTATTGCTTGCTGTTGCAGCGCTAACCACCGTCGGGGAATTCGTACGGTAACACCTTTATCTCGAAGGTAGTGTTGAATTTCACCCCGAATATAGGGAATGGCATAGGAACTGAAGGCATGTCCCTTAGAAATTTCAAATCTTTCAATAGCTCGGATTAAACCCAAACAGCCAACCTGAAGTAAGTCCTCGTAGCTTTCATGACATTGATTTAGCCAGTAGTGAGCTTCTTTTCTCACGAGTCCAAAATTGAGTTTAACCAGTTGATTGCGAACATTTTCTGACCGAGATTGCTGATATTCTCGCAACAACTGCCAAATTTCATGTTTCAGTTCGTTGGTGACTGTGGTAGGCATAGCACCATATTTATTAAGTAAATAAATAGTCAATTTCTGGCTTTTAAACTAAGCTCTGATTGCACGAGATAAATAAATATCGCGTTAAATGTCTGAAAAATCCTATGACAAATCAAAACTTTATGTACAAAAAATGCCATAAGTGACTTGACATTGAGCAAAATTTAAATGGACGAAATTGATATTTAGTTTGTTATTTTTCTTTGGTATGACCTGTAGTTTTTTTAAAACCACATAGGAACAAAGTATAAAATTAGTTACTAAATATCAAACCGGGATTGTACTTAATTTAATTAGTTAATTATGATAAATACAAAATTACAGTAATCCGATTTGATTCGTGAACTGACTTGTAGAGACACCGAATGGGGGATAGGGGATAGGGAATGGGAAAAAAGGGAGTTAGAGGTGTACGCAGTTCTTTCAAAAATCAAATAGGAATTCTATAGCTTAAAATTTTGTTGGATGAATAAAAGTTGTATTCACTGTAAAATTACGTATTTACTTAGATAATATTCATCCAGTCTTTATAAACTATTAATTTAAAGCGATTTTTATGTACATTCACTTAAGCAAATAAAAAAAAGGGCATCTCGCCCTTTTTTGTACTTCAGTTCATAGCTGTTTGGTAAAAAACCTGTCCATTAGTCACATCTTTCTTAACAATCTTGAAACCCCTGTTTGATAGAGCTTGTAAAGCTGAAATTATCTCACTATTTTGAAAAATCAGACCTGATTATTCCGGACAAAAACTCAATTTTATTGAGAATTGAAAACGAAGATATAAAGGTTTGATTATTGGTGAGCGTAGATTAAAGAGAAGTCAGAGGATCGGCTTACTTCGCTCAGAACTATAGGAGCGATCGCAAATGTTAATGAAGATCCGAGTAATGGATAGTTTTTCAGAGAAGTAAAAGAGTTAAGTTTTGTGATGAAACCTGATGCTTACAGAATTGGTATTTCTGAAGTGCCAGTCAGTTGAGTTACTCAAGAGAATTTAGCCACGAGTCGGTTCAACCCGGCCATAGAATAGACCGCGAATCTTGACTTCCTTCGGTTCGCCAGCACCTAAATCTGTATCAGATGGCTGTTCGCTCTCGAAAGTACCAGCAATTTCACCACTAGAGCTATCGATTTTAGCTATTTGTAAAGAAATTTTGCCATTGAGAATTTCAGTACGCTTGACGTTAGTACGAGTGAGTTCTTCATCATCGGCTTGGGCAGGTAGAGCCACAGCATTATCATAGCCACTGACAACACCGCGACCTTTGGGATCTAGGAAGGCAGCACCACGATAGGAAGGAACTTTGAAAGTACCTTCAAAGTCCGTGGAGGTATTAAGACTGGTCAAATTTGGTTGTGTTTGAGCAACCAAGTTTTTGATGGTGAAGAGGAAAGGTACTCGCTCACCACCAGGAAGTTGCACAGTGATAGCTTGGAAGTCAAGACCATCAGTTTCCACAAAAGTCAAGCTATTATCTGGGTTAATTTTCAGGTTGCCTTGCACTTGGTCAATAGTGGAAGTGTATCTGGTCAACAATTTCCCAGCAACAAACTCTGCTTCTTGGCGTTTATTAGCGGGTTCTTCTTTCACAAAGAAACTAGTTGGTTCCAAACAAAGTTCTTTAATGGCGTATGACTGGCTAGCATCAAGGGGAATGGAACCACGACTTGTTTCTGCTAGTTGAGGACATTTGTTAGCCAAGCCAGTGCCTCGAATTTGTTCATAAGTAAGTACATCCCTACCACTATTAGTGGAAGAACCATCACTACAAGCAGTTAGTAGCCCCAGGCATAAAGCCAAGAATCCAACAATTAAAGCGCGATACCTCATGATCAACCTCAATTTCAAAAATTAATATCTAAGTTGTAAAACTGCTTTGGCTGTGTTTCCTAGGGGAGCAAAAACCAGCAGTTTCACTGTTGGTGGCATTTGTTGGAGTTGGGCGCGTGGATGAGTAAGCTTCGACACAGAGCGGTGTAAGTGCTTGCCTTTAAGAGCGCGAACAGAGTGTCTGCTTGATGCTTTGCTCTTGCTTGTGACAAAAGCGGTGTCGCCCAAGTCATTCTGTATTATGTATGTGTTGCCAATACATACAACCCATTGTTTGATGGGGAAATCAGCCAGATCATACGATTTTTTTTAACTCAAAATCAAAGCAATCTAGTCTTGACAAAGAACATTGCGATCGCATCTAGCTCACTTGGACGGTTTATTAAACATCATCGCTTCTAAAAGGGAGCGATCGCATATTGCCTTTCAAATCGATACAGACCTGATTATGTTCAGCCCTGACTAAGACAGTAAGCGATAGCGAACTAGAAGATCGGTTAGTAAGGTGAACCAAGAAAAATCTCTCCAGAACCCTCTAGAAGGCTGCTGAAGGTTCATTTCTTCTGCTCTTTTAGGAGACTCATGCATGTCGTTGGCAAAGCAAGGGCTTGGGCAGGGTTTTGGCGTAGGGTGTAAAATATCCGAAAAACAATATACCCTACACCCAGTCTCAAAAGATAATTTTGCTGCGTCAGTTTTGCTGTTGGTCTAAAGTTACAAAGGGAAAATTAACAATCTCTTGTAAATTTGAGTTGACCTCATTTACACGGAAAGGGTGGCATGAGCAACAACAAAAGTTTTGAATCAGGAAAATTGTCCTGTAAAGTGCAAGCGATCGCAACTGTGGTATACGACGCGGCTCAGAGTTGTCAAGGAGATACTGTATCTCTTTTGGCTTTGCTACGGCAGTTGGAGCAGTTACACCGAGAAATCCGAGATGGGGCTTTTCAGAAGAGTTTGCCTGATAACCGTCGGCAACTCTACTCACTACTGAAAGATATTGAGTCTGAAGGGGGCTGGCCCTATATTGAGCGCATGAGACTACAAGCATTCTTAGCGAATTTTACCCAAGAAGCTAGTGAGGAAAACAGCGATCTCAAAAACAGTGATGATGTGTTGATTAGCGATCGCTCTTTTGAGTGGTAAGCTCGAAACTTGTTTCGAGATGTGAATTAACAACTCTGAGCGCCTCATCAGCCGCTAAACCAATAGCAGTTGCTTGTTGAGGCTTCAGAGTTCATTGCTACGTAAGAATTGATACATAGTTCACAAAAAAAATTTAATTTAGGAACTGCGGGTAATGTCATTACAAAGAAAGCGATCGCGTCCTGCAATATTGCGGTTATGCTTTAGGTAATTACCTACTAAGTTGCAACTTTGAAGAAGTAGGTTATCAAGATTTAGATTCCACAAAATTATGGTGTTGTCATCACTAGCTGATGCAAGTGTTTGACCATCAGGGCTAAAGCTAACGCTTAATACAGGAGCGCGATGCCCGTTGAGAATTTTAATTAATTCACCTTCACGGCTCCAGAGTTTGACTGTACTGTCCCAATTTGCAGCGGCAAGCAGTTCACCATTGGGACTGAAAGTAACAGCATTTACACTATCGCTGTATCCCTTTAACAAAGTTTTTAATAACGTACCATCTCGTTGCCACAACCTAACTGTGTTATCCCAGCTAGCAGAAGCTAGCAGCTGGTCAGTGGGACTAAAGCTCACACCTAATACCCAACTCTCATGGGGCGAAAAAGTTTTGATCAAAGTACCGTCCCGTCGCCAAAGTTTGACTGTTTGGTCATCACTTGCTGAGGCTAGAACTTGATCATCAGGACTGAAATTCACGCTATTCACCCGCGCTTGATGCCCCGTTAGGGTTTTTAGCAAGCGACCATCATGGTTCCAAAGTTTCACTGTCTTATCCAAGCTAGCTGATGCCAATAGTTGACCATCCGGGCTGAAATTAACGCTCGTTACGCCATCGCTATGCCCTTGGAGAGTCTTGATTAAAGTACCGTCGCGCCGCCAAAGTTTGACTGTTTTGTCATAACTGCCTGAAGCCAGTATTTTTCCTTGTGTGTCAAAGGTGACACTAGTAACTCTATCTGTATGCCCTGCTAAGGTTTTGTATAGTCGGGTTTTCAGCTCGCCGCTACCAGTGTCTTTTTGCCAGAGTTTCACCGTGCGATCGCGGCTACCAGAAGCCAACATCTGACCATCAGGACTCCAGGCGACGCTCAAAACTCGGTCTTGATGCCCCTTGAGAATTGGTAGTGTTGGGGCATCCAGACTCCACAGTTTCACGCTTTTGTCATGACTTCCTGATGCTAATAATTTACCATCGGGGCTGAAAGCCACGCTGACAACGGCATCGCTGTGTCCTTTGAAAGTTTTGAGTAATATGCCAGTGGTACTCCAGAGGTTAATGGTGTTGTCTTCACTTGCGGAAGCTAACTTTTCGCCATCAGAACTGAAGCTCAGGCTCCAAACTGTACTGGTATGCTGTTGTAAGCTTTTATAGGCACGGAAGTCCAAAATATCTTTACTACTGTGTTCCACCTGCCAAAGCTTGACTGTTTTGTCTCGGCCTGTGGACGCTAATAGCCTACCATCCGGGCTGAAAGTGACAACGGTCACACTCTGCTGATGTCCATGTAAAGTTTTGACCAAGCTACCGTCCCGTCGCCAGATTTTTACTGTCTTGTCTTCACTTGCTGAGGCAATGAATTGACCGTCAGGACTAAAGCTTACCCAGTTAACCCATCCTTGATGCCCCTTGAGTATTTTGATTAAGCTACCATCCTGGCGCCAGAGTTTGATGGTTTTATCTTTACCACCAGTAGCTAGCAACTCTCCATCAGGGCTAAAACTGACGCTATAAACCCAATCTCCTTGTCCTGAAAGGGTTTTAGATGGCTGTGAATCAAATTCTCCTGTAATTGGGTTTTTGTGCCAGATTTGCACGGTTTTATCGAGGCTGGCTGAAGCTAGGCTTTGGCCATCTGGGCTGAAACTTACACTGGTAACAGCATCAGTATGACCTTTGAGGGTTTGGAGTAAAGTCCCGTCAGGACGCCATACTTTTACACTTTGATCTCGACTACCTGATGCCAATAATTTACCGTCTGGGCTGAAAATTACACCCCAGACAGTATCAGTATGCCCTTCTAAACGATTTACCTCCGCTACTCCGTAAACTGCCTGCTGGAGGGCTGTTACCACTCGCATTCGGGTTTCTGGTTGGACTTTATCTGTTTGTCTAAGTCTTCTCCAAGCCCGTAAACTTTCTAACAGGGCATCAAATTCCTTATTAGAAGCAAAAAGAGCTTCACTAGCTGCGGCGATCGCACTAATTTTAAAGTTGGTTTCGCTGCGCTCAGCTCGGAGAGTTTGGCTGATTGCTGCTCTTTTTTGTAAGTCGGCCTGCCACCATAATGCCGCTATTGTCCCCCCCATCATTGCTAAAATGGCGCCTGCTATACGTGCTTCTCTTAGTCGCCGTTGTAATACTAAGTTGAGATGTTCTTGACTAAGTTTTTGGGCTACTTCAGCTTTAGTTTTTTCAATTTTTACTTTTTCTAATTCAGCAACCATACCATAGTTATTTTTTTGGCGAATTGGTTCAACTAAATAATCGTGAACCAACTGGTAGCGATCGCCTGACTCTTCTCGTACTCGCAACACCAACCCTGAACCCACCAAAATTTCTAAAATCAATTCCCAAGCTGGGTCAAAGTTCGATATTGGATCACTATGATTATTGTTTCCTAATGCAATCACTAAATCTGCTTTGGTTTTTAGGGGTCTTGTGCCCTTTTCATGAGTTAACTCAAATAATAATTTCCAACTGAAATCTTCGTTTTCTTGACCGCAATCTTGGATCACTTCCTGGAGCCAGCGTTCCACTAGTTTTATCGAGCCGCCGCAAAGCTTATATTGTTTAAGTGTGGTAATATTTTCTGCTTGCAGCTGAGCTCCGACTATTTGTAATTCAATTGGATGTACCTCGTCTATTTTTCCTGCTAAATCTTTTACTAATTGATTAATTAATTCGTCACTCAGATCATAATGTGAGCGTTGAGTCAGACTGTGAATTATAGTTATTGCATCTTGACTAGAAAATTTACCTATGTAGTAGCGTAGATCCTTATCTAGAATGTTTTTATTAATTATTCCTAAATCATTTATTCCACTACTATATTCTTTGTTTAAGCGTTCAAATTCCAATAAATAATGCAAATAATCTTCTCTTAGTGAAAGAATAATTTTTACAAATGGAATATTTAAACATTCACTAAAAAAATTATAAAATTGTATTCTTTCGGCTGGAGAATTACTAATAAAGAAAAATTCTTCAAATTGGTCAAAAATAATAACTATTGTATAATTATGCTTAACGAAAAAGCGAATTTTTTCAATTATTATAGTAGATGTATTTTCTATATTTTTAGATATTTCAATATCTGTCAGCGCATTATCAACAATGCTGCCCAAGGCTGTAACCCAATCAGTATAAACAGATAAAACAATGGGTATAGGAATGCGATCACCAATAACTTTTCCTTTCAAAGCTGGTACTAAACCAGCTTTGATAACTGAACTTTTACCAACACCTGATGACCCATGAATTACTGTGAGTTTGTAGTCAGCACGAGTAATTCTTTCAATCAAGCGGTTGACGTCTTGCTGTCGTCCAGAAGCAGATATTTCTTGGGCAACCTCCTCAGGAATAGAGGGTATTTGTTGCGGCTCTAGGACTGAGTTAATTCTGTAGCGTTGCGGTTGTAATTGACTTGCCCCAATGAAGGCACGAAAGCCGTATTGATGTTCTATTTGAATTTTTTCTTGTTTGAGGCTAAAGGCTTCTGTATAATTACGACGCTCACAAAAGTAGAGCGATCGCAACTCTTCTAAAATCTCCAAGTAAAGTGACGGCTCATGTTGTAGCTCACATACTACCTTCGCCCATTCTAAGTTGTTGATAGCTTCTTCCCACTCACCTAGATGCCGCTGTGTACGTGCTAATAATAAAAGGTACCAACTTTCCTGATCCCGTGAAATTTCTGTTGCTGTTTCTGAAATAGAAAGTGCTGTATTCGCTAATTCATGAGCTAGTATCCAATTGGACTCAGAAGCCGCCACATACGCTAAAAAGCCATAATCTTGAGCAACTTGCGCTGGGGTTCCGTAAGTTTCATGCAGCAGTAATGACTTCTGAGCTAATTCTTTTAATTCTTCCCAAGCTTGTAAGCGTTGCATACTTTCACAAGCAGGCAAAATAAATTTGGCAACTAAATCTTCTCTTTGTGCCTCCTCTAATACCTCCAAGCATTGCTTAAACCATAAAAGAGCATTTTGCCAATAGTTACTGTTAGCCCTCTGATGTAAATCTGCCATCCGGCGATAACATAGTCCTAGGTGGAATAATACTATTGCCTGCCACAGTAAAAATGAAGGCAAAACAACACCAGAAGACAAGAGTAATTGTTCACTTACTTCCCCCACTCTCCCCTTCTTTGCCTCTCCCTCTTTTACCCTCTTTTTGTCTCCCAATCTCCTCGCTTCTTGCTGCCACAAAGCCAAGCTTCTTTGATAATGAGCTAAAGCACCATTAATTTGATCGTTGGCGTACTTATCTCGCCCCAATACAACTTCTAAACTGGCTTCTAATCCTGGTTCTAATTTGACACCATACAGACGTAGTAAATCATTACGAGCTGATTCTATCTTATGACGGTGTTGAGATCTGGGATCTAAATCTAGGGAAGCATTGGATAAAAACCTTTCGGCACCTGCTTCTAAAACTTTGGCAAACAGAGATTCTGTTTCTTGGCGGATCAAAGCAATTAAATCTGATTTTGCCATTTCAAATTTAATAGTGGTCGCAGCCCAGCTTTTAAAATCGGGTGCTAATCTGGAAAGCAATGACGCCACGTCATCTTGTAACCATAACACCAATGGAAATTGAAATGTTGTGGCATAAATATCTCGTGCTTGGTTAATGCTGGTAAGTAAGCCGTCTAGGTCTGTAATTGACTCTAGACCAAAAACCATTACAGCTGATGGTAAAGAATCTGTAACAACTACAGGATTGTCTAGGAATAATTCTGAAGCTATTGTGCTATGTAAAGAGGTGGTTGATGGATTGATAACTATTTCTCGTAAATTGATGTCTTTGGTGATAGAACGGGCATTTTCTAACATTTGCTCGCGTAATTGCCCATAGTTACATCGGACTAAAATCAAAGCAAATTGACCTTTGGAAAGCGCGATCGCCCGAATCAGTCTTTGCAGAGAATGTTGATTTTCATTGCTGATCGCGCCTGTGAGTTGCCACTTTGTCATAACTAAAAATCAAGCTACAAAGAAAATAGAGAAAATACCACATTAAAAAGAGGCTAGGAGCCTTTTAAATTTTGGATTTTTCCTGGCTAATACTTTATGCATGTCGCTATCTCGCCTGAAGATAACCTACAGCCGTTTCCACTCTAATTCAAAATTCTTAATTATCAGAAATTCAAAATTAAAGATTGTCTGAATTTTGAATTTCAAATTTTTGAAGCTCTTTCTCAGCTACTTACTTTGTTGCCAAGCAAGGACTTTTTCTGTTTCTGCCAATGCTGGACTTATACCAAACCAGCGCCCCAAAGGATCGCGATATTCAAACAGATACATACTTCGCAGTAAGCTCTGGTAGTCAGACTCGCCTTTCACCCTCTGTTGCTGCACTACTTCAAACAATAATTCCCACTGGTATTCATCAATCGCCAATAGTAAATCATCTCGGTAGTCCTTAATCACGGCTTCTAAGCAATCCCTAGAAAAAGGTGGATCTTGACGTTGTAAGCAGCTATAAAGCAAACCTAATAAGTTACGAATGTGACCACCACTGACGCGACATAAACGATCCAGGGTTTCGGTGTGGTCAAATAATTCTGTGATTATTAACAGCCTTCCATTCCAAGAAACTTCTGGAAAAGCTCTTGCTAGTACTAACTGGCGCAATAGTGACATCCCTGGTTCGTAATCACTGCCATCTCTTTGCCGTACTAATACCATCGGCAGTACCTTGGGCGCAATACCTCCCCCAAGGCGATTTTTCAGTGTCTCGTACTCGTTGGAGAAAATTAACGCTAGGGGTATTGTGTAAACTAGGTGGCATTTGAGTCGGCGTAATTGTTCACCTCGGTCGATAAAAAGATATTCTGGTTGCGATCGCCCGGATGCAACAGGGCGCATATCCACTCGATCCAAGTTATCTACAATCACTACTAATCCTTTTTGACCTCGCAGCTTTAGCTGTTCGACAGCCTTTTCTAAAACCTCTTCGTTAATTGCTTGCAAAATACTATTGGTACGTGGTTCCAGATATTGCCTTAGTTGATTACGTAGCTGGGCGCTATCTTTGGTTTTGGCTGTAATTTTGGCAATACCTAAGGACAACTCTGCTTGTCCAGAAAGCTCTATGGGGGTTTGCAAAAAATCACCAACTTCTTTAAATAAATTGGTAAAGTAACCAGGTTTGAGTTTGATGCCAATCCCTTCTAAACTGACACTGACTTGACGGGCTACACTCAACAAAATATCACTGACATCAATATCCGCCATGTCTAAATCTTGACTTGACTCAAAATAAACTACGTGAAATTCCGCTAATTCCAATTCTGCTTTAAGGCGCTGCAACTCTGTTGATTTACCACAGCCAATATGACCTGTAAATAACTGGCAGGTCGGCTCGTCCGGAGAAATACGGGTAATAGTCCGTTGCAATTCTTCAACAATTTTGCAACCACGTACATCAGCAAAATCTATGTAGTACTGCCGATCTATCACATTACTTATATTTAATGTGTAACTTGGATTACAAGCCTTGTAAAAACGTGACAGATTTAGTGTCGTTCTCATGTATGTAGATGTGTATGTAGATGTGTATGTAGATGCAGTTTAATTTGTATTTTTTATACAAAGAATCTCTAGCCAAGATTTAGGCACACGACTAAACCGCAAGTTGGTACTATCTTGCTTGCAAGTGACAGCACTAGCGACAGAATTACTGCCAGGAACTGTCAGTAGTATGGTAGAGATCTAATTGACCCTGATAAGATTAAGCATATCTGTCCTTTTTACAGCTGCTTTTGAGTTTTTGACAATCTATTGGCTTTTAATTGACCTGGTATAAACCCTTATAGCTGAGCTAAAAAGCTACTTGATTGTATCGTTCTCAGTTTATATGGCTGATGTGGTAGGACTGGTATTAATTTTAGCAAAGTACTCAATAATTAAGTTCAAACAGCACAAGAAATAGTATTTGTCAATAGATGCTTTGTAGCTCTTTTAGCAGCTATATTGGCTGTCACCATACAGTAAAGAGGCTACAGTCGGATGAAAATGGACACAGGAAACTTGAACGAGAAGAATTAGTAGCGCCACAATACCTTTTGTGGTTACTGTAGAGTGTTACTAAAACTAAAAAATCCTGAAATTAAAGTGGCTAATATATGCCAACAGGGTTTACTGAGATTAATTGATGATACGAGCGCATCAAGGAATTGAACTGAAACCAGAAAGGAGTTTAAATGGCTGGCATAGTATCAGTTTCCCGCACGGATTTAGCCCAGCGCCGTAAAAAGTTACGTCGCCAGCGGCAGATGAAAATTATCCAGGCTATTTGGCGAACTTTTGCCATTAGTGGTCTGGCGGTTGGATTGCTGTGGGTAGCAATCCAACCAATATGGGTGCTAAGTGCTCCCAAACAAATAGTGATGAAATCAGGCAATCAATTATTGTCGGATGATGCAATGAAGTCACTGCTAGTGCTATCCTATCCCCAGTCTTTGTGGCGAATTAGACCGTCTGCGATCGCCGATTCTTTGAAGCAACAACCAACTATTGCACAAGCAACAGTTAGCCGTCGTCTGTTTCCACCTGGATTAAACATTGAAATTCAACAACGTGTGCCTGTCGCGATCGCTCAAAAACGCATAGAGCAAAATCGCAACACCACTAACAAAAAAGCGACTGTAGGCTTGCTAGATGCCAGTGGAGTTTGGATGCCCTTAGAAAAATACAAATCGCTGAATCCCACCGGGAAATTGCCCACTCTCAAAGTTATTGGTTTGCCAGAACAATACAGCCCTTATTGGACTCAACTTTATCAAGCTGTCAGCCACAGTTCTGTGAAGGTGACAGAAATTGATTGCGAAGATCCAACGAATTTAATTTTGAAAACAGAATTAGGAAAAGTGCATCTTGGTGTTCCAAGTATCCAGTTACCTGAACAAATCAAGTTACTCGCCCAAATGCGCCATTTACCAGCTAAACTCAATTCCAGCCAAATAGAGTATATTGATCTGAAAAATCCCGAATCTCCATTAGTACAAGTGAACCAAAAAAAATCTAAAGTTGACTCTCAAAATCCTTAGATCTAATAGCGTGTTGAATATATCAAGCGCTGCCAACAAATCAAGATATTTTATGCTGGTAAAGATATTTGTTATTTTCAGTTTTCCAGGAACCTAAGAAAAAATCAGCATTAATTTCCAATTAAAAGTAAAACGATCAATCATAAAACCTTCTCTAGGAGTAAAAGACCCTTAATTGTTACCCTAACATCTAGTGATAAGGTACAAGATGTTGGACAATTTGATGATGGCATCTGGTGTGCAAAACACTTTTTGTCTGTATGGTCTTCGACTGAAACCAGCACTCAAAGAAAAAATGCGTAAGTTTTTCATTAAAGTCTGACTCACAAGCAACAGAATTACTCTCGACCGTATTTTTATTTTTCAATAGATTGCAATTTATACAAGATGAACACTGTAGTTGTGTTAGCTAACCAAAAAATAACCAACACTGATAGCTGTAAAATTAATGACCAATTTAAATCATTAACAAAAATAGGGGGAGGGCATTGGAAATACCAAAAGGATACTGAAGCAAATGGACAATATAGCAGTGGAAAAATTAATGTCTGGTTGAGATTATACAGATCAATTTTAAGTAAATGTAGTTATACTTCTCTAGAATTGACCGTGGGATCTGCTGCGTTCAAGGCTTATTCCATAGCAAATTTTCGCCCTGCTAATCCTGTTAGGGTTGGAAGTAGCGAGAACAATAAAGAACACTGCCATAGATTGTGGCAGTGTCAAACTATAGTTGACTCTTAGGTGAGTAACACCTGAAAAAGTCGTTTATCTACCTTTTTGAATCCAATGACACTTGATAATAACCAAGGACTTACCTATAAAAACTCCCAATCTGCGGGACAGCCGGGGTTCTCTCTGGCAGTTAACTCGACGAATCCCTTTAATAACTCTGGGCTGAACTTTGGGCAAAATCACGATAGTAAGAAGATTTCTGCTGAAAATAGCCGGATTGGCGAGATTGTTCCAGGCCGAGTCGCCAACATCAAAGTAATTGGTGTGGGTGGCGGCGGTGGTAATGCCGTGAACCGCATGATCGAGTCTGATGTCTCTGGGGTGGAGTTTTGGTCAATTAATACTGATGCCCAAGCTTTGACTTTGGCAGGTGCTCCTAGTCGATTGCAAATTGGACAAAAACTGACGCGAGGTTTAGGAGCAGGTGGTAATCCTGCGATTGGTCAAAAAGCAGCTGAGGAATCACGGGACGAAATTGCAACGGCTTTAGAGGGTGCAGACTTAGTATTTATTACTGCTGGCATGGGGGGTGGTACTGGAACAGGTGCAGCCCCGATTGTGGCAGAAGTAGCTAAAGAAATGGGTGCTCTGACTGTTGGTGTAGTTACACGTCCATTTGTATTTGAGGGACGTCGCCGCACTAGCCAAGCAGAACAAGGTATTGAAGGACTAAAAAGTAGGGTAGACACGCTGATCATTATCCCTAACAACAAACTGCTGGAAGTGATCCCTGAGCAAACGCCTGTGCAAGAAGCTTTTCGCTATGCAGATGATGTTCTGCGCCAAGGGGTACAAGGAATTTCTGACATCATCACGATTCCCGGCTTGGTAAACGTTGACTTTGCCGATGTTCGAGCTGTAATGGCAGATGCAGGATCTGCGTTGATGGGGATTGGTGTTAGCTCTGGGAAATCTAGAGCCAGAGAAGCGGCGATCGCTGCTATTTCTTCGCCTTTACTAGAATGTTCTATTGAAGGAGCTAGGGGAGTTGTCTTTAACATTACTGGTGGTACTGATCTGACCCTGCATGAAGTCAATGCTGCCGCAGAAGCAATCTATGAAGTGGTTGATCCTAACGCCAATATTATTTTTGGGGCAGTGATCGATGACAGACTCCAGGGTGAAGTGAGAATTACTGTAATTGCCACTGGGTTTACAGGTGAAGTGCAAGCTGTACCACAACAAAATGCGGCTAACACACGGGTAGTAACCCCAACTCAAAAACGATCAGCACCTCAGCCACCCGCAGTGAATCCCCCAACCCCAACTCCGGAATCAAAAGAAAAACCTGGATTGGACATACCTGATTTTCTGCGAAATCGAAATAAGCCAAGGAATTAAGTGATTTGGAATTCAAGTTTGAGATTTTAGATTAACTTTGCAGTCTTAGATCAGCCTAAGCGCTGTAATAACATCTATTAGTTCTAAGGTTTTAACAGGGTCAGGGGTAAGCAATTACGTTACCATCCCAGATTTAGCCAATTGGTGACAAAGCTCCCCAGCACTACCCATAGACCGAATGAATTGGGGCATAAGTTTGCTGACTTTTATGTCCTATTGTGCTTTTAAAAAAAACGGGAAGACTTACCCAACTACGGATGCGTAGGCGTAGCCCGTCGTAGACATCGCTACATCTACCCTCGCCATCCATTGTCCTATTGCTGCCTCTAGTCGAAATAGATGCAGTTTGTAATCATCTCTTCTCTAGCTTTGCTGGAGTTTAAACACATAACTATTTTTCAACTGCTTATGCTGAATATCAGTATTAATTACTGCTGTAAAACACCAACAAACAAGCAAAGAGCAGTATAAATTATTTTAGTTTTTTGTTTGTAGAGTCTGTTCAACCCATTGAATTACTTGATGACCAAGGCGGGTGCTATCAAGTCGATCGATCTCACGAATTCCAGTGGGACTGGTAACGTTGACTTCAGTAAGGTAGCCACCGATAACGTCAATACCTACAAAAATTAAGCCGTCTTGGCGTAGGCGTTCGGCGATTTGAGCACAAATTTCATGCTCTCTTGGAGTAATTCGGGTTGAAGCGACTGTGCCACCAGTGGCCATATTATTGCGAAAATCAGTACCGCTAGAAAGCCGATTGAGTGAACCAATTGGTTCGCCATTGAGCAAAATAATTCGCTTGTCTCCCTCTTTTGCTTCTGGTAAATAAGTTTGTACCATTACTGGCACTCGACCTTGGAGAGTACTGAGTTCGACAATGGAATTGAAGTTGCGATCGCCTGATTGCAAAAATAAAATCCCTTCCCCAGCTTTGTTACCCAGAGGTTTAAGAACTGTTGCCCCTTTGGCTTCGACAAATTGCCGGATAAACTGCTTATCGGCACTGACAATCGTTTCTGGAATCGCTTTGTTAAACTGGAGGGCATACATTTTTTCGTTTGCCCCTCGGATGCCACTAGGACTGTTAATCACCAATGTTTTGTTCTGGTCAATGTAATCCAGAATGTACGTGGCATAGAGGTAGGAATCATTAATGGGTGGATCTGTCCGCATAAATACGGCGTCCATTGTGTCTAAGGAACTCAAGGAGCGTAGGGCTTCGCCCTTGCCGTAGGCATCGCTCAACTGGTACCAAGGATTCGCCGCTACCCAGTTTCCCTCTACTAACTGTACTGGTACAAGTTCTACTCGCTGTAAGACAGCCCAAGCTTTTCCCTCCACCACACTCAGCAGATTTGCCTGAGTCACCCAAACTTCGTGTCCTAGAATTTGCGCTGCTTCCATGAGGGCAACGCTGGTATCATGACACGGGTCAAGCTGATGAATGGGATCAATTATAAAAGCCAGTTTCACGCTTTCTACCTCAATCACCAGAAAATTTAATGGTTATTCAATTTAGATTATCTCTTGATGATCTCATTAATTGACGTACATGTGTACTGCTGAATACAAGCGTTTAATTTCCCAGATAACGTTTTATCGTCCAGGTATAGTTTTTGTAGCAAAAATCTGGTAGATGCATAGCACCTTATCCTCGGACATAGCAATACTTTCTAAACCTATACGCTATTGCTGAAAGCTAGTAATTCATCAAGTTTGCCTTGACGGTCTAAAGCATGAATATCATCACAACCGCCTACATGCTCATCGTTGATGAAGATTTGTGGTAAAGAGCGTCTTCCGTTTGCTCTTTGAGCCATTGTGTTCCTTGCTGTCTCATCTCCATCAATACTGTATTCGACAAATTCGACTCCCTTGTTATTCAGCAAACTTTTAGCACGGATGCAAAACGGGCAAGTTTTCCAAGTGTAAATTTCTACTTTGGCAGTCATAAAGTTTTCAAATTAATTTAGTACTTCTTAATTTTAGAACGTTGCCAGCTAATGATAGTGGCAACATTCTATTTTGCTAAAACTGTATATAAAATCTTTAAGTATTAACCAACACTAAAAATGTAGCTAATAGCCTAAGTGGCTGATTAATATAGTGTGAATATCTGAAGTGTACCCATGTAGCGCTACTTTTTCCTGGGCGATCGCCAGCATCTTTGCCGAAGGGTCAACGCCTGTAAGGAGCCAGTGCGATCGCGCTTGACCAAAAGTTATGAGTTCCATACCGCCGCCAGCTGCAACAATTAGTATAACTTTGGCCCCAACCAACCCGGTTCCGCATCGAATAACTTTTCTACTAATTGCCGCCGAATCATTAAATGCACCTTTGCACGGCGTATTGGGTATTGAGTAAAATCTTTCCCAGTCCCCGATTACATCAACATCAGAGCTACTTCTTTGGTTTACTGATTTATTCCTTGTCATCTTAATTTCAAACTAAAAACCTCGTCTATAGTACAAAAATACTATTTACTGCTAAAATGCCTTACAAGTTAGGTAGCCTAGCAAGAGGAACTATGAAAAAAATCCAAGATAACTACAAAAATCTCATCTCGCTCAAAGTTTCCCTGTTACAGCCTGCAACTATGACTACTGCCATAGTGCCGCTACAACCCCAAGAGGAAAAGGTCATCAGTGGGTGGGAGCGTTTAGTAGCGCAAACTGAACTTATCAACCAGATGGCAAAGGAGTTAGAGGGTGCAATATTGGAATTGAAGACAATAGCTTGCACACTCAAAACTCAATCATTTCTCAAAGAAAAGTCATGCAACAATATCTGTGAGTATTTCGTGGTTGGCGTTCCTTGTGTAAAACAAAAATCTGACGAATCATTTATCCTGACAATGCGAAAAGTTGATTTATTCCGAGCAGAAAGGGAAGCAGCACAGCTAGCGCAACAACTCCGTCAGCAAACAAAAAAAAGATTAACACCACAGCGACACAGAAAAAATAAGAGTGAGGCTAATACAACGCTCTTACTCAAAAGGGTGCTAATCAACAAATCTTAAAATTATGAAAATTCAATAACAGCTCACCCCTTGGGTTGTAACAGTTATGCTGATTAAAGTGGCAGAAAGTACTTCTTACTCAGAATTGCCAAATGCCACACTGCTACCATTTGCAACTATACTGTGGTGGCAACAAGGCGGAACTGCCCTAAAATTTGCACTCCTGTAAATTACCAAAGTGCAACATCAGGGACGATCAATCAGCGCACAAAAGAGGTAAAAAGAAGGTGTTTAGAACACTTTTGGTGATTGCCCTTGGTTTTTTACCGTCTCTGTTTTCCTTATGGGTAATTCGTAAAACCCATTTGCGGACACGCGCACGGATAAGGCAAGCTGCTATGAATTCTCCAATGGTGCGAGTACGGCAAAACACCAGACTTGTTGAGGGCGATCGCTACTATCTCGAAGGGGTAGGTTATCTTATTGGTGACATCAGCTGTAAATTTAATGCCCAATCTGGTTACATTCGTTGTGCTGTCAACCCCAACGGCCCTTGTAATGCTTGCCATCACTACGAACCCAGAGAATTAGCTAGTAGTAAAAATAGGGCTTAAAACATCCTCTTACAAGCAACAAACTATTTGCTCTAGTCTACTCAATTGAAAACCGCTGTAAGCAAACAAGGTTAAAAAAAGGGGAGGCAAATCTTAACGCGTTAAAATTAGATTTGTAGCCTCCAACTTTTGGTAGTAAGAGACTTGCAAGAGCATTTTTCTATATTTGATTTTTAAAAGCACGCCTGCCTAGACTTACGCAATCTATATTCTCGCAGAGTAGCTTGAGAGCAGCAATTTATGAAAGGAGTCAACAAATTATGTCTTTATCACTGAAAACAAATAAATATTGTAAATGGGCCTGGGATGAATCTCTTGGAGGAGAGTTTGAGACTTGGGGTACTAGCACCTACTTTATGGAAATCGGTCATAATTTACATGCAGTCAGACAGATAGAGGTTTACGAAAACGGAAACGTATTATTCTATGATGGCAGCCATTTATCTGATAATTACGGCATGTTATGTGACCAAAGAATAGGTGAAAAGGATATACAAGAGTTTGAAATTACTAAAACAGAATTTGAACAAGTATGGAATACAAAAATTCCTATAAATAGATGAATGCTGTTAACTAACTTTTTGATGGTTTTGACTACCCTTAAGCGTTGATTTTCAGAGGGAGCAAAATATTTAACTAGACCTTTTTCAACAGGTTAAACGGTAGTGCAAATTTGTTAGCGATCGCTTCTCCTCGACTAATTTTTATTTTTGCACATTTAGTTGAAAGTTTAAAAATTATTTTATTTTATCACAAAAAAATAGATTTAACACAGCGTTTTTCTAAAGATTGAGTAAATTTAATAAAAGTTATTTGTAAAATGAAGATAAAGTCTTGACAAACTGTTTCCAATTTTACAATATACATGTAACAGGTGCTAATCAGTGTTTAAACATCACTGATTTAGTGATTTTCTCTTTCAAAGATTCCCTTTGACGGCTTTTACGGCTAGTCAGTTAATTTATCTGGTGTCACACTTGTACTTGACCTCAGTCCCCCAAAGTCTGCGTTCAATTAAGAGTGACATGATATTGCTTGTAGATGATAAGACTGTGATGTCTATCTGAATAAAAAGGATTTGTTTCAAAAATTAACTAAATACCATCTCAGTTAAACTAGATTTACCTTTTAGACTTCCCAAATGCTGGAAGGTAGTGATTAAGTTATGAGTTTAACCGGGAGTTGCTCCCCTTGACTCCCAAAATGCCACGGGGAGAATCCCAGCTTTAGTTTTGTATTAGATGACTACAGAGTTAACCCTTGTGGGCTAACTTACTGTGCATTTGTGTGTGAAATCTCGGCTTATGAGGACTTCACGATTCAGATGCGACAGCTTCATGCTTCTGCGTTATTCCATTCACAAAACTGGTTACAATTATGACATTTAGTCTTACTGATAATCAAGCGGTGAGAAAGCAAGCTTTAGTAAGCTACAAAGCTTGCGTCAGGGGCTTTACTATACTCCGACTGCTACTACCCAGATTTTGGCTCAAAAATCTCCCTGATCCCCTCATAATCAGCAATTTTTGATATTAGTCGCAAAATTGGCATCAAGAGTTACAAAGCTTACCACGCTAATTTTGCGAGCTAACCTAAATTCTGCAAATTGATTAATAACCCATGCACCCTGATCAAGATAAATAGACAGATGCGAAAATTGTTTGTTCAGTATTGAGATTTCCCTGGAGTAAAGGCGGGATCGTTGTTTTCCTAAGCAAGCTGGGTACAGAAAAAGCCGAGATCAGGATTTTTTATTCCATAGCGCGTCTTTGGAGGTGAGGGAAGTGTTAACCGTATTTTCTAAGCATCAGTTAGGTAAAGAAGTTACCTCGTTTTTTGGTGAACAGTTTTCAGACAAAGACCTGGAAAACTGCTTGGCTGTGGTAGAAATCGTTGAACCACCTTTAGCAAAACAGTTTTGGCAATTAACAGAGGCAAGACCGGGAATTTACGTAGTCTTGGCAGGCAAAGTCAGGCTTTTGGATTGTGCTGATAATCTAATCACGACTTTGACAACAGGGGCTTCGTTTGGTGAAGGGACGCTGTTTGTAGAGGAATGGCAAGCTTACACAGCCAGAGCTTCTAATAGTTTGAAGCTTTGCTATTTTCCTGGTGAAATGCTGCAAGGTTTGATGAATCAGTATCCTAGTCTTCGCGATCGCCTGTTTGCTCGCGCTGAACTTTGGGATTTATTACTGGCTTATTGTTGCAGTTCACCCCAGCGTCCGACATCTGTACCAGGCATTCTGGAAGCATTATCTTTATTTGAAAGGCGTGATCTAGAAATTGGCTCCCTACCGTCAGACTTTGACCAAGATTGTCAGTTGTGGCTGCTATATCGAGGCGAACTCTCAAATGCAGATGGGCGCAAGCTCCCAGCTACAGAAATGCAGATATCTCAACCGGAGGGTTGGCAAGTCACACAACCTTCAGTTGTGTACATATTAAAAAATTCTCATTGGCAAACAGCACTGCAACATTGGTCAGAATTGGCATTATTTACCAACTTGGATGTAACTCCCACCAATACTACTCGCCAGGAAAATCCTCCGAGTCGGTTGCAACTATCAAAACTGAGTCAGCAAAGGAAAATTATCCCCTTTCCCACCCAGATTGCACCACAACAACCAAAAAAACAACGCCCTTACTTTCCTAGTCCAAAAGTGCAAATGGGGCATTGGTGGAGACGCCTTACCCGGCGCTATCCTTTCTATGCTCAACAAAGTGCTTCCGACTGCGGCGCTGCTTGTTTAGTGATGGTAGGGAGTTATTGGGGCAAGCACTTTAGTATTAATCGTCTGCGGGAAATGACCAACGTCAACCGTAGTGGTGCATCTTTACATGCTCTAGCAATAACAGCCGAGAGCCTCGGTTTTGCCACCCGTCCAGTCAAAGCCAGTCTTGATAAATTAGCAGAACAACCCCTGCCTGCGATCGCACATTGGGAAGGTAAACACTTCATCGTTGTCTATGAAATCACGAAAAAGCGAGTAATCATAAGCGATCCCGGCATCGGACAACGCACTCTAACTACTAAAGAATTTAAAGCAGGTTGGAGTGATTATGCACTGTTACTACAACCGACAATCCAACTCAAGGATACCAAGGACGAAAGTCTAAGCTTTTGGAAATTTTTTGAGTTGGTCAAACCTCACTATCCAGTACTCTTAGAAGTCTTCATTGCTTCAGTACTAATTCAGGTATTTGGACTGGTAACGCCAGTATTTACCCAACTATTACTAGACCGAGTACTTGTGCAACGTAGCGTTGCAACCTTAAACGCCGTGGGTTTAGGGATGATCATTTTTGGTTTGTTCCGCATCGCCATGAACGGAGTGCGGCAATATCTGCTCGATCACACAGCTAACCGCATTAGCGTCTCTTTATTGGTGGGTTTTATTAAACATACCTTCCGCTTGCCCCTTTCGTATTTTGAGTCACGTTATGTTGGGGATATCGTCTCGCGCATTCAAGAAAACCAGAAGATTCAGCGCTTCTTGACCGGACAAACACTGTCGATCATGCTGGATATGCTGACATTGGTAATTTATCTAGGCATGATGTTCTGGTATAGCTGGCGCATGGCATTATTCGTGCTGTTCACTGTGCCGCCATTTTTCATCTTGGCGCTGGCTAGCACAAGTATTTTGCGCCGCATCTCCAGAGATATTTTTAATGCCGGAGCCAAAGAAAACAGCTATCTCATAGAATCTTTGACCGGAATTCGTACTGTCCGCTCATTAGCCATTGAACAGACAGTACGCTGGCGTTGGGAAGAATTGCTGAATAATTTGATCAAAACAGGCTTTAATGCTCAGGTAATTGGCAACCGCCTGCAAATTCTCAGTGGTGTTATCGAAGTCTTTGTGAACACAGCATTACTGTGGTTTGGAGCAACGCAAGTGATTCAAGGGGAACTCACTGTTGGACAATTAGTTGCTTTCAACATGTTGGTGGGGAACGTCTTGAGTCCTTTTCAACGATTTTCACTCCTGTGGAATGAATTGCAGGAAATCATTATTTCCACCGAGCGGATTAACGATGTCCTAGAGGCGGAACCAGAAGAAGATTTGCAAAATAAACCCCGGAAGTCCCTAGGGAGATTTCGCGGTCATATTCGCTTTGGGAATGTTACCTTCCGCTATCACCCAGAAAGTCAGATTAACGTGCTGGAAAATATCAGTTTTGAAATCCAGCCTGAGCAAATGGTGGCTGTGGTGGGACGAAGTGGTTCAGGGAAAACAACCCTAGGCAAGTTAATTTTAGGTTTATACCCTGCGACAGATGGCAAAGTATTAATTGATGGTCAAGACGTCGCAAGTATTTCCCTGCGATCGCTCCGTTCTCAAATAGGTGTTGTTGATCAAGACACTTTTTTATTTGGTGGAACCATTCGAGAAAATATTGCGATCGCTCACCCGGAAGTTTCTTTAGAAGAAATTATACAGGTAGCACAATTAGCCGGAGCAGATGAATTTATTCAGCAACTGCCAATGGGTTACGAATCCCAAATTGGTGAAGGCGGCGGAATGCTCTCTGGGGGGCAACGCCAACGCCTAGCCATTGCCCGTGCCTTACTCGGAAATCCTCGTTTGCTACTTTTTGATGAAGCCACCAGTCACTTAGACTCCGAATCAGAACGTATTATTCAAAACAATCTAAAAACAATTCTTAAAGGGCGCAGCAGTGTAATTATTGCTCACCGCCTTTCCACTGTCCGCAACGCTGATCTGATTTTAGTTTTAGACCACGGCCTATTAGTGGAAAGTGGTACTCACGACGAATTAATTACCAAAAAAGGTCATTACTACTATTTAAACCAACAACAACTGACTCAAGTTGGTTAAGTCTAAAGAAGAGGTAATCAAAAACTTTTCATCCCCACTATATATTCTTCGGAAAAACTTCTCGTTACTCTTTTTACGCTTTGCGTTTACTGAGAGCCTCAAGTCCTCCATCTATAGCTTCTGGAATATAAAACTATGCCATACACATCTGGCAATTTCTCATCTACAGTTTCCAACGAAAACATAAATGAGTATCAAAGTCCGACACCAATAGACGAATCTCCTGAAATTAAAGAGCAGAACACAGAAGGTAATACTAAAGATTGGTATTACGGTACTGAAGAACTGCTAGATGCTCTACCGAAAGCTTGGACACGTGGTGTTTTATATGTGCTGATCGGCTTTGCTGTGATCGTCTTCCCCTGGGCGACGCTCTCGAAGGTCGATGAGACAGGAAGCGCCAGAGGACGCATAGAACCTCAAGGCGCAACACTAAAATTAGACACTCAAGTAAGCGGAAGTGTTAAAGCTGTCAGTGTCAAAGAAGGAGAGACAGTAACAGCAGGACAGATTTTACTGGAACTTGAGTCTGATATATTGCAAACCGAACTCCAACAAGCACAGACAAAGTTCTCTGGATTGCAAAATCAATGGACGCAAATGGATGTCCTCAAAAACCAACTACAGTTAACGCTTAGCGTTCAGGAGCAACAAAACCAATCTCAAAACTTAGAAAAAATGTCCCAAGTGAACCAAGCAAAACAAAACCTGGATGCAAAACAGAGTAGCTATAACTTACAAAAGTTAGAGAAACAGGCATTAGTTAGTCAGGCGCAGCAGCAGATTAGTACCACTCATAATGATCAGAATTCGGCTCAAAGTCGTTTGAGTATAGATTTAAGGCAAGTCAAACGCTTTAGTCAACTTGAGAAGGATGGCGCAGTTTCTGCAACCCAAATAGACCAACTCAAAAAAGAAGCACAAGAAAGCAGACGACTATATCAAAAAGCCCAATCCGACATCAAGCAGGCAGAATTGCGCTTCACTGAAGAGATAAGTCGATATCAAGCAACAATCAATCAGTTTGAGTCTGATATTGAGCAAGCAAAACTCCGATTACAAGAAGAACAAAGTAGCTATCAAAGCGTAGTACAAGCAGGGAAGCTGGCTATGCTCAAGAGTCAAGAACAACTAAAAGACTTACAAACAAAAATTGCTGGGCTGCAATCGGAAATGGCTCAAGTCAAAAGCCAGATAATGTCCATCAAACTTCAAATGCAGCAACGAATAGTGCGATCGCCTATTGATGGGGTGATTTTTGAGCTACCTACTAAAAAGCCGGGAGAAGTAGTACAACCTGGTCAGAGGATTGCCCAAATTGCGCCTAAAAATGTTGGTATTCTACTCAGAGCTAATATGCCTAATCAGGATAGTGGCTTCTTAAAAGTAGGAATGCCGGTCAAAATCAAGTTCGATGCTTATCCTTTCCAAGAATATGGTGTTGTCCAAGGGAAAGTTACTTGGATCTCTCCAGACTCTAAAGTTAGCCAAACATCCCCAGGAAACATAGAAACTTTTGAATTAGAAATCGCCCTAGAGCAGCAGTATGTCCAAAATGGCGATAAACGTATTCCATTAACTGCCGGTCAAACAGCAACCGCTGAAGTAATTATTCGCCAGAGGCGCATGATTGACTTTGTTTTAGATCCATTTCGGAAACTGCAAAAAGGCGGTTTAGAGATTTAGTCATTAGCCAGAAAATAGATGAGATAAATAACCAAGTTAGGCGATGGATTGCATCATGCACAAACTTCTGAAAATTTCCGATTCAGATATCATTCACAGTCTCAAACTCTCTTGCCAATTTGCTGGTGTAGTGGAGGCGATCGCTACTCAAAAAATTATTACGGAAGTAGCCCAAGATGTAGGTATTCAAGTTGATGAAGAAGAACTACAGCAGGAATGTGATCAACTGCGATTAGATCAGAAACTCGTAAAAGCTAAAGACACCTGGATTTGGCTGAAAAAACATCATCTCTCTTTCAAAGAGTTTGAAGAGTTAATTTACAACAAAGTCCTTTCAATGAAGTTAGCTAATCATCTATTTTCACATCAAGTTGAAAAGTTCTTCTATGAACACCAACTAGATTATATTACCGCCATCACCTATGAAGTCATTTTTACTGATAGAGACTTGGCTTTAGAACTGTTTTACGCATTGGAGGAAGGTGAAATCAGCTTTCCAGAAATTGCTCGTTTATACATCCAAGAACCAGAACTCCGCCGTGCTTATGGATATCAAGGACTCCGGCATCGTAAAGATTTTCGTCCGGAAATTGCAGCGGCTGTATTTGCTGCTTCTGCTCCAGAAATTCTCAAACCTATTCAGACTACAAAAGGAGTTCATCTGATTGAAGTTGATGAAATCATTCAACCCCAATTAGATGAGCAATTACATCAAAGAATTATTACCGAATTGTTTTCTGCTTGGTTACAGCAACAAATTGAGTTCATGGAAATAGACACTCGGTTAGACTCAAATGCCAATTTGCAACCAATAGCTAATTGAGCATCAGACATTTTTATAGCTGATAGTTTTTCCACATTCTGGTTAGACAGAGTAACTTTATCTGAAAATTACTGGAGATTGTAAGTATATGCAAAAAAAACTCTTAGCCTATCGCTTTTAAACATTGTTTTTTGATTAAGCACGAACTGAGTTAATCAATAAAAATAAAATTATATAAAGTCTTTTGGGGCGATTTAAAGTTATATATTATCGTCTAATTTCCGTCGCGAAATAATTTTTAAACAATTATCTAAAGCCTTAAAAATCAAAAAATAACATTAGTTATTTTTATTAGAAACAATTTAAAAATCGTTGACTTATTCGCCAAATAGTTTATATTAGAAATGTAGCCATTAAAGAGAAATTGGTTACAACAGGCTTCCGAAAAACTAGAATATAGCCATTAGGAGAAACACAATGATTATTTCTGATTTGAACATCTTAGAAATTGCTGAGGAAGCTATTAGTATCCAAGGTGGTACTATCCGGCCTCGCTCTTATAGCGAAACTGACCGCATTTCTGTTAATTTCGATACCTTCAATCGCTTTCAAACTTCTGTCATAGATCCCTTTACCCGAAACAACAGTGCTGCTGCTGGCGCTAAGGGTGATGCACAAAACTTTACTAACGACCCCACATACTCTTTCACAAAGGCTGATACAGTAGCTGCAACCCGCTACTTGGGTGATTCCTTCTCTAGTAGCACCTCTGCTGCTGTGATCAACCGAGCAGGTTAGTAGTCTCAAGCTCTTGCCATTGCCATATTAAGATTTCAAGGGAAATTCTTGAGTAACACTAATGTTTTTCCCTATTAAATTTTAGTGAGCATTGTGAAGCTGGAATTTGAACTAACTAACTAATTTAGTGGTCTATCTCATTAATTTTGATCAGTAATTGGTGCTTTAGCGCTGAAGCACCTTACTACGAAACACCTTAAACCATCAATATTGATTAGAAGACTATTAATACAAAAACCGCTGAATGCTCAATAGTTATGAGCTACCAGTGGTTTCCTAGTTTCTAAAGTATCAGAAACTAGATGTTTATTTGGATTTAAAAAGACAGAACTGTATCTAAATTAAGCCCAAGATTAGTTTTAGGTAAAGAATTTGGAGATTAAAGACTTAAGTTATCTAAAACATGTTACCGAAGCCAGTACCGTAGTAGCTGGGAATATCTCTGCTCGCACTGACACCATAACAAGAACCGGATCTGGATATGCCGTAGCTGATGCAGTAGCCCTGGCTGAAGGTCGGTTTACTAATACCGATGCTCAAACCCTAGCAAGAGTTAAATATTACGGTAACTTGACCATAAGTACAGCTTATGCAAGAGCTAGGGCTAGTGCAATCACTGGAAGTAAAATTGCTCGCTCTTCGAGTTTTAGTACTTCTACTTCGCTTTCTTTCACAAGTTCCAATAGTTACATAACATCGGTAGATGCATAAGTCTACCCAATCTAATAAGCTAATGTGCGTCCAAGTTGCACATTCACTGGCTAAAACCGTCATTAATCATTTGTCATGCGTCCTTTGTAAATACTTTCGACTAATGACAAATGACGGATGACAGCCCTCATGAATGATTGTGCAATTTAAATGTGTTTTAGCTTACCAGCTAACGAGACTTAAACAAAAATTAAGCCTAAATATAGCCCAAGCCAGGTTTATAACATCGACTCATACTTAGCTGTTTTAAAGGCTTATAATACCTCAGAGGTTGTTGTAGCGATATTAATTTAATTTGTAGCAATTTTATATTTGCTAATTAATCAACAATTTAGTCATTAGTCATTAGTCATTAGTCATTAATTATTCTCTCCCCCACTTCCCACTTCCCACTTCCCACTTCCCCACTTCTGTCTTTATATATCTTTTTTAAGACTTAAAATCTAATTGTTTAGATAGATAATATTTTTAGCTAAAATAAATTCGATGTGGAATGAATTTTTGCTAATTTAATATGATCAATATTTAGCTAATCTCAGAAAAAATATCCAATATCTAAATTATTCCTATAAAGAATATTGAGTCTATAATTTAATTCTTTACTATCTTTAGTTCCGGTTAGAGGTATGTGCAAAAAATAGTGTAACTTTATACAAAAAACTATTAAAGTGTAATAAAATTATTTTTGATGTTTATATCTTTGAAAGTAGCAAACATTAAAAATATATTGTATAAACAAATAATACTAACTTGCAATATAAATGAATAAGAGTAAAAGTTAAATAATCTTCACATAAAATTTAACAAATATCTAGATAGTCTGTTATTTCTAAGAATTGGCTTGCTAGCACTTAAGTTTAATTGAGCACGAAATACATGGGACAAGGTTTCTTACAAATTGGCTTAACGTTGTGTATCGTTATAGCAATCACTCCAGTATTGGGAAAATACATGGCGAGTGTGTTCTTAGAAGAAAAAACACAGCTTGATCTGTTAATGAACCCAATAGAGCGCAGCCTTTACGTACTTGCGGGTGTACGTAGAAAAGATGATATGACTGGTTGGCAGTATATCCGGGCAGTATTATACACCAATCTGATGATGGGACTCTCCGTCTATTTACTGTTATATTTTCAAAGAATCTTACCCTGGAATCCCAATGGTTTCGGTGCGCCCAAATGGGATATTTTGCTACACACCACCATTTCCTTTCTGACGAATACCGACCAGCAACACTACTCTGGCGAAACAACCTTAAGCTATTTTAGCCAGGTAGCGGCTTTAGGCTTTTTGATGTTTACCTCAGCAGCCACCGGGTTAGCCGTAGGAATTGCCTTTATTCGGGGGTTAACAGGTAGAGGACTAGGGAACTTTTACGTCGATCTCACCCGTGCAATCACGCGAATATTGCTGCCAATTTCGATTATCGGAGCGATCGCGTTGCTTATAGTCGGTGTACCGCAAACATTAGCTGGAACTCTGGTTGTGAAGACCTTGGACGGAGGGACACAGTATCTTGCCAGAGGCCCAGTGGCATCATTTGAGATGATTAAAATGTTGGGCGAGAATGGCGGCGGCTTTTTTAGCGTTAACTCAGCCCACCCCTTTGAAAATCCTAATGGCGCTTCTAACTTAATAGAAACCATCGCCATGATTTCGATTCCAGCCGCCTTGATTTACACCTACGGTTTGTTTGCCAATAACATCAAACAGGCTTGGCTGCTTTTCTGGATGGTGTTTGTGATTTTTGTAATTTTGATTGGGGTAACAGCCGTAGGAGAACTACAAGGAAACCCCCTTGTCAACGCCACCTTCGGATTAGATCAGCCCAATTTGGAGGGCAAAGAAGTCCGGTTTGGCTGGGCACAAACCGCATTGTGGGCGGTTATGACTACCGCAACCATGTGTGGTGCTGTCAACGGGATGCACGATTCTTTGATGCCGCAAGGACTATTTTCTACTTTATTCAACCTGTTTATCCAAGTTATCTGGGGTGGTCAGGGAACTGGGACAGCTTATCTATTCATTTACCTAATTCTCACCGTGTTTCTAACTGGGCTAATGGTAGGGCGCACCCCAGAGTTTTTAGGGCGCAAAATAGAAAAGCGGGAAATCGTCCTCGCCAGTGTAGTGCTACTGATTCACCCAATTGTAATTTTGATTCCCAGTGCGATCGCATTAGCTTATCCGATCTCCCTATCTGGAATTAGCAACCCTGGTTATCACGGCATTTCCCAAGTAGTTTATGAATATGCCTCAGCAGGGGCAAACAATGGCTCTGGCTTAGAGGGATTGAAGGATAACACTTTATGGTGGAACTTGAGTACTCTAGTTGGCTTGTTAGGAGGGCGCTACATTCCGATGATTGCCATCCTGCTGTTAGCTGACAGTATGTCTGGTAAACAAGCAGTACCCGAAACCCCTGGTACCCTAAAAACCGATTCTCTGGTATTTACTGGTGTCACAGCTGGAGTAACTCTAATTTTGGGAGTGCTGACTTTCTTTCCAGTTTTGGCTTTAGGCCCCATAGCCGAGGGTTTTAAGTTAGCATCTGGCAATTAGAAGAGGAGCAGAAAAGGGAAGATAGGCAAATATAGCGGTTCCCCCATGGGTAAGGTACAAAAAAATAATTAATCACAGGGCACGGCATTGGCGTGCCCCTACCGGTGTACCTCATTCAGATGAGAATTGCTATAAGGTGACAAGAAGATAGAAAGAAAACGAAACAAACAATTCAAAATTACTCCCCCACTCCCCCACTCCTCCCCTCCTCACTCAATATATAAATACGGTGTCAACTACCTCCTCGAAAGCTAGACGCCCAAGTTCTCGTCCTGGCGATCGCCGCCAAGCACGCAAAAAGGCGAAAATAAATACTAAAGGACTTTATCTCAGAGCAATTAGGGATGCTTTTATCAAGCTCAATCCCAAGTATGCAATCAAAAACCCAGTGATGTTTTTAGTTTGGGTTGGGACAATCATCACCCTAACAGTAACTATTGATCCCAACTTATTTGGCCCAGATTTGCAGAAAAACCCGCAACTTTTCAACGGTTTGTTAACAGGGATTTTATTCTTCACAGTTTGGTTTGCCAATTTTGCGGAAGCCGTGGCTGAAGGGCGAGGTAAAGCCCAAGCCGATACCTTGCGTTCAACGCAGTCAGAAACCATTGCTAAAAAACTCGCTCCCGATGGTTTAATTAGTGAAGTCGCGTCCACCAATCTTAAACAAGGTGATACCATTTACGTCGTTGCTGGTGATATCATTCCCGCCGATGGAGACGTAATTATGGGCGTCGCCTCAGTGGATGAATCAGCAGTTACTGGGGAATCTGCACCAGTTCTCAAGGAATCAGGCTCAGATGTTGCCAGTTCCGTGACTGGCGGTACGCGCATTATTTCTGATGAATTGATTATTCGCATCACTGCTGATCCAGGCAAAGGATTTATTGACCGGATGATTGCCTTGGTAGAAGGAGCAGAACGCAGCAAAACACCAAATGAAATCGCCTTAACGGTGTTATTGGCAGTTCTCAGCTTAGTGTTTCTGTTTGTTATAGTAACCTTGCCCGCACTTGCCTACTACGTCAATAGTCCAGTCAGCATACCAATTTTAATTGCTTTGTTGGTAGCGCTAATTCCTACAACCATTGGCGGGTTACTGAGTTCCATTGGGATTGCTGGTATGGATAGAGTTGCCCAATTTAACGTCATTGCCACTTCGGGAAGAGCAGTCGAAGCCTGTGGCGATGTCAACACTTTAGTTCTTGACAAAACAGGTACGATTACTCTTGGCAACCGTTTGGCTGAGGAATTTATCCCGATCAACGGTCACTCAATGGAAGAAATTGCTAATGTAGCTTGGGCAGCTAGTGTGTTTGACGATACACCAGAAGGTAAATCTATTGTTCGATTGGCAGAAAGGTTAGGTGCTAGGTTTGATTTCGACCCCAATCAAGCCCAAGGAGTGAATTTTTCTGCCAAAACACGCATGAGTGGCACTAACTTACCAGGTGGACATGAAGCACGCAAAGGAGCGGTTGGAGCTATTAAAGGGTTTGTACGTTCCCACAATGGACGCGACACCCCGGAACTAGATGCCACTTACGAAAGAGTTTCACAACTGGGAGGTACACCCCTAGGAGTGTGCCTGGATAACGAAATCTACGGGGTGATCTATCTTAAAGATATTGTTAAACCTGGTATCCGCGATCGCTTTGAGCAACTGCGACGGATGGGAGTGCGTACCATCATGCTGACTGGGGACAACCGGATTACAGCTTCTGTTATTGCCAAAGAAGCTGGGGTAGATGACTTCATTGCCGAAGCGACACCAGAAGATAAAATCAGCGCCATTCAAAGAGAACAAGCAGCAGGTAAACTGGTTGCCATGACAGGGGACGGCACTAACGATGCTCCAGCGTTAGCCCAAGCTAATGTCGGCGTAGCCATGAATACAGGCACTCAAGCAGCAAAAGAAGCCGCCAACATGGTGGATTTGGACTCTGATCCCACAAAGCTGATCGATATCGTCAGCATTGGCAAACAATTGCTGATTACTCGCGGAGCATTGACTACATTTTCCATCGCCAATGATATTGCTAAGTACTTTGCAATTATCCCAGTGGTCTTTGCCGCTGCTAACCTGCAAAGCTTAAATATTATGAATTTGACCAGTGTTAATTCTGCCGTACTATCGGCACTGATTTATAATGCTTTGATTATTCCAGCTTTGATTCCCTTGGCTTTGAAAGGTGTCCAGTTTCGACCCTTGACAGCTAATCAGCTCTTACAACGCAATATCTTGATTTATGGCTTAGGTGGAGTGATTGCACCGTTTATCGCCATAAAGTTAATAGATATGCTAATCACAGTTGTGGGATTGGCTTAAGCAATTCAAAATTATCCAAACTTCTGAGTAGTGGCTTTTACTGCTCAGATTTTTCTCATAAATTAACTGCCAAGATAGCAAGAATGCAAAGAATAAAGAGAGTTATCAGACAAGTTGGTTTATTAAACAAGTTTTTACCAATAAATGTGATGCAGACAATTTCCTTGGTTGGATCGCAAGGATGTAAACAACACTTACCACTCGCTATTTTTATCTTGCTGTGTTTGAATGTGGTAGTTGCTCTAGCTGTTTATGTTGTTAATAACACCATATAACGATGTTCTGCCTGGGCAATTGGTATCTTGGGGTTTATGGCGCTGGCACTTATAATTTACTGGTTTGTCGTAGTTTTTCAACCAGAACGCTTCTAAAATAATTAAAAATTAAACACAAAATTCTAATAACAAGTGGAAACTTTTTTATGTCTATTATTAGAGAAACTATCAGAGCAATTTGCATAACTCTGGTGCTTTGGTTACTGACTGCAATCATATATCCTCTCGTAATCCTTGTAGTGGGTCAAGTTTTTTTTCCATTTCAAGCTAATGGCAGTATTATGCCGAATTTAAAGAATGAACCAATTGGTTCAGTTTTGATTGGTCAGGTGTTCACATCTGAGCGATATTTTCATCCTCGTCCCAGTACTGTTAGATATAGTCAAGGAAAAAGAGCCAGACCAACTGGTATATCTGGCGCTAGTAATCTCGCTGCTAGCAATCCAGAACTACTGAACCGAATTGTAGAGCAGGCTAATCAATTACGAGAAGAAAATATTCAACCGATCGCTGATTTAATTTATACTTCTGGCTCTGGCTTAGACCCCCATATTTCATTAAAGGCAGCACGGCAACAATTGGAACGGGTTGCTCGTGCGCGTGGAGTAGAAGAAAACGAGATTATACGTTTAATTAATAAGTATACTGATGATAGATTTTTATGGATTTTTGGCGAGCCGGGAGTCAACGTTCTCCGCTTGAATTATGCGCTTGATTTGCAAGAAATTAATAGTAAGAATGGGAATTAAGTAGAGACGTAGCAGGGGAGCATCTCACTTTTTGAAGTGGCTCAAACTGACAATAATCCATTGAGGTAAGCAGAGCGATGAGCCAGGACTTGAGGAACATTTTCTCGTTTCCATTGTGCCCCAGAAATCTTTGTTCGACGGTCA
>NZ_JADEXR010000220.1 GCF_015206995.1 aff. Roholtiella sp. LEGE 12411 | reverse complement strand
CCCCCATCCCCCATCCCATTGCTAAAATTTTTTATCAAATAGCTCATCTAATAATTCGTCTGCTTGCTCTAAAGATTTTAATATTCGGTAAGCTAAACGTGCTGTTTCAGGAGATGGAAATTCTATATCAGGAACCATAATTACACACATCCCAGCCGTAAAAGCTGCTTCCACACCTACAGATGAATCTTCAAAAACCACACACTGCAAAGGAACAATATTAATTCTGCGACTAACTTCTAGAAAAATATCTGGAGCGGGCTTGCCCTCGGCAACATCTTCGCTGGTTACAATAGTCGTAAAATATTGGTGAATACCTGCGTTGGTTAAACGTCGAATTGTTCTGATTCGAGATGTCCCAGTTGCCAATCCAATAACTACTCCTAAGTTACTCAGTCTATTGAGCACATCTAATACACCAGCTTTCACTGGTAGACCTTCTTGCATTTCTCGCTCATCGCCAATTTTAATGCGTTGTGCTGTCACCGACTCAAAAGGAAAGCTTTCCCCATATCTTTTTTTTAGTATTTTTTTCCGCCATGACAAGTCTCGACCGACAAACTCGTTATAAAAATTGTCACTCATTGCATAGCCATGATTTTCTAAGGCCTGCTTCCAAGCCCATCGAGCAATACTTTCCGTATCAAAAAGCAGACCATCCATGTCAAAAATTGCGGCTTGGGAACTTGGTGACACATTCAGTCCTTTGATTACAGCTTGACAGCAACTAACTATGTAATTATGCCCCTCTTGGTAGTCTGAAACTTAATTAACTTAATAAGTTTGACGTACCCACCCCTAGAAAAGGTGAGATTCATACGATAGCTGCACAGAAGCCGTTAGAACTCTCCCACCCACTCCATAAAGATTGACGTCTTTTGTGGCTACCTGATTGCTTTTAAAATGAGAACAGGTTAAGCAAAAATATGGTAAATATTAATGAATCTTTCCTCAACTCTAGAATTAGAGAAATTAACCTGTTCACTCCATCCAGCAAACTACCTTTGTACGGTAGGAGAATTTTAGCTTAAACGAAAAGAAGCCCCACATCTCACCCGAAGGGTGAGATGTGGGATGAATTTTTGGGCGGTGACGAGTTGACCCCTAACTAATTCAATCCGTAGGATTGAGAGGGCGAGGGGTCGAGGAGGAATTGCCCCTCTGTGTTAAGGTAATCGAGTCAATAAATTCTTCAATAATTTGTGTCATAGTCTTATCAACTGCTACAGCATAGTTACGAAGTTTGTTTAATCTGCGTTCAGATAATCGCAAGTTCAAATATTTCTTCTTCATGTCGTTATATTGTCGTTACGTTGTGATATGCTAACTATAGCTTGTAGATGACTGAAAGTGTTGAAAGCAATTAAAGTAAGACTATACCCAACGTCTGAACAGCAAATAGCATTATCCAAATCTTTTGGGTGCGCTAGATGGTATTGGAACTATGCACTTAATGCTTGCGTTCAACATTATGAAGAAACTGGAAAGTCATTAAAGATGAGTAGATACAAGGGTTTGCTACCTCAACTAAAAGTAGAGTACCCTTGGTTAAAACAAGATTGCTATTCGTCAGTCTTGCAGTGCGTAGCTATTAATCTAGACAAAGCTTATAAAAACTTTTTTGAAGGAAGGGCTAGGTTTCCCAAATTTAAATCAAAATTTGATCGGCAGTCTATTCACTATCCGCAAAGTGTCACTGTAGTAGATGGTAAGTTAAAGATTCCTAAGATTGGTGAAGTGAAGGCCGTATTTCACAGACAAGTTTCGGGAATAATTAAAACTGTTACCATCAGCAAAACTGCTACTGACAAGTACTTTGCTTCAATTCTGTGCGTTAGCGTAGCGGGCGGGCAACGCCCGACGGTAGAGGTTGAATTAAATCAACCGAGTGGAGATCAAATACTTGGCATTGACTTAGGATTAAAAGACTTTGCAATTGTCCATGATGGAGAGGAAGTTACCAAGTATTCCAACCCAAAACACCTGAAACGCCATGAAAAAAATCTAGCTCGTAAGCAGAAAAAGTTTGCTCGTAAAGTCAAAGGAAGTAATTCTAGACAAAAACATAAAATCTCTTTAGCGAAGGTTCACGAACGAGTATCAAATTCCCGCCAAGATTTTCTGCATAAACTCAGCAGAAAGTTGGTTAATGAAAGTCAAATTATTGTCGTTGAAAACCTCAATGTCAAGGGAATGATACGGAACCGCAAGCTATCAAAAAGTATATCCGACGTAGGTTGGGGAATGTTTGTTAATTTTCTAAATTACAAGTTGAAAGGCTTTGATGGAAAACTTGTAGAAATAGGTAGATTTTTCCCCAGTTCTAAAACCTGTTCCTGTTGTGGACATATCATTGATACATTACCACTTGATATCAGACAATGGGATTGTCCAAGCTGTAATACTCATCATGATCGTGACGGGAACGCTGCATTAAACATAAGAACAGAAGGACTTCGGATATTATCTATGGACGGAGGGAACCCCGTTCTTGCCGTGTCGAGGGGACATAAGACCAATAAGCTGCAAGGCAGAAAGGCTGTTCTCAGTGAAACCGGAAGCCTACAACGACCCGTTAGGGCGGTGTAGGTAGTTCACTCACAGCACCAAGAAACTATGGTTCTAGATTCTCTGAACAAATCATCAAACAAGGTGGACTTCCGGTTGTCATGCCAACTATCGAAACCTGTCATCTATTAAACTACACTGAGTTAGATGCTGCGCTCAGAAGAATAGATGCATTCGACTGGATTCTCTTTACTAGTAGAAATGGGATCACTGCATTTTTTGACCGGATGAATGATTTACAGATTTCCATATCTGTGCTAGATAATTGTCAATTGTGTGCTTTGGGAAAAGACTCAGAAAGCTTATTATCTTTTTGTGGCAAGGTGGATTTGATACCGACAGAATCTAGTCCAGCCGGAATTGTGTCAGAATTAGCAAAAATTCCCCAAATTCATCAAAAGAAAGTGCTGATACCTGCTCCTGAAGTTGTCGGTTTGCCTGAGCCTAATGTTATACCGAACTTGATTTTAGAATTGGAGCAATTGGGTATACAAGCAACTCGCGTACCCACCTATATTACGCAGAGTTTAGACAAAAATATATATGGTGTTGAATTAAACCTAATTCGTCAAGGAATTATAGATGTAATTGCCTTTAGTAGTACGGCGGAAGTAGAAAGTTTTTTGACAATGGTCAACTCACAAAAAGATTATGAACGCTGTGTTGTTGCTTGTTTTGGCCCTTATACAACTGCCAATGCTCAAAAGTTAGGTGTAAATGTCTCTATTGTGTCAAAAGATTATAGTTCATTTGAGGGATTTGCTGAAGCGATCGCAGAATTTTTCACTCTGGCTTCCAGATAAAAAAGCGAGATTATGGTAGTTTTCAATCAGATATCTCTCTGCCCGTATAATCTGACTTATCTGAAAAACATGAGGTAACGAACAAAAATGGAATTTGATTTTACAACCACTCTTGGGCTAGTAGCAGGAGTATTGACAACTATCGCCTATGTCCCTCAACTCATTAAAACTTGGCAGTCAAAATCAGCCCACGACCTTTCTTGGAGTATGCTAATTATTCTGTGTACAGGTATTATTTTATGGTTAGTTTATGGTACTTCTGTTCATGATGTACCTATAATTGCGGCTAACATCGTTACTTTGCTTCTAGCCTCTATAATTTTGGTGCTGAAGATCAAGTATAGATAAATTATCATAATGTGCATCTAAATTGCAAATTTTTCTGTGAAGGCTATCACTTGGACTTTGTAAATACAAACGACCAATCACAAAAAACAACCCTTCCAAGTAAATATCCAATTAAAATGCGTAACATCTTCTGGATGCGGATCTGTCAACTCTAGACTAGCAGCACATAAACCCGTAGTATCGAATATGGAGTTTATATAAGTTAGGGATTGTTACATGGCAACTTATAAGGTTACATTAAAGACCCCAGACGGTGAACAAGTAATTGACGTTCCTGATGATCAGTACATCCTAGAGATCGCTAACGAAGAATATGATCTAGATTTGCCCTATTCCTGTAACGCTGGTTCTTGCTCTACCTGCACTGGTAAGCTGATTTCAGGTACAATTGACCAATCAGATCAGAACTTCTTAGACAATGATCAAATGGACGAGGGATGGGTTCTCACCTGCGTTGCTAGGCCCACTTCTGATTGCGTTATCGAAACTCATCAAGAAGAAGCGCTTAACGCTTAATTAAGAAATGTGGATTTAATAAAGAGCAAGTTTTGTAGGATGCGTTAGAAAATTCTTTCTAGCGCACCTAAAATCTGAGGTGGTACCGTACTCTCGGCGATAACACACTCTACAAGATTTAAAATTTTGCACTTTCCTAAGAAATCTGTATAGGGCGAGTAATTCACATTAAAAAGCGCTTTCCTTTTGGGAGAGCGCTTTTGATTTAGTTTGACGGCATTAATTACATATCAAAGCGAAAATTAACCAGATGATGCTAAATTAACTTTGACAACTTTGTTCTTTTCTTCTTCAGCTTTAGGTAGCGTTAGATTCAAGATGCCATCTTTATATTCTGCCGTAACGTTAGTATTTTGAATCCGAGCAGATAAAGGAATTACACGTTGGAATTTACCATAGTGAAATTCACTTTTGATCACACCTTTATCTTCAGTTTTAGCTTCAGACTTCCGTTCACCACTCAGATATACGGCATTTTGTGTAACTTGTAAATCCAGGTCTTTGGCTTCAATTCCTGGAAGTTCGAGTTTCAGATGAATTGCATCTTCAGTCTCTTCTAACTCAGCAGCGGGAACTCTGGAAAAGCTTCTTTCAACAAACGCAGATGGCAAAGTATCTTCATCAAATAAGCGATTCATTTGACGTTGCATCGCGTTAAATTCTTGCCAGGGGTTCCAACGTACTAATGTCATCTTTCTACCTCGTATAATGTAATGAGTATTTTTTCAACCAACTAATTCAGGATTTAATTCCTTGCTTTGCTCTCATAGTATTAAGAAATAAAGTCAGTGTAAATTCGGTTTTTATCACCTCAATAATGATGATTTCCGAACATCATATAAGGTACGGTAATCTGAAATATTTGTGGTTCGGTAAACTCTACCCAAGTAGACTTGAAATATTGTAGTTATATTAAAATATAAATAGACAATAGTTGGGTAGACAATACCTATCCTCCTATAGGACTAGTATTTGATTTTTGAAAAACATTCAGTACACCTTTATTACTTCTTCCCCATTCCCTATTCCCTACATATATGTTAATCAACTGGATTTATCTGATTGCAGCAATCATCTTTGAAGTTTCAGGCACAACTTGCATGAAATTATCGCAAGGATTTACTAAAACAGTTCCTTCAGTATTAATATTTATTTTCTATGGACTTTGTTTTACTTTTTTGACGCTTTCTCTCAAAAGACTTGAAGTAAGTGTCGCTTATTCTGTCTGGGCTGGATTGGGAACTATCTTAGTTGCTACTATTGGTATTATCTGGTTTCGTGAATCTGCCACACTCATAAAGCTTGTGTCAATCGCCTTAATAATCGTGGGTGTAATCGGTATAAATTCAGGTAAATAAAAAAATACCTCGTCTATCTTGACGAAGACGAGGTAAATAAACCAAAACTGATCATTGTGATTGTTGCTGCTGTCATAAATACACCAGCACTTTATGTAGTTCCGTTAGCCAAGCAAAATGAGCATACTTTGCTAAATGCTCTGAAAAATATAGTAAACCTCGGTAAATATAGCCCACAAGTAATTGACTTTTATACTTTAGCAAAGACAGTCGAAGACATGTAGCCAAATTGGCTAGTTTTTTTATACACTGAAAGAAGAATAACATTTGAATTAAATATAGTAATCCGATTTGATTCGTGAACTGACTTGTAGAGATAGGGAATGGGGGATAGGGGATAGGGAATAGGAAATGGTAAAAAAGAAGTTAGAGGTGTAGGCAGTTCTTTCAAAAATCAAATAGGAATCCTATAGTTGACTCATTGATTACAAAATTAACTCTTCACCAGGACTTACGCAAGTGTCACAAAAATCTCAATTTTTTGTTTGTAGTGAGGACTTTAGTCCTCAAAATAAGGACTAAAGTCCTTACTACGAACTTAAAATAATATGCCAGTTACGTAAGTCCTGTTCACCATGAATTAGTGGCGTGAAATAATAGCTGTAAGTTAGTAGATTTTTTGCAGAGTTTTACCCAGTTCTGTCTTAATCCTAAATGGATTTATTTTGGCAGAATGGGAGAAAGGGTCAAAAATTTAGGTTTGACTGGCGATCGCAACTTCACGCAGCCGCTGGGTGGTTTCTCTCTCAACCTCCCATCCATTTTTTGAGCATGGTACACACACATTTATCTATAGCGTAAACTTGGTAACACTAACGGATTACCAATATGCGTGTTCAATTAGTTGCAGTTTCGATAGTGGCTATGTTAGTGGGTGGGGAAAATCTAGAGGCGCTTGCAGACTCCCAATCTTCTAGACAGGATGGGGTTGGTGGCATTCTAACAGAACCTAAACGAGGATATGCTAAATACGGTGATTATTTAGGCTCGACTTCAGTAGAAAGTGCCCAAACTGTTGAGTTTTCTCAGAAAGTCGTCAAAGATATCCAGATACGTTTTGTTAACGACAAAGACCAGTTGGTCGATGACAAGGGTCAGCCTATTCGAGGGCGTACTCAGAGAGATTTTATCATTGGTCTTTTGAGGCTCAAACCTGGTCAGGTATTCAGCAAGGATGTACTTCAAGCAGACTTACAACGACTGAGGAGATTAGAGTCATTTGCTCAAGTCAATGTTTTCCAACAAGAAGATGCTTCTGGCGTTAATATCATCTATAACATTAAAGAGCGTCGTTATCCTGCTCTAAAATTCGGAGGCGGCGAGAGCGATGATATTGGGCTTTTCGGTCAGGTGGGTTATGAAGATGCAAACATTAGCGGTCTTAACGATAAGCTAGATACAACTCTTCAGATAAGTAGTAAAGATGTCCAGTTTTATGGTCAGTTTACAAGCCCTTATCGTCCTGGAGAACCAAACCGTTTAGGCTATAGCATCAGAGGTTATCGCACGCGGGATTTATCTTCAACCTTCAACGAAGATATCAGGCTGTCTAACGGTGACAAAGTGCGCGAGGGACGATTTGGCGGTTCTGTAGCACTTTTAAAATCTTTCGATGATTGGGATACATCTGTAGCTCTTAACTATACCAGGATTAGCCTGCGCGATCGCGATTACAATGTGACACGAGTTGATAGATTAGGGAGTCCCCTTTCTTTAAGCGGTACTGGTGTTGATGACCTGTTTACAGTATCATTTGCTGTATCCAGAGATCAACGCGATCGCCGTGACAATCCAACTCAAGGGTCAATCCTCACTTTGAGTACTGAACAAGCGATACCCATTGGACTGGGCAATATTTCCAGCAACCGACTACGAGGAGACTATATCCAATACTTACCAGTTAGCTGGATAGGTAACAATCAGTCAGCTGACAATCCAGAAATGCTGGCGGTTAATTTGCAAATTGGGACAATCATTGGAGATTTTCCACCAGCCAATGCCTTTGATATCGGCGGACTCGATTCTGTAAGGGGTTACGGTTACGGGAAAGTTGCCAGTGGTCGGAGTTATGGCTGGGAGCATCCCAGTTTTTTGCAAAGAAAGCGAAAATCAGTCAGGATAAGTAAGACGAGTGTATTTACTTAGCGATGACCCCAGAACAAAAACAAGCTCTTCAAGAACACATTCAAGCGATCGCTA
>NZ_JADEXR010000219.1 GCF_015206995.1 aff. Roholtiella sp. LEGE 12411 | reverse complement strand
CCCTATGCCCCATGCCCCATCCCCTATTTCCTCTTTACTACTCGTGCAACCAGGGAGTCAAGTGGGGTTGCCAACTGACCAATTCTTCATCCTTAAACCACAGGGCAATTTCTCGTTGTGCGGTTTCTTGAGCATCAGAACCGTGGATTAAGTTACGACCAATATTAAGCCCAAAATCGCCCCGAATTGTTCCTAGTTCTGCTGTTAGTGGGTTCGTCGCACCAATAATTTTTCTAGCAGAAGCAACTATGCCATCTCCTTCCCACACCATCGCTACCACTGGGCTAGAAGTGATAAATTCAACTAAACCACCAAAAAAAGGTCTTTCGCGGTGAACATCATAGTGCTGTTCAGCTAATTCCCGACTGACTTTCAGGAACTTCAAACCAACCAAGGTAAAACCTTTAGTTTCAAAGCGACGGATAATTTCACCCACCAGTCCACGCTGTACGCCATCAGGCTTAATTGCTAAGAATGTGCGTTCCAAAGCTAACTCCCAAAACTTAATAAATTTTTTATCTGCTCAATTGTTCCGAGTCAAGAGTCCAAAGTCCAAAGTCAAGAGTCCAAGTATTGATTTTGATCCTTAACCCTTGACTCTTAACCCTTGACTCTTAACTCTTGACCAATCAGAGTTTATCTCAGAAATTATCTTTGGGTGCATATCCGTTCGCAAATGAATGCGCTAAATTGTTAATTCGTGGGTGAAACACAGAGGTCAGGAATAAATGGGTGTTGAGTCAAGTGCTACATCTGACGAGGTGGTAAAAGTACCGTCCAATGGACACAAATCTGAAGTGAAAAATCACAAGCACAAAAAATTGTTACCACCTAGTACTACCACAGGAGATGTACCTCGCTCCTGGAAAATAGAGGATAGTGAAGCCCTGTACCGCATTGAAGGTTGGGGACAGCCTTATTTTTCGATTAACGCTGCTGGTCATGTCACTGTTTCTCCTAAGGGCGATCGCGGGGGTTCTCTAGACTTGTTTGAATTAGTCAATTCCTTGAAGCAGCGTAATTTGGGACTTCCCATATTGATTCGATTTTCCGATATTTTGGAAAACCGGATTGAGCGGTTGAATGCTTGTTTTGCTAAAGCGATCGCCCGCTACAACTACGCTGGTGTCTATCGTGGCGTGTTTCCCGTCAAGTGCAATCAAGAACGGCACTTGATTGAAGATTTAGTAAAATTTGGCAAGCCACATCAATTTGGACTAGAAGCTGGTTCCAAGCCAGAATTAATGATTGCTCTGGCTACCCTGGATACACCAGGAGCATTGCTAGTTTGCAATGGCTACAAAGACCGTGAATACATCGAAACGGCAATGTTAGCCCAAAGACTAGGGCAAACACCGATTATCGTTTTAGAACAGATTGAAGAGGTCGATCTGGTAATTGCTGCTAACCGCCAGTTAGGTATCAAACCGATTTTGGGAGTTCGCGCTAAACTCAGTACCCAGGGAATGGGACGTTGGGGAACCTCCAGTGGCGATCGCGCTAAGTTTGGTTTGACAATGCCTGAAGTAATGGAGGCAGTCGATAGGTTACGTGAAGCTGACTTGCTCGATTCTTTGCAGTTGATGCACTTTCATATTGGCTCACAAATTTCTGCAATTAATGTAATTAAAGATGCCATCCAAGAAGCCAGCCGCATCTACGTGGAGTTGGCAATGCTGGGGGCAGATATGAAATATCTCGATGTTGGCGGTGGCTTGGGTGTAGATTATGACGGTTCCCAAACCAACTTCTACACCTCGAAAAATTACAATATGCAGAACTATGCCAATGATATTGTGGCAGAGTTAAAAGATACCTGTGCTGAGCGGCAAATTACCGTACCAACACTGATTAGTGAAAGTGGACGGGCGATCGCTTCCCATCAGTCGGTACTGATTTTTGATGTTCTCAGTACTAGCGATGTCCCCCTTGATTCACCAGAGCCTCCGCAAGAGGGCGAATCCCCAGTTATTAATTACTTGTGGGAAACCTACCAATCAATCAACATAGAGAATTACCAGGAGTTTTACCACGACGCCACTCAATTCAAAGAAGAAGCTATCAGCCGCTTCAATTTAGGAATTTTACGCCTCAAAGAAAGAGCAAAAGCTGAGCGACTCTACTGGGCTTGTTGTAAAAAAATCCTTGACATTACTAGGCAGCAAGAATACGTACCCGATGAATTGGAAGACCTAGAAAAAATCATGGCTTCCATCTACTACGTCAATATGTCTGTGTTTCAATCAGCACCGGATTGCTGGGCGATCGACCAGTTGTTCCCAATCCTGCCTATCCACCGCCTAGATGAAGAACCGACGCGACGGGGCATTCTAGCTGACCTGACCTGCGATAGTGATGGTAAAATAGATCGCTTTATTGACCTGCGCGATGTCAAATCGGTTTTAGAACTGCACCCCTACAAACCGGGAGAACCCTATTATTTGGGGATGTTCCTGAATGGAGCTTACCAAGAAATTATGGGCAATTTGCACAACCTCTTTGGCGACACCAACGCAGTTCATATCCATTTGACTCCCAAAGGCTACCAGATTGAACACGTTGTCAAGGGTGACACTATGAGCGAAGTCGTGAGCTATGTGCAGTATGATTCTGAAGATATGGTGGAAAACATCCGCCAGCGTTGTGAAAAAGCTTTGGAGGAAAAGCGCATCACTCTGGCAGAATCTCAGCGATTACTGCAAACTTATGAGCAGAGTCTGCGACGATACACGTATCTGAATAGTTAGGATTGGGGATTGGGGATTGGGGATTGGGCATTGGGCATTGGGCATTAATTCCCATTCCCCATGCCCCATTCCCCATTCCCCATGCCCCATTCCCTAATTTGTATTTGTCCCCAGCAATTCAGCGATCGCTTGTCGCTCAACAGGTGTCTGAGATGGTGGTGTTTGACGGGCATCAGTAATCAGCCAGTCTAAAGCGGCTGCTTGGACATCGATCGCGGCTCCAGTCTTATCCACGCAATAACGCCCAAATACCAGCTTATCAACTAGACGGACTCCTGGCCCTAGGCGCGACCATTCAAAAATCACGCTGTTTTCTACCGTTGCACCGCTGCATATCCAGCAATTGGGGCCAATCATGGCTGGGCCCACAATTTTAGCTCCGTCTTCTATTCTGGTCATGCCACCGATATACACTGGGCCTGTGATATCCACTTTGTCCCAATTTACGGCAACATTTAAGCCAGTATAGATCCCAGGAGCGATTTCATGACCTGGAATTTGTACGTTTTTGATTTCACGCAGCAGCACACCCCGAATTGCCCGCCAGTAGTCTGGTACTTTACCAATATCTACCCATTCAAAGTCCATAGGGATAGCGTAAAATGGGGCTTCGATTTCCACCAGTTTGGGGAATAATTGGCTACCGATGTCGTACTCTATTCCAGAGGGAATGTAATTAAATACCTCTGGCTCAAAAATATAAATACCCGTGTTGATGTTAGTACTAAGAGCTTCTTCGGTTGAAGGTTTTTCTTGAAAAGCTTTAACACGACTATCTTCGTCAGTGACGACCACACCATAACTAGAAACTTCTTCCCGGGGAACAGATTTTGTAATGATAGTAGCGATCGATCCTTTGGATTTATGCCACTTAACTGCGGCAGTCAAATCTAGATCAATCAAAGCATCACCGCACAACACCACAAAGGTATCATCAAAAAACGGTGAGAAATCTTGGATGCGGCGCATCCCTCCAGCAGAACCGATTGCTTCCCCCACTAGTTTACCGTCGTCATCAATTTTACCTTCAAAAGAGTAGGCAATCTGCACGCCAAACCGCTGCCCATCACGGAAATAGTTTTCTATTTCCTCAGCCAAGTGGCTAACATTGACCATAATTTCGTCAAATCCATGTTGACGTAACAGTTCCAGTAAAAATTCCATCACTGGCTTTTGCAGGATAGGAATCATCGGTTTGGGAGTTGTATAGGTAATCGGACGAACGCGAGTACCCTTGCCCGCCGCGAGAATCATCGCTTTCATAAAAGTTTATTCCTCAACCACAAGCCAGTTTACTTTCATCGAGTGATACTTAATCATCAGTTTTTATTTATGCTCTAAGTTATTCCTAAACATAGAAATAACGGGAATTTGCTGGTTATTGCAACCATGAGTATATCTAGATGACAAGCGATCAGTTATCTTTTCAATTTACTCGGATTTTGGGGCTGAAGCAAAAATCTGTAAATTATCTGTAGGGCTACTTTGGACTTAATTAGTTCATCGGTTGCTCGAAGGGTTGGTAGGTGTTGGCTGTATCTATAAGTAAGCGAATTTTAATCTCATGGTAAAACTCCTCTTGAAATAGCTCTACTTTGGATTGAGCCGAAAGTAGTAGTAGTGCCCAGAAAACACTAACTAGGTTAGTGTGTTTTGACTCATGGCCAGACCCATTTTGGTATGGTTGCTTTGTCTTTGACCACAACTCTACAAGTTGTTCCAGATTCAACCAATTTTGTTCTAAATGTGACTCTCTTGCTGAAAGATACAATACCTGCTCTAGTTCCCTAGCTACTTCCGTCAGATTTTCTTGGTGAGCTAACTCTAGTGCCTCCCGCATTGTTTGGACACTAGGCTGACGCTTTGGACGAATAGGTTTACTGACTTTCTGTACAAGTTTTAGCTGGTTCGCCATGATCTGCAATTGCTCAATTAACTCTTGCAGAGTGACGCGGCGTTTGGGTGGTGGCATTGCCGCTGGGCGACGACGCAATTGTCGTTCTAATGGCAGACGGTGAGCCTGATGTAATATCCCATCTTCACTTTCTAACATGGGATCATCTGCTACACCTTCTTGTGCATCTGCTCCTGAAGATAATTGCATTAAGGTGTTTGCTTTGAATAAAACTAGCATTGATGCTGACAAAAAAGCCTGTCCAGATTGAGACAAGTCGGCTTCATAGCTTCTTTCTGTTGTCTCTGGTGCCATTAGTTCTAAGTAACGGTCAATCACCTCGATTACTTGCACATCCCAAGGATCTATCTCTCCCCGTTCAGCTTGATCAATGAGGAGTGTAATTGTTTCTAATAGCTCGGAAGCATCCATCAACCAGTTTTAAGTTAAGTAATCAGATTCCAAACAGAATAAATTCAACAGTAAATTTTTGAGCCTGTGCTCGTATACTCTACACGTTCACTTGTGCTGCTTCTATTCAGGAATTGCCAGATGGCGATCGCATAAGTTTCAACAATTAAATTAGACAACCACATGGTATTACAAAGTTAAAAATTTTGTCTTTATCACCTTTAACTTTTAGACCTCTGTCTCAATTTCGGGGCGGATCCTGAGCAATAGTGACAGTTGATACAAAATTCTCCGATTTGCCACTCTTAATAGCATCGAAAGTACCTTTGATAGTACCGGCAATCGGAACAGCAACTAATGTCCCCAAAAATCCAGCAATCTCGAACCCCATCAAAATAGCCACAAAAATCCAGATGGGATTTAGTCCGATAAAGTTACCCAATAACTTGGGAGCTAATAGGTTGTCTTTTAGCTGCTGCATCAGAACTGCCGCCAAGGCCACTTGAACTGCTAACCACCAATTTTGCAGTAGCACTAAAATTGTCACTAAACCAATGCCTAGAGTTGCCCCGATAAAGGGAATGAGTTCAGACAGACCGATGAGTATAGCAAATAACAGAGCAAACGGTACTCTTATAACCAAGAAGATTGGCGTGAGAGTCACCATCATAAATAGCCCCAGTAACAATTGGCTGAGGAAAAAATTCTGGAAATTTATCTGCAAGGATCTGCTCAAGGGGACGCTAATATTAGACGGCAAAAGGTTGATTAGACCATACCACACGCGATCGCCATACAGCAGCATATAAAACGCCAGCACTACAACTAACACTATGTTCAGTAATCCTGACAGCAGCGTCCCGGCAAATCCTACAGCACCAGAAGCTAGCTGTTGCACCAGATTCTGAATGTTGGCATTGATTTGATTGCTCACAACCCTCAAGTCAAGAGGCAAACGTCTTTGCTTGGCCAATTTCTCAACCTGTTCCAGATTTGCTTGACTAGCGGTTAACCAATCAGGAATATTATTTAACAGTTGGATGGTTTGGTCGATTACCAACGGCACTAGTGTGACACCCAGAATCACCAAAAGGGTTAAAGTTGCCAGTAAAACAATAATCACCGCCTGAGTGCGAGTGATTTGAGCGCGTTCAAAGAACTTGACGGGGTAATTTAGTAGAAAAGCCAGAATCGCCGCAGCGCTCAGAATAGTAATGGGATGCTGGAAATAGCGAAAAAGTACAGACAGCAGCCAGACATTGAGAGCAATAACCGGGCCGCTCAGACCATAGATTAACAAACGTTGAAGAGAGGCCGAACGGCGCATTTGATGCAACCTATTTTAGATATTCCTTGAAAGAATTTGTAAAACTGGTGTTGGCGCTGATCATCATCACAGGTATTTTATCAAAGACGTGTATAAGAGTATCTGCTCACAAGGAAGCAAATTACGATGGACAAAACCATAGCTGACCTTCGCAAAGATTACACCTTAGAAGGTTTGAGCAAAATTGAAATTGACCCTAATCCTTTTATACAATTTAAAAAATGGTTCAATCAGGCACTAGCAGCGCAACTCCCGGAACCCAATGCTATGACCATTGCCACAGCTACACCGGAAGGTACACCTTCAGCCAGAATGGTGCTATTGAAAGATTTTGATCAACGGGGCTTTGTCTTCTTCACCAATTACAACAGTCATAAAGGGCAAGAACTAGCAGAAAATCCCCAAGCAGCCTTAGTTTTTTGGTGGGCAGAACTGGAACGCCAAGTCCGAATTTCTGGATATGTGGAGAAAGTATCGGAAAAAGAATCTGATCAATATTTTAATAGCCGTCCTGCCAATAGTCGTCTGGGCGCGTGGGTATCTAATCAAAGCGAGGTAATCGAAAACCGAGAAGTTTTAGAGCAACGCTTACAGGAATTTCAGAGTAAATATGAAAATCAAGAGATTCCTCGACCATCTCATTGGGGAGGCTTACGAGTGATCCCCTCAGAAATTGAGTTTTGGCAAGGACGCTCTAGCCGCCTGCACGATCGCTTGCTTTATACTCGCTTAGATGACAGTAGTTGGAAGATAGAGCGTTTGTCACCCTAGTCATTTGGCTCTGGATGAGACTGTTCAACAGTTCCCCAATTCTGTTTTACGTGGTTTTCCTAAAGTCTTAGAGGTTGTTTGAAAACAGGACTTACGCAAGTGTCATATTTTTAACGCCAGAGGTTGTCCAGAGTCAAAGGTCAAAAGTCCAAAAAACCTTGATTCTTGACCCTTGACCCTTGACCCTTGACCCTTGACTCTTATACCAGAAGCCTTGTGTGCCAGTTGCGTAAGTCCTAGAAAAGTTTAATTTATGACTTGCCTTGGCGACTATAAGTCGCGGCTACACAAGCAAAACCCACCTACGTGGGTTTCAAAAGCATGATTTTCATTAGTCCGCGTGGTGCGCGTTGGAGAAGCTTCTCTACGAGAAGCGCAGCGCAAGCGCTATAGGCGGACGAAAGTTTGTATAGCCGCGATTTCCAATCGCCCAATACTTTTCAAACATCCTATTAGCTCGACTTTATCCATTTTTTGGCAACGCGAACGCTATCACTAAAACCTTTGTGTGACGGTAGTTTTACTTTTTTACTGGAGTTTAGACTAAGCAATGGAAAATGACCCAGCAGGGCTGAGTTAATCAGAGACTTAGCAAAAGTATGAAGAATCTTGGGTATTAAACAGCAACAGATGGTTCTTTAGGTGGTCGTGCTACTG
>NZ_JADEXR010000218.1 GCF_015206995.1 aff. Roholtiella sp. LEGE 12411 | reverse complement strand
TAGCGATCGCTTGAATGTGTTCTTGAAGAGCTTGTTTTTGTTCTGGGGTCATCGCTAAGTAAATACACTCGTCTTACTTATCCTGACTGATTTTCGCTTTCTTTGCAAAAAACTGGGATGCTCCCGAACGCGATCGCCTACATTAATACTGGCAAAAGCATTAGGCATTGGGACAATTGCGGTAATTAAAGGGCTTCCCTGACCTTTGAGCCAGTTACGTAAGCAATAGCCGATGTCAATTAACATACCGCTGCCAGTACCACCAGAAATTGAGCCAACGACGAAAACATTTAACCCACCACTACTAACTCTGATGTCGTATTTTTCTAACATCAAACTTTCATGACCTTTGACGCGATCGCAGGCTTCAAAAAACCGCTGTCTAATCTTGTGGTAGTTGTAAAAAAAAGCAAAGCGACCACAGGCACGAATTTGACCAGCACCAGCTTCCAATGCTCCAATATTGCGCTCTAATTCTCTCGGAAACCAAGACTCAATCCAAGGATACTTTTCCATATTGGACATAATGTCATTGACTTCTCTACCACTGACACTTGCCCAATGTTTTTCATGATCCTTTAATGGCGATCCCGCTACTTCTGGATTACTGACTTTATAATCTTTATCTGTGTCAATACTAAAAAAACTAATAATTGGAAAATTGTTCAAACTGCCATAAGCTTCTTCTACTAATCTTCTTAACCGTGACAATACTTCTACACCAGTACCACCCACACCCACTAACACCGTGGGAACCATACTTTTTTCTTCAACTGCTGCCATAATCTTCTCCTTTTAATTTTTAACTCCAACAGATGAAGGGTTATTTATCTTTGATTAATTGTTAGCCACTAACTCCCAATTCCTGTCTTAACAAGTTGAGAACAAAGGTAAGCCAGATAATTGCCAAAGAATTAAGGGGGTAACAATAGTCCAAAATAAAGCATTGCCTAATGCCAACTGACCACTAAAGTTCATTGGTAAGTTCATTTGCTCATATCCAGAGCGATCGCTACTGCTACACTAGGTCTACCCAAGGCTAAAACTGAACACAAAATAGTTGCAACTAAACAAACTCCAAACACGATTAACGGAATCTGAAACAAAGGATATAGCCACAAACTGCGACGAAATCTGCTCATGTGGAATTTTAAGGAGTTATGATTTATTTCAGTTGCGAATCGGTACTAAACCAGCCTGGTCTACTAATTTTTGACCTTCATCACTTAAGAGTAAGTTGAGATATGCTACACCAGCCTGTTCATCTAGTGTGCGATCGCGTTTAATCACAACAAAAAGCCGCCTAGTCAGCGGGTAGATGTCTTTAGCAAAATCAGTTTTATTCACGAGCTTTTCGATGCAAGCAGGCACAAAACCTTTATTAGCCTCTTTTGCAATTGGCAGAGGCTTAATTGAACTTTGGTTGCAGACTTCTGAAGCAGTGGCATAACCAATCCCGCCAGGAGTTTTAGCTACCTTTCGGATAGCAGTTGTAGTGTCTATTGCATAAGGTTTTACAGCTGAGGCAAATGACTCCTTCGCCAACACTTTTTCTTGAAAGTATTCTGGAGTACCACCATCATCAGGGTCACGACTCAAAGGAGTAATTTCTATATCGGCGCCACCCACTTGCTTCCAATTCGTGATTGTGCCAGTGTATATATCCTTAATCTGAGATACCGTTAAACCAGGGATAGCCAAATCACGATGGACGTAAAAAGCAATTCCATCAATGGCAACAGGTATTTGTTCTAGCTTGAAATTCCTCGTTTTTGCCCTCTCATACTCTTCGTCCTTCACAGATCGCGAAGATTGGGAAAAATTCAGTTCACCTTCTATCAGCATTTTTATCCCGCTACCAGACCCAGCCTTGGCTCCTGGCGGTGGCTCGGTGTATGTCAACTCAAATTCCGGATGAGCTTGCACAATCAGCGCTACTATTGCCGGAGTCCTCAGCGGTGCAAAGCTTGTAGAACCACCGTATCTAATGATTCCCTTAGGAACGTTAGGCACTTCAGCTAAAGTGCGGTAAAGGTTAACTGTAGTAGCAGGAGAGACTGGAGGGGTAGGCGTCGGAGTAACGGAAGAGGTAGGATTAGGAGTTTTATCAACAGAAGTAAGTTTCAAACAAACACCGTTGATTTTTTGCTGACCTGTTGGACAAGGTTGAGGCATAAATATTGAGGCAGCAACAAGAGCAGTTAAAATAGTACCACCAGCGATAGCAGCAGGTTTGACCCATTTTGGTAATTGACGGCTATTGTCCATTGCCTCCTTTGGCAAACCACATATCACACAGGATGAGCCGTAATTTTCATAGGGTTCATGCTTGCCAGTAGGATTTTGATTTGAGTAGGTTTTGCCATTTTTTGGCTCACCATCACATTTCCAACTTCTTGCCACGCTTGTCGGTTCTCCTAATCGACTGTTTGCTACTTTGGCTATTTATTTTTCTAAATTCCGACTCAAAGGATAAACATCAACACCCAGATAAGTGTAGTTAAATAAATTACGTTTTTATAAATACGTTTCTGCTACAAGCATTAAACCTTGATTGTACTGAGCAAGCATAAACTCATACTAAAATAATTCAGCAAAAATGCTGTTGATTCCTGAAATAATATTTCAATCATTGTTGCTATTTTGCAATACCGAGGAAAACCCATAGTAAATATCCTGTAAACATCAGTGTATCTACTATCAATGTAATTAGTCTTATTTAATTAAACTTTGTACCTTGACATAAGAGCCGTTATATAGTTAATGATTTTGTTGTTGTTAAGGTTGAATTTTTATTGATTATTGTTTCTACTCATGAAGCTTAGAGTTGGACTTTCCCAGATCTAATGTGCGATCGCCTGCAAAACTGCTTCTTGATCTGCTGGGGCAAGATTGGCACTAATCTGACTCTCAGCCATTTTTAATACTGGTTTAGGATACTTTTCTTCCGTATTCTTAGAGTCAACTGCTACACACTAAATTTACTGACTAGCTTAATAATCACCAAAATTTCAAATTACCGCGATGCACTCAATTTCTACCAGTACATCTTTAGGCAAACGCGACACCTGAACACAAGCACGCGCTGGAGCTGTATCTTCGGAAAAATATTTGGCATAAACCGCGTTCACTGCGGCAAAATCATTCATATCAGCTAAAAATACAGTGGTTTTTACCACATTTTGGAAAGTCGCCCCGGCTGCTGTCAGGATAGCTTCCAGATTAGCCATTACCTGCTCAGTTTGCTTTTTGACATCATCAGTGTAAACGACATCACCGAGACGAGGATCAATCGCAATTTGTCCAGCCACAAATACTAATTGACCAGAAGCCGCGATCGCTTGATTATAAGGGCCTACTGGAGCCGGTGCGTTATCAGTACGAATTACTTTACGAGTCATAGATATTACTTTCTCTAACGATGTTTCCTGTTTACCGATTTCCGCTTCAGCAGCGATCGGCTTGTAGACCTCTCCATCTGGCATTATCGCACCAGTTAGGTCAGCATCTTTAAAGGTTGCCCCATAGATATTTGCCCCAGTTAAATCAACCCTTCTCAAATTTGCTCCATCTAAATTTGCCTGGATTAAATTTGCCCATCGCAAATTTGCTTTTTGTAAATTTGCTCCTTGGAATAATGCTTTTGTAAGGTTTGTACTCTGAACAGATGCTGCTGTAAAATCTATATCAGCCAAATTCATGCCTGAGAGATCAACTTGGTTCAGATTCGCTCTATGAAATATACTTCCTTGGAGTTTGGCACTTTGAAATATTGCCTCAGTTAAGTTAGCCAGAGTAAAGTTTGCTCCAATTAAGTACGCCTGACCCAAATCTGCCTTAGTTAGATTAGCTTTACTGAGATTAGCTTCAGCTAAGGAAGCCGCAGTCAGGTCTGCACTACTAAGATTTGCTCCACTTAAATTTGCTGTATCTAAATTTGCATAGATTAATTTTGCACTACTTAGGTTTACACCTGTCAGTTTTGCCTGTTCTAAGTTTGCATAATTTAAATTAGTGCTACTTAGATTTGACCAACTTAAGTCAGCACCATTAAGGTCTGTCCAAGCCAAAATTGCTGAAGAAGCACTTACCGAGTTCAATTTTGTATCTGCTAGAGACGCTTTAGTGAGATTTGTACTATTAAGCTTTGCTTGGGTTAAATTTGCTCCACTTAAATCAACCCCAGCCAAATTTGCACCGTATAGGTGTATTTCACTGAGGTCTGCACCTTTGAGATTTTCTTCACTCAAATTTTCTGAATGAAATTTCCGTTGTCCTTCGGCGTATTTCTCCAACAACGACTCAGCATCCATAATGCACCTTTAAATACCACTGACACAGTATAATCACAAAAACTTTGTGTCATAGATATTCCTCTCTCTGCGCTCTCTGCGCCTCTGCGGTTCGTCACTCTTACCCCAACCTCAGACGTATCTCATAATGCCGTCAGTCCAGTATCTTGATCGCACTCGTATAATACTGTTACGACAGGCTGCAAAACATCATTTATGAATAAACCAGAATGAATATTAAAGAACTACTACTCCAAGAAATTGAATCGTCCTCAGATGTTCTACTAGCCCAAACGCTAGATTTTTTGCGTTTTCTTAAGACAAAACCAGGAACCGAGGAAATATCTCTTGACCTGTCAACGGAAAAAAATGATGATACTTCCAGTCATAAAACGAAACCGGAAATACAAGAAGCAACACCAATTCTTAGAGGCTCTAAAGCAGAAGACTTGCTAAAATTTGCCGGAACTTGGCAAGGGGATGATTTTGAGGAGTGCTTGCAGCTTGTTTACGAAACCCGTTCCCCATCTGAATTTTAGTAATGTACCTCCTAGATACCAACCATTGTAGTCGGATAATTTTTGGAGAAACAAACGTCATTAGTCTGTTACAAGAACACATCGGTTTAGGGGTTGCAACTAGCGTTATTGTGCAAGGTGAACTCCTTTACATGGTGCAAAAGTCTTCTCAACAAGAAGCAAATCTTCGCTTTGTCAGAACTTTTTTGCAAGCCATTGACCTTTATCCCATTAGTGGAGGGGTTGCCGATGTTTACGGTAGCCTCAAAGGAGAAATTGTCGAGTATTTTGGCCCCAAAGACAAAGCAAAGCGTAGAAAGTTTACAGTTCAAGATTTGGGTTTTAGCGATAACGACTTGTGGATAGCATCAACTGCTCTGCACCATAACCTCACCGTCGTCTCAGGGGACAGCGATTTTCAAAGGATACAACAGGTGCAAGCCTTAGCGCTAGAGTCTTGGCTTTGATATCCTCCCAACACCAACCGATTTCTACAGAACGTTTACGCAAACTGTATGTTGGGAAATTCCAGATATCTTCTCCCCTCTTCCTTCTCTTCTCTACGAAAGGCTGCGCCCTAAGCGTAGCTATGCCGCAGGCTTTACGAGACACTGCACGTAGCTTGCTTCTCCGTACGAGTACGCGCCCTTTGCTTCCTTCTGGTGCTCCTTCTACGCCTCTGCGGTTCGTCACTCTACCCCAACCTCGGACGTATCCCATAATGCCGATACCGCCAATAATCCCGCAGAATCTTATCGTGGTCAAAACATAAATTCTCAGGCATACGCCAAGACTCAAAAATGCCTACACTCTTGGCATCATCTCCTGCTTGAGGTTCTCCTGTCGCCGTTGCCAAAAACACAATGCTAATTGTATGCTTGCGCGGATCACGACTGGGGTCAGAATACACCAGTAATTGTTCAACTAATTCCACTTGCAAACCCGTTTCTTCCTCAGCTTCCCGCTGCGCTGCTACTTCCACCCGTTCTCCATAATCCACAAAACCACCCGGTATAGCCCAACCTAAAGGTAGATTATGTCTTTCAATTAACACTATTGGCCGATGAGGTCGATCTACTAGTTCAATGATGATATCAACTGTCGGTGCAGGATTTCGGTAAGTCATTGGTCATTGGGCATTGGGCATTGGGCATTGGGCATTGGGCATTGGGCATTGGGCATTGGGCATTGGGCATTGGGCATTGGGCATTGGTCATTGGTCATTATCAACAAAGGACAAATGATAATCAAGATGAGTTTACTTTATTTACTCTGGAAATACTGTTCCGTGATAAATTCGATGCGATCGCATCGCATCGCGCATCGCGTATCGTTTAAACAATCCCTCCCTCTTATAATTCAGGTTAAATATGCCTTTTCCTAGATCAAGCGGTATTTTGCTGCATCCCACTTCCTTTCCCAGTCGATTTGGCATCGGGGATTTAGGCTTAGAAGCCTATCGCTTCATTGACTTTCTCAAAGATAACCATCAACAATATTGGCAAGTTTTACCCTTGGGGCCCACGGGATACGGTAATTCTCCGTATATGTGCTACTCGGCAATGGCAGGAAATCCCTTGATGATCAGCCCAGAAAAACTGCTAGAAGAGGGTTTGCTAGCTGAAGAAGACTTTGCCAACTTACCAGCATTTCCAACGGAAAAGGTAAATTTCGAGCAGGTTGTACCAATTAAGATTGGACTACTCAAAAAAGCCTGTGAAAAATTTAGAAATCATGCTACCCCCATACAGCAGAAAGAATTTGCAGGTTTTTGCGATAGCAAAGCTTATTGGCTAGATAATTATGCCTTATTTATGACGTTGAAAGATGCTAATGAAAACGCAAGCTGGCATACATGGGAACCGGAACTTGTCAAGCGTGAAGCGCAAGCATTAGATCAGGTACAGCGTCGGCTAAATGGAGAGATTTTTTATTACAAATTCATTCAATTTGAGTTTTTCCGACAGTGGTCAGATCTGAAAAGCTACGCCAATATGCGTGGTATAGACATTATCGGTGATATTCCCATCTACGTAGCTCATGATAGTGCCGATGTGTGGGCGCATCCTGACATCTTTTGTTTAGATGAAGAAACTGGAGAAGCCGCGCAAATGGCAGGAGTACCACCAGATTACTTTAGCTCTACAGGTCAGTTGTGGGGCAACCCAGTTTATAACTGGGAGGAATTGCAAAAACAGGACTTTAAGTGGTGGGTGCAGCGCTTTGAGGCGATGCTGGATTATGTAGACATTATCCGCATTGACCACTTCCGAGGCTTTGAAGCTTTTTGGTCTGTGCCACAAGGAGAAAAAACAGCTGTCAATGGAGAATGGGTTGAAGCGCCTGGGGAAGCTTTTTTTGAAGTTATTAAGCAGAAGTTGGGTAAGCTACCTGTCTTAGCAGAAGATTTGGGAGTCATTACACCAGAGGTGGATGCGCTACGAGACAAGTATGAATTTCCCGGTATGAAAGTTTTGCAGTTTGCCTTTGGTTCTGATCCCGATAATCCATTTTTACCATTCAACTACCCAAGAAATGCTGTAGTTTATACTGGGACTCACGACAATGACACAACAATAGGCTGGTTTAATACAGCTAGTGACTACGAAAAGCAAAACTTGCTCCTTTATTTAGGTTGTATCAGTCCTGAAGGCGTTCATTGGGATTTAATTCGACTAGCTTTGAGTTCCATAGCTAATCAAGCGATTATTCCTTTACAAGATGTTTTGGGATTGGGAAACGAAACGCGAATGAATTTTCCCGGTGTTGCTGAAGGTAACTGGGAGTGGCGCTATCAAGCGGCTGCTTTAACAGAGGAATTAGGCTCCAGGCTTAAAAGTCTTACTAAACTCAATGGACGCGCCCCGCAAGCACAATAAGGCTGGGGAAACTGGGGAAGCCTGACAAGTGTAGGTTTTTTACAACAACGCGGGAAATCAGATAAGAGGGACAAGGAAGAATTTGCTTATTCCTACGTTCAATTGAGAGTTATAACTCACGCTTTTATGAAAAACCTACACCTGTGAGGCTAGGGGAGATGAGGTTTAACTAATGCCCCATGCCCCATGCCC
>NZ_JADEXR010000217.1 GCF_015206995.1 aff. Roholtiella sp. LEGE 12411 | reverse complement strand
TAAGAGACAGCCATTCCCCATTCCCCATTCCCCATCTCTACGAGTCAGTTCACGAATCAAATCGGATTACTATATATAAAATATGCCTAAAATTAGTGTTTGCATCCCTACTTTTAATCGTGTCTATCTCCTACCTTATGCCATTGACAGTGTACTTAAGCAGTCTGAGCAAGACTTTGAATTAATTGTCTGTGATGACGGTTCTAGCGATGGTACACCTGAGTTAATGTCACGTTATACAGATAACCGCATTAAATACATCCGTCATCCACAAAATATTGGTAAAAGCAATAATATGCGCTCTGGCTTTGATGCTGCTAGCGGCAAATATTTTATGAAGTTTGATGACGATGATAGGCTAACAACTAACTTTTTAGCATGTACTGCTGTAATTTTGGAACAAGACTCTATTATTGATTTTGTTGGCACAGACCATTGGATAATCGATATTAATAATGTCCGCGATGCAGAAAAAACTCAAGAAAATTCTCATCGTTGGGGTAGAACGAATTTACCAGCAGGTATCGTAGATAATTTGCTAGAAGTTGTGTTTATTCATCAAAGCTTTCAAATTGGAGCAACATTATTTCGCCGTCAAACCTTGCTACAATTAGGATTTATGTTGCCTAATCTGCAAAATTGTGAGGACAACGATTTGTTTGTGCGGCTAGCTTTAGCTGGGAAAAATGGTTATTACTTACCAGAACTATTGATGGAATATCGTTCTCACGCAGAACAGCAAGGTATTAATCGAGCTATTCCCTATTTATTCGACAAAATCCAATATTTAGAAAGTTATAAATTTGAGACAGAAAAACTAGAGCTTATCCGCAAAAATCGTCTTGCTGAAACACAATTATTATTAGGTTTGCGTTTAATTGAAAAGGGTGAAACGCAAAAAGGCAGAGAACTAATTTTAGCAGGACAGTCTTTTTCAACTACGAAAGCGTGGACTGGTTTAGGTTTATCGCTATTACCAGTTGGGTTACGGAGTAAGGCGTTTAGCGTGCTACGACAAGCGCGAGGTTAATATTACCTAATAAAACAAAATACGAGAAATATTTGGTTGATTAAAAAGTCCAGTCTACTTACTCCTCAATTTAAAAGGAAATAACTTAATTATGCTAGCACCTAAGATTCTACCTTCTAGGTTTTTTATCTGGAATCAAAAGTATAAAGCACCTGTGGGAGCTTCATGGTGGTATCAATACACCAATTCCCAAATTACTGGAAACAATTTTGCTTGGCGTAATCGCTATAACCTACCTAGTAAACTAATTAGACAGATTGGGCCTTTCGGTTTTCAAATTAATAGCCTTACACGCACTTTTGAATATCCTTGGTGTTTTTTCGCTACACCATTAGAAGCGGGTATGCGTGTAGTCGAAGTTGGGACTGGAGCTTCTGGTTTTCAATTTGTACTAGCTCAATGTGGTCTGGATGTTACCTCCATTGACCCTCTTGTTAATCCTAGCGAAAAAGTTGATTGGATATTTACTATTGAGCAGTTTCATCAATTAAATCATGCCTTTGGTGGTAAAGTTAAATTTATTCAAGATTTCTTGCAAAACGCTAATTTGAAGAGTAATTATTACGATCGCATTTTCTGTATCTCTGCAATTGAACATATACCATCAGAGGAATTGCCATCACTGGCAAAAGAAATCGAACGCCTTCTTAAACCTGGTGGCTGTTTCATCGCAACAATAGATTTGTTCTTAGATTGTTATCCATTTACCAATAAACATTCCAATAAATATGGTTCTAATATCTCGATAAGTTCTCTAGTTGAACACTCTGGATTAAAGCTTAAAATGGGTAATCCTGGACAATTGTACGGCTATTCTGAGTTTGAACTAGAGAATATTCGTCAGCGTTTAGATGAATTTTTAGTCGTTGACAACGTTCTTACACAGTGCATTGTACTAGAAAAAACCGTCTAAATTTTAGACAACTTCTTCAAAATAGGTTGTGGATAGCCTTTTCCACCTTGCAACTAACCGCCTCCCAGGAGTATTCTGCTTGTACTAATTCATAAGCTGAACGAGCTAGTTTCTCGCCCAAGGAAGGGTCTGACCAAATTTTGGACACTCCTGCAACTAACTCTTCCACCTCTCTAATCAGCAGGTGTTCCCCATCTGTAGCGTTGATTCCTTCAGCACCTTTAGCTGTACTAACAACAGGACAACCAGCAGCAAAAGCTTCTACGATTTTCAGGCGCGTACCTCCACCTTGAAGTAGTGGTACAACCATCACGCTGGCAGCAGCCAAATAGGGTCGGACATCTGGTACACTACCACTAACGATAATTCCAGGCGATCGCTCAGCAGCATCCAGCATAAATTGAGTCGGACTGCGCCCCACTAGCAGCAAACGGCTATCTGGGTAAAGCTCCCGCAGTTGGGGGTAGATTTGGTTAATCAATAACTCAGCCGCCACTGTATTGGGTGAGTATGAAAGTTGACCAAGAAAAAGAACATTCCGGCTGGTATTCTCTAATTCAGTCTTCGGGCTGTATTCACCGGAGCGTATACAGTCGTAGTGCGCGACATTGATACCGTTAGGTACAACATAAGTGGGCGATACTTGTCCGTAAAATTTGTTTATCAAGCTCACATCATCTTCGCTGCATACCCACACTTGGCTAACTTGCTTAGTAAAGTCGCCCTCAATTAACTTGAGATGGTTTAGCTGAATCTTGGCTTTTAACTTTGACTTTACACCCTTAACGGCATGGTATCTCTGCTGCCATAGAGATGCTTCCACGTTATGGTTATCGAAGATAATACGACATTTATGTTTCTTGACCACACTCAAGTAAGGGTACAGCCATACCTCCTCAATAACTACAACATCGGGCTGAAATTTGGTCAGGGTTTCGTCTAATTCTTGAGCAGCAGTTTTTGTATAAGCCCAATCTGCATCTGGATGTCTGCGGGGATGTAGCCACCACAACCGACTTTCTAAGTTTTCCCAGTTTGACCGGTGTGTGGCAAAGTTGGAGTGCTTCCATAGTGTAACCCCCGGTAGAGATGTGCTTTTAGGAGTCCAGTTGGAGGCTGAAAAAACACCAACAGGGCCAAACTTCATCATAATATTGATGTTTTGCCAGGTACGTAAACTTGATCCACCCACGGGTGGATAAGGTACTTCTTTTGTGATAAATAAAGTGCGAATCGGGAAAGTCGTCACTTAAGTATGTCTCCGATGATTACAAGTTATGTGGGAATGCGTAGACGTATATATGAGAATTCCTCACGCAGAGGCGCAAAGAAAGACTGTAAACGGTAAGCAATGCCCCACAATTATGTAATACAAATACTCAGTTAAGGGTTGGAGAATCTACCTATTTTGTGGGATAGTTGGGGTAGGTTGGTAAGTTGAACTGGGTCTAAGTTGACTGATCACAAAGAATGTACCAAAAGCTAAGGTAATGGATACTGCTGCGATCGCTAAACGATTAGCCTTCCAAGAGCTTAATTTCCCTTGTGTATATGCAGTATTGGTTATATTTACTTCCCGTTTAGCCTCTTCCAATATTGATTGGAGAGCATTTATTTGCTCATCTTCCAATTCTGAAAATCTATCTTGCCTAAAAGCATTTTCTAAAATTTTTACCTTTTCCCTTGAAGATAGTTGAGCAAGTTGTGTTTTAACAACTTCATACGGATTAGTTTGCTTTACAGGCTGTGAGGATGGAGTTGGAGAAGTTGGCGGTTGATTTGGAGTATCTTGTTTAATCTCCTTTTTAGTAAAACTATACGAGGTATCTTGCTGTATAGGTATTGGTGATTGAGTTTGAGATTTTCGAGGTTGAGTTGGGATACGCTGATTCTTACCTATTTTATTTGTCTTAAATGACCATTTAAATTCACTATCTTGAACAACCATATTCTTCAATGAAGAATACAGGTAGTGGTTTACTTCCCGTCTTTCAACTCCCAGCATGTCAGCAATTTTTACTGCTCTTAGGGGAGTGCCACGCTTCAATATCTCAAGTATTTTGGATTCCAGATCATCCATATCATTTACGAATTTTTCTTGCAACTCAACGATAACTAAAACTTAAACAGACAAGGTGCGTGACCAAGTATCAAGAAGAATGACCATTCTATCGCTAGTTATACCTTTAATCTGTTTCTTACCATGTTTGATTTTTATACGTTCAACTACATCGCTCAAAGCTTCAAACTTTTTCTTATTACGTTCTTTTTCTACACTTTCAGCTACTTTAACAGCTTGTTGCTCGCTAAATCCAGCATTTCTTAATCTCAAAGCAAGATCCGATAAACTCAAGTTATTGAATACATCTAATGGTGAAATTTGTTTGGGAATCTGATTTTCGATCTGCTTTAGTTTAGTATCTATCCTCTGTCTTTCTTGTGAAAATTCTGACTTTAATTCATTGAGTTGTTTCTCAAGACGTAATTCCAGGTTTGCTATACGTGATGATTCCTTATTCGCTTTTTCATCTCTAGTTTTTGATGGTTGAGCAGTAGAAACTAAGCTTTCGGTAACTGCAACTTGCTTTAATACTAAATCTTCTACTTTTGATGAGACAACAAAGGCATTGACCATTTCACCTTTGCGAGAATTTTTTTCTCTTGCTCGAACAGCAGCGTAGTATTCAAAATGTCCATCTACTACCGTATAATTCTCTACACCTGTCATTTTAACCACTAATGGTTTTACAATTCCTCCAGTCTCTATAATTAAGTCTGCGAGGTTTTCTAGATCAGCCTCTGCAAAATTGGATCTAGCAACAGTAGAAGTAATATTTTTAACATCAACCATTGAAAAATTAATCATTTTTTTAATCCTATTCCCTGTAAGACTTCATCTGCTAAAATATCAAATTCCATAGCAGATTTTTGAGCATCTGACTTGACCTCTTCTGCATATTTAAGAACAGATTTCGGATCAGGATATTCTAAGTCTCCGACTGTTATGGTTTGATTCATACATTCGGAGAGCACGGTTCTATCATAAATTACTGCTTCCATCAAAGGAAGATCATAACGTTCTGAAATCACACTCCTTTGTTTAGGAAAAGTATATTGTAGGAACTTAGAATTAGTTGAGATTTTTGAAGCCAGAACACCCATTAATATGATGTGTGATTTTCCTATCATTTCTCTAAATTCATTAACTTCTACAATGAAGTTTTTGACACTTAACAATCCTTGGTTAGCGAATGGTTTTAAATCCGAAGGAATTATTAGGTAATCAGCAGCAACCAGTGCGACTTTAGCATATAAATCTCTAGATGGAGGAGTATCAATTATAACAATATCATATTTATCTTCTACTTTTTTTAATTTCGTAACTAACCTGGTCTTACTAGCATCAATTTGATTAAGTTTATACTGCCCTTCAATTAAATTAATGTGTGCAGGAATAACATCTAGTTCAGGATTATTAAAGTAATGTGACTTATGCATAACATCTGATATTAAATAAAACTCACCCGATTCTAACAAATGATAAATATTAGAATCTCGCAAGTTATCTTCTTCTTCAAATTGAAATTTGATTAATCCGGTAGCAAAAGTAGTATTTGCCTGGGAATCTATATCAACCAAAAGTACTCTTTTACCTTTTTTTCTTAAGGCTGCTGCAAGGTTGACTGCGATAGTTGTCTTGCCAACGCCACCTTTGTTATGGTAAACCGCAATTGTTTTCATTGAATTTTGCCTCTTAGTTTCAAGACTTAAATCATCTTCAGCTATTTCGATCTCTGACTTATCTATAAACACTTTTTCTTTCAGGCTTTCTCTAGCAATAAAACCTGCAATTTCATCTATCTTCGTCTCGATATCCTTGCCATAGCATTGAAACACTAACCGAACATCATTTTGAAATTTCTCATAAATTCTGATCTCTTTCCCATTAGTTAGTAACCCATATCTCACATTCAAGCTTGTTAAATAATGCCTGAGTCGGAAGACGTGATTATTTAAGTTTTGTTTAGGGTGCTTTGCCTCCATGACGACACTCAGCGGCGAGTTCGCATCTAAAACCAAGGGAATTACTTGTGCGGCAAATGCTAAGAAGTCTAAGCGGATGCTACCAAGGGCAACTTCTTGATGCCAAGTATCAGGAGTATATCCTAGCTGCGGTAGCAAATATTGCACTATGAGTTTGCTTTCAACTTCGCTTTCGTTACGACACAGTTCAGGATTAAAAGGCAATCTTTTTATACCTCTAAAAAATTACAATTATTGGTAATAACGGAATTTATATTTGATTATGACATGGCGTTAATTATACTGAGCAATAAAACATACTTAAACAAAAAGTATAACAAATGATAGTAGAAGCAGTGTTTCCACTAAGAATTTAGCTGTTTGTGAGAGCTAGGCATGTTCAAAAGTATTAGGCTAAGTAAAAGCTAAATGCTGTAAGGACACACATCATCTGTGTATCTCTACCAGAGACATGTGAGCTTTAATATAAGTTCCCAACTTAAACGCACAAGTTAGATAAGTGTAGACGTATACTTCAGGGGAACAGGTTTTTTTCTTTGTCGGCATTGCACAATTCAAGTCGGGTTGCTATATAATCTGACTGCTTCAATTGAGGAAACATGACTGAAACGACTCTTTTGAGTCACCGAAAATATTAAATTTAACGGAAGTTTCAATTGTTCAGCAGGGGTGTACGCTACCTAGATGGAAGGCGTCATCAGAGGAATCAACCAATGGGATATGTAATTGCTACTGCAAATATGAAAGGTGGTGTAGGGAAAACCACCCTCACCGTCAACTTAGCTACTTGTTTGGCGAAAAATCATGGCAAGCGGGTGCTTGTTCTTGACTTAGACAGCCAAATTAGTGCCACACTCAGTCTGATGTCGCCTTTGGACTTTGCCAAGCGTCGCAAAAAAAGACTGACATTTAGATATCTGATAGATGAAGTTGTCAATCCAGAACCAAACGCAAAATTGACGATTCAGGAAATCATTCAATCTCAAGTTTGTAATTTACCTGGACTAGATTTATTACCAGGAGATATCGACTTATATGATGAATTTGTTGTCTCAGAAATGCTGCATCAACAAGCAGTTGCTTTGGGCGAACAGGACTTTGAAGCGATTTGGAATCGGTTTGAAAGAGTCTTGATTAATAACATTTTAAAATCAGTTCGCCAAGAGTATGATTTCATCCTCTTGGATTGTGCCCCTGGCTATAATCTATTGACTCGTAGTGCTCTAGCTGGGAGTGATTTCTATATACTTCCTGCGAAGCCAGAACCCTTATCTGTGGTGGGTATTCAATTACTGGAAAGACGCATTGCTCAATTAAAAGACAGTCACGGACATGAAACAAAGATAAATATAAAAATGCTAGGAATTGTATTTAGCATGTCCAACGCTAATCTTTTAACTGGCAGATATTACAAACAAGTGATGCACCGTGTTGTTGAAGATTTTGGTGTAGAAAAAATTTGTAAGACTCAAATACCAGTTGATGTAAATGTTGCTAAAGCTGTTGATAGTTTTATGCCAGTTGTTTTAAATGCTCCCCAATCATCTGGTTCTAAAGCATTCTTTCAGTTAACTCAGGAGTTGTTGCAAAAGTTGTAAAGGACTGGTGACTGGGGATTGGTGACGGGAGCATCCATTTTTGGAAGAAACACCGGGCGATTGGAAATCGCGGCTACACAAACGTTCGCGAATAGCGTCTCGCAGAGAAGTTCGCCTACGCGGACTCTCCCAAACCCGCCTGCGCGGGTTTAGTTTGTATAGCCCCAGACTTCTAATCTGTTCGCGTAGCGTGCGCCTTAGCGCAGGGCAATCTGCCAAAACGGGATACTCCCTTGGGGACTGGTGACTGGGGATTGGGGACTAGTGACTGGTGACTGGTGACTGGGTAAAATTTTTCCAATGCCCCATGCCCCATGCCCAATGC
>NZ_JADEXR010000032.1 GCF_015206995.1 aff. Roholtiella sp. LEGE 12411 | reverse complement strand
CTATTAATGACGCTTCTTGGTATCAGTTTCGTGTCTGGGTTGAATACTTTGGAAAAGTATTTAAACGGGTCACGGTTGCGGTTAATCCGCAATACACTAGTCAAGAATGCTCTAGCTGCGGTGTCATTGTCAAGAAAACACTATCCACTAGAACGCATGTATGTTCGTGTGGATGTGTTTTGGATAGGGATGAAAACGCAGCTAGAAATATCCTTAGTCGGGGATTGGGTACTGTAGGGCATACAGGAACCTCTGCACTTGATGTAGGCAACGCTTGCGGAGATGAAACCTCTACTCTTTTTGGCGAAAGCCTGATTGAGCAAGTTATGTCTTAGATTCAAGAATCCCCGTGCATTTATGCCGGGGAGTGTCAATCCTTGGTTTTACCTAGAAAAAAGTTGGGTATCACTTGATAAACCCAAGCGCTTAGGTTATGTGGGAAACTGTGATCGCACCTCAAAAAAACCTCTTAACAAGATTATCAACAGATATGCGTAGGCAAAGCCCGTCGTAGACATCGCAATTGGGGGAGATTAAGTCACGACATCGCAACACTTTTGCTCAGTTGTGATTTTGTCGTCACTGTCTGCTGCACCAAGATTGTTAGATCGCCGTCTCACCATCATTGCCTGCTGCTTGCATCTGCTTTAAAACTGCTGCCTGAATTTTGGCATCAAAGTCGGGATCATCTACAGTTGTTATGATATTGCGTGGACGATCGCCAAGTCTATCCAGATATGCTCGTAGAGCTATTTTGTCCTCACGATGTAGGAGAAAATATTGCCTCAATTCCTCATCAGACATGGCTGCATAATTGACTTGATTCATTAGAACACCTCTCCATCCGGCGTAATTTGGAACTTAAGATTCTCAGTACTTCCAGCCAAAACATAAAGATAGCTGGTTCGATCATCTATACATACAAGATGTATGGGCTGAAGCGTAATATACGTTAGCCTTATACCTTTGGCTTGAGCAAGCTATTTTAATCTGTTGTGCTTATCGTCTGGTAAACGAATAGTTAAAGTAGCCATTTTGTTTAAGTCCTAATAATTTCTTCGGGTTTTAAAATTGATAAGTTAGGAAATAATAATAGTCAAAAAAAACTCAACACTGAACTGATTCACTCAAAGATGAATTACGAATTCTGCACAGTATTCCTAGCCTGTAACTTAGGATAAGCAATACGTTTATGATGGAATTGCTGCCAAACTTCCACAAAAATTTGGGCAATCTTTGACATTTCTTTGCGTGTTATCCCAGAATTTACCATTTGATCATCTTGCCATCTGGCACGGAGGATGTTGTTCAGCATCGTTAAAGCTTGTTCTGGCGAGGCGTCTTTGAGCGATCGCAGCGCCGCCTCACAAGAATCTGCCAACATCACAATTCCCGTTTCCCGTGACTGGGGAATTGGGCCATCGTAGCGAAAATCTGCCTCGTCTACTGTTAAACTAGGGTCTTCCTGCGCCATTTGCTGAGCTTGGTGATAAAAATAAGCAATCAGCATCGTTCCCTGATGCTCTGGTATAAAAGCTTGAATTGCAGTAGGCAAAAGGTGTTTACGCGCCATTACCAACCCTTCACTAACGTGCTTTTTGATAACTTCTGCACTCTTCCAAGGATCGCTAATTTCTGTATCGTGTTTATTTGGGCCCCCCATTTGATTTTCAATAAAAGCAAGGGGGTCGTGCATTTTGCCAATATCGTGATATAATGTGCCGGCTCTTACCAGTTCGACATTGCATCCCAATTTTTTAGCAGCAGCTTCCGCAAGAGTAGACACAAACAGGGTGTGCTGAAAAGTTCCAGGAGTTTCAGTAGCAAGTCGTTTTAACAAAGGACGATTAGGGTTCGCTAGTTCTGCTAAACGAATAGAGGTAACTAAATCAAATAGTTTTTCTAGATAAGGACTTAAGCCCAAAGCTACAACACTCCAAGCTAAGCCGGATAAAGCAAATAGTGCTGCTTCTCGAAGTACGATATACCAGTTTGAACCAAACGCTTCACCGATTAACAGGTTAATAATTAGGTAAATGCCGCCTTGAGTTAAGGCAATGGCAATACCCAATAATGCCAATTCTTCACGCGATCGCAGTTGTTGTGCCAAGTAACTCCCTAATATTCCTCCCGCAGCACCAGTAAAAAGCGAAATCTTGCTGATGTCCAGGCTAATTCCTAATAACACTAATAACAGTCCTACAACTGTCAAACCCAAAGTGGGGCCGTAGAAGCTACCCAACAATAAACCGATGGCGCTCCAAGAGGTATACGGTATACCCATCGTTATTAGTCCTGGCGTACTCACGGTAAGCAGCAATACCAATAAGCGATCGCGTTGTCGCAATTTGTTCTTGATATGGCGTTCTACCCAGGCAAAAATGCCAACTGCAACCGTAACAACGCCTCCTAACTTCGTCAACTCCAGCCAATTAACTTCTCGACGAATCAAGCGATAATGCTCCAGCACCTCAAAATTCCAGGCATTAATCAGCTGTTTTTTGCTAACAATCACCTCACCATAGCGCACCTCCACCATCACAGGTGTCACCCCATCAACTGCCTTTTTAGCTTGTTGTCTCGTTTGTTCTTGATCATCTTTGAGATTTGGCTGGAGTACAGTTAATAGCAATTTGCTTGCTAATGATTCAGCGTCTTTTGGTACAAATGTCTGCACTTGCAGGTTTACTGCATCCTGTAAAATATTTTTTGGCAGGCCGGATGGAATACCTTGGGTAAGAATCCGCTCAGCACTTTCATGGATTCCCGTTTGTGTTTTTAGCCACTCCCCATCTGACAAGTCCAATAGAACAGTTTCCTCGTATACTGTTTCTGGGTTGAGTGTCTCTAACTGTAAAAGTTTAGCAGTGGCTTGGGTATATGCTTGGCGTGCTTGAGATATTTGAGCAATTAATGAGGACAAGTTTTTCTCGGAAGTTGTGACGCGGTAAGCTTGTAGCTCTGCCACTGCTTGAATGAAGTTAATGTTTTGAGAAAAATCAATGGATTTTGCGTCCTCTGGAGATAGCTCTGTGGATACGTTCCACCATGCACCAGTTTGCTCAACTGGAGCCACTTTGGTACGCCGCTGGCGTTCCTGATTGGGTGCATTTGTGGATGTTCTTAAGGTTTGTTGTGCTGCGCCTTTTTTCTGATTATTTTTAGTATTTTCTAAAGCAAGTTGCAGTGCTCGCCATTCTGGTTCGGGACATGAGCGGAGGTAACGCTGAATAGAGATAGGTAAAACTAAAGTATCAAAAAAAGGAAACGATCCAGCAACCGCACGGATTTCGTCGCCATTATCCAAAAGTTGTTGTAAGTATTGGTGGATTTGTTGATTCATTCGCACATCGACCATCAACACTGAGATGGAACTTTTACTGACGGCTTTGCGCTGGGCTTCTGTTTTTTTCTTATTTTCGATGCTAGCTGTGTAGGGTGCTTTAATCGTCTGTGGCGCAGGAGTTCCTACTTTCAATTGAGGCTGGTTGTAGAATTTATGCCCGATAATACCTGTTAGAGTTACGACAGCGATCGCCAAAATTACAGAGGAACGCTGTTTATGCACCCAACTTAAAAAGATTGTATGAATGCCTCTGTTAGTTTTGACCGATTTTGCCATTGACTTTAAGGCTATTTCTGGTTTTCGGTATCCGCCTTTGTCACTGGTCTTTGGAAAATACAGAAGTAAATTGCTAAGGAAAGTCTTTTGAAGTTTTTCTATATAGCTTTGAATGTCGGGACTTCTCCTTTTTCCAAACAACTTTCCTTTACGACGTAGCGCTTTGTACTGTCGCCGCCAGGAAGTCAATTGCTGGGTCAAGAACTGCAAAAATTGCTGCGTTTTCATTACCTCTGTCTGCGTGCAGTTGCTGACTTTGATCGCTCAAAATAAGACAATCCGAAGAAAAGTCCGATCTGCGGCTTCCGTTATCGCAACTTCGGTGGTGGGAGCTGGTTGAAGCCGATTTGCCACAATAGCTACCTACACACTAAGGTTGAGGGTTTGTCAAGTAATTGTGGTGTGTAAAACTACTAAACTTTCTCAATACTGGTTTGATTGGTGGTATTTGACATTTCACAACCACACTGTTGTTTAGCGAGAATAGCATTAACGCGATCGGATGACACGAGGGGCTGCGTAGACGGAAAGCGGAGCCACATCCAAAAATATGGCACATCTGTCCTCTTTTAACTCGCTGGGATTTAGAGTGAAGTCATACACTCCTGACCACACAGCCAAAAGCGCATCAGCTAATTCTAGCATTTGGGAAAAGTTGGTCAGTCCCCGTGTTGTTAAATTTGCTTGTGAGACTAAGCCCCACCAATTTACAGGAATACCTTCTGTACTGTTATATGCCCCAGATAAAGCTCCAGTAATTGCACCTGTAGCTTGTAGGCTTAGACGTGTAGTTTCTTGCACCTGGGAATTGCTACTGTGAGTCGCTCGCAAAACCGCAAGGCGAAAGTCTTCCAAGGTACTGAGAAAGCAGTAAAATGCCATAGCAATGATGTTACTCAGCTTTTCTTCCCGATTCAACTCGGCTTGTGCTCTTTCTAATCCAGATCCTTGAGTTAGCAAAGCATGAACTTTTAATAATTGTTGTGGTACTGATGTCGGCGTTTCTCCGAGAAAAGAAATTGTTTGTGGGATAAGAGTTAGTGGGTGAAGTTTTTCATTGAGGGATTGAGCGATGGCATACCCTATTGCTAGTGTTCCATCTCGTACCACTGGGTCATCCTCCCAGATTTGTAGCACACGCAGCAAATTTTGTCGTAGTTTAATTGTATTGTCGTGAAAAAAAAGTGCCACTGGTAATGTAGCAAGAATTACTTCTATTGAGCTGATATCAGTTGCGTCTAAATGAGGATATTCTTTGTGTTGAAGCGCTATCCAGTCATTTAAATCTAATCTGCCGAGTGTTATTAAACTTTTAGTACCTAGAATTGCCATTTTGCCGAAATGCAGGCAACTCTCAGACTTTGTTTCACGATTAGAGGCTAAACTTTCCCCTAGGATTGCTCCTAGTAAAGTGCCTCTAAATCGACTTACAACAGAGTAGCGCATAAAATTTCTGAAGTATGGCAGGTTAAAACGTTTAATACTTTATCCTACCCTGACTTCACAAAAAGTTAATAGCTTCATTTCCAAGAAGCCTCAAGTTTTCGAGAACGTCTTGTTCACACCTGATCTTTTCTTAAAAAATGCACTAAAGCCTGTAAGCCTAACAAGTAACTATGAACGCCAAAACCACTTATTTGTCCGATAGCCACTGGAGCGATGTACGAATGATGGCGAAAATCTTCTCGGCGGTAAATATTACTTAGATGTACTTCTACTGTAGGTAAGTTAACAGCTGCGATCGCGTCTCGCAAAGCTACACTTGTATGGGTGTACGCTCCTGCATTAATCAAAACTCCCTGATACCGTCCCAATCCTTCATGAATAGTATCTACCAAAATACCTTCATGGTTTGATTGCACAGGATAAGTTTTTGCCTGTAACTTTACTGCTTCTTCTTCTAACAGGCTATTAATTTCAGGTAGAGTCAAAGAGCCATAAATTCCTGGTTCTCTTTGTCCTAACAAATTTAGATTAGGCCCATGCAATACTAGAATGCTTAGGGGTTGCAATGTTGATAGTACCTTTAGGCTACTGGCGACGGCGCGATCGCTCGTTTACAGGAATCGGAATCAGTTCCGGCTCCGGCTCAGCCTCTGGCCCTAGCAGGCTTTCTATTAGCTTCCGTGCTAATTCCTTAAGCTTTTCCAGCACCTTTTCTATATAGTCCATTGAACTGACCGCTCCTGAGATGATACCTCAATTTTTGATTAACAGGCACGCAGCAACTAACGTATTTTCGCACCTCTGGCTTCCAACCGGGCTGATATACTCTCCCGTCTTTGGGACATTAGCCACTTCTCAAATTTGGTTTTGTCTTCTACCTTAATTCTTAGAGTATCACATTAGCAACCTACTGGACTACACTCAGTAAGGACAGGTATTTTTGATTATGTCGTCAGTGGTCTTTAGTCATGAGTGAATGGTCAAAAAAAATCGTGTACAGACGCGATTAATCGCGTCTGTACTCCTAACTAACCTTCTGCATCATTTTTTTTCGCAACAGTTTTTTTCGCAGTGGTGGTTGACGCCTTAGTAGTTGATTTAGATCGGGAACTTGTTGATTTACTAGTTTTACGAGTCGATTTTGCTGTTGATGCTTTAGTTGCCAGCAATTTCAGCGCCGCAGACAGTGATATATCTTCCACTGATTGACCTTCTGGGATACTCACATTAGTTTTGCCATGTTTAATGTAAGGGCCGTATGGGCCATCGTAGATGTTGATTAGTTCGCCATCTTCCGGGTGTGTACCCAATTCGCGTAAGGCTGCCTTAGACTTGCTGTTGGTGGAATTGCGTCCTTTTTTCGGTTCGGACAATAATTCTAATGCACGCTCTAGAGAAATTGTCAAGACGTTATCAGCAGCTTTGAGCGAGCGGTAGTCTTTCCCCTCCTTACCTTGGTCATGAACGACGTAAGGGCCAAAGCGTCCCAAACTTGCTTGGATTTTGCCACCAGTAACAGGATGGACTCCCAATGTCCGCGGTAGCGCTAAAAGACCAACAGCCATGTCCAGAGTCACAGTTTCCGGGGTGACGCCTTTGGGTAGCGAAGCTTGTTTAGGCTTGGGGTTTTCGTCAGACTTGTCGCCCAACTGGACGTAGGGGCCGTAAGCACCGATTTTCACGTAAATTGGTTCGCCAGTTTCGGGATGACGACCAAGTTGGTCAGGCCCGGTAGTTTTTTGCCGCAGCAGGACTTCTACTTGTTTAGGATCGAGGTCAGCTGGTGTTAGGTCTTTGGGAATAGAAGCGGTAATAACAGTATCACCATTTTCGACTTCAATGTACGGCCCATATTTACCAATGCGGACTTTAGCATCTAAATTTTCTAGTTCTACAGTCCTAGCTTTAGTAGCATCAATTTGGTTTTCTCGCTCTCTAACCAGAGTTTCTAGACCTTTCTCTCCCAGATAAAATTCACGCAAATAAGGTAGCCAGGCAGCTTCACCTTCAGCAATATCGTCAAGAGTTTGCTCCATCTTGGAGGTAAAGCTGGGATCGACGATATCTGGGAAATGTTTTTCCAGCAAGTCGGTGACAGCGAAGGCAGTGAAGGTGGGAATGAGAGCGTTACTAACCAGTTGGGTATAACCCTTGTCGATGATTGTGCCAATAATGCTGGCATAGGTACTAGGACGACCGATGCCTTCGCTTTCCAAGGTTTTCACCAAGGTAGCTTCGGTGTACCTAGCTGGTGGTTGGGTTTCATGCCCAACTGCTTCTAGTTCTGTACAATTCGGATGATCTCCTACCTTCAGTTTAGGTAAGATGACCTCTTGGTCTTCTAGTGCAGCTTCGGGATCGTCTGATCCTTCAACGTAGGCGCGTAAGTATCCTGGAAAGTCGATGCGCTTGCCAGAAGAACGGAATCCGGCATCTTCAACTTGCAACTGCACACTAATTTGGGTTTGGCGAGAATCAGCCATTTGGCAAGCGACGGTACGCTTCCAAATCAAATCGTAGACAGCAAGCTCTCGACCCCCCAAACCAGTTTCTTGGGGTGTGCGGAATGTACTACCTGCTGGGCGAATTGCTTCGTGTGCCTCTTGTGCGCCTTTGGATTTAGTGGTGTATTGCCTAGGCTGGGGGCTGAGGTATTGTTGTCCGTAAAGCTTTTCTACACAGCTACGAGCAGCAGCGATCGCCTGATCCGACAAATGCACCGAATCTGTCCGCATATAGGTAATATAGCCCTGCTCGTACAAATTCTGAGCAATCCGCATCGTGTCTCGTGCTGATAAGCGCAGTTTCCGGTTAGATTCTTGTTGCAATGTCGAGGTAGTAAACGGTGGCGCGGGTTTTCGTGTTACCGGGCGTTCTTCAATGTCGGTGACACTCCAGGTTTTCCCAGTCAGGCGTTCTTTGAGGGCTACTGCTTGGTCTTCGTTGAGCAATAGGACATTTCGACCTGCGGTGATTTGTCCGGTCGCAGCGTCGAAATCGCTGCCATTAGCTATTTTGGTTCCTCCCAGTGTTACCAACTGAGAGCTAAAAGGAGCTTTTTCCTGAACCAAGCTAGCTTTCAAATCCCAATATGTGCCTTCATGGAAAGCACGGCGTTGGCGTTCTTTAGTAACTAAAAGTCTTACAGCGACAGATTGTACCCGCCCAGCGGATAATCCCCAGGCGATTTTTTTCCATAAAAGTGGAGATAGGGTGTAGCCTACCAGTCGATCCAAAATCCGCCGTGTTTCTTGAGCACGAACCAACTGCTCATCAATACTACGGCAGTTTTTCAAAGCTTTTTTGATAGCGTCTTGGGTAATTTCGTGAAACACCATCCGCTTTGTCGGAACTTTTGGCTTGAGCAGCTGGTATAAATGCCAACTAATGCTTTCACCTTCCCGGTCTTCGTCTGTTGCCAGAATTAGTTCATCTACATCTTTGAGAGCTTCTTTGAGCTGGCTGACAATTTTCTTTTTATCTTTCGGGACAACATATACCGGTTCAAAGTCGGCGTCCACATTCACCCCAAGCTGCGCCCATGTTTCCCCTTTGACATTGGCGGGAATTTCACTAGCCGACTGGGGTAGGTCACGCACATGACCCATAGATGCCTCTACCCGATAGTCTTTTGGTAGGTAGTTGCGAATGGTACGAGCTTTGGTTGGAGATTCGACGATGACGAGAGTTGACATGGAAATTTCAAAAAAAAGAATAGCTGCTAAGCTAAACAGTCAAATTGAGGTAATTTCGGCGAATTGTCAAGATAAAACGTCACGCTTAGGCCTGTGATTTAATCCTCACACAAACTGCCCGTTAGAGTGAAAATCCGCTAAACTTTGGGCGTAGTCCTTCCCAGAGGATAGGGTAGGGGAACGTTAGGTATGATCCAGCTACTTCAATCTTTAACTTATCTAGCGCAGAATTGGTGACTATAGTTTTCAAAATACCCCTGAAGTGTAATACGAGAATACCCTTTTGTGACTGAACGGAGGAGGTCAGAGGAGGGACAGAAGGGGAGATGGGGGGAATAAGAGTAGTTGTTCACTCACCTCCTCCACTCTTTTATTCCTCTGCTTTCAAAGATGTTGTGACCAAATTAAACCAAACTTTAGAGCAAAAGCGAAGTGGGGTTTGTACTCATCTCAGGGAAGCAAAACTATGTAAGCAATTCGTTAAGGTGATATCATCTTACTGCTTGTGCAGGAAGCGGAAGGACAAAAGATACTTCATTTAATTTTGGCAAAAGTTTAATTTACAGGACATAAGCATTGTATTACTGAGGCAAAGACAGAATTATACGAAAAAGATAGCACAGTCTATTTGCGTGTGTTTTCAGAAACAGCATTGCTTTCTCACCAGGAGCATAACGCTATTTCTATTCCCCAAGATCATTTTTAATCTCAACACATCTCTACACACAGACAGAAAAGTGGATGTAACTTTGGTCAAGAACAATAGATAGAATAAACAAAGTTAGCCTTAATGTCTGATCGCCAAAACCTATATATCTCATGGATTTTGCTAATCTTGCATCCCAGTTAAATGCTGGAACGATTTTACCAGAGGGAATTGTAATTATCACCCTCTTGGGGGTTTTGATTGTTGATTTGATTTTGGGGCGTACATCCTCACGCTGGATTGGATATCTAGCGATCGCAGGTTTACTTACTTCGATTGTCGCCCTGTATTTTCAATGGGATGCTGCCAATCCCATCTCTTTTAGCGGTGGCTTTAATGGTGACGACCTCAGTATCGTCTTTCGCGGTATCATTGCTTTATCTGCCGTTGTGACTATATTGATGTCAATTCGCTACGTGGAGCAGAGTGGCACCCCTTTAGCCGAATTTATCGCTATTTTGATGTCCGCTACCCTAGGGGGGATGTTTTTATCCGGGGCTAGTGAGTTGGTAATGATTTTCATCTCTCTAGAAACCCTAAGTATCTCCTCTTACTTGTTAACAGGTTATACCAAGCGTGACCCCCGCTCTAATGAAGCAGCGCTGAAATACCTGTTAATTGGAGCTTCCAGTACAGCAGTATTTTTGTACGGTGTATCACTGTTATACGGCTTATCGGGTGGAGAAACGGAGCTGAGTGCGATCGCAAACGGCATTGCCACAGCTAACCTCGGTCAATCTTTAGGTTTGGTGATTGCTCTTGTTTTCGTAATTGCAGGTATTGGTTTTAAAATTTCGGCTGCACCCTTCCACCAATGGACACCAGACGTTTACGAAGGCGCTCCCACTCCAGTGATTGCCTTTTTATCTGTTGGTTCCAAAGCAGCTGGGTTTGCCCTAGCCATCCGCTTGCTGACAACAGCCTTCCCTCTTGTTGCAGATGAGTGGAGGTTTGTCTTCACCGCCCTCGCTGTTCTCAGTATGATATTGGGCAACGTAGTCGCCCTAGCCCAAACCAGCATGAAACGGATGCTAGCTTATTCATCCATTGCCCAAGCTGGGTTTGTGATGATTGGTTTGGTTTCTGGCACTGAGGCAGGATATGCCAGTATGGTGTTTTATTTGCTAATCTACCTGTTCATGAACCTGTGCGGTTTTACCTGCATAATTTTGTTCTCCCTGCGGACAGGAACCGACCAGATTACTGAATACTCAGGTCTGTATCAAAAAGATCCACTCCTCACATTGGGGTTGAGTATTTCCCTGCTTTCCTTGGGTGGTATTCCACCATTAGCTGGGTTTTTCGGCAAGATTTACCTATTTTGGGCTGGTTGGCAGGCTAGACAATACGGCTTAGTATTGCTGGGGTTAGTTACTACTGTAGTCTCTATCTACTACTACATCCGCGTGGTCAAGATGATGGTAGTCAAAGAACCCCAAGAAATGTCCGACGTGGTGAAGAATTATCCCGAAGTGCGTTGGAATTTGCCTGGGTTTAGACCTTTGCAGGTAGGATTAGTGGTAACATTAATCGCTACTTCCGTAGCAGGAATTTTGTCAAATCCGCTGTTTACCTTGGCTAACAATTCCATCTCCCATACCCCAATTTTACAAGCATCAATTGTTGACAGAACTCAGGTAAGTACTATTTCTATTAAGCAACCAGAAGAGTTGTAGATTGTACTTTTGTCGATGGTTAATAGTTAATCGTTAATTAACGAAAAGCTATTAGCCATCTTTATTATTTAGGGATCTTGCGCTACTTTTATGGTGAAAATTAAAATAATTTAAATTCCATGCCTATACTTTTTACGATATTGAAGTCTAAAACTTTTACCAAGCATAGGCTTACAAACTTTTAAACATTATTAAGTAATGATTATATTATAATAATATATATTGCATACAAAAGTTTTGGGCGATCGCTATGAAATTTCCTGTAGATCAAATTCAGTAGACCGAAAAGTTTTGCGATGCCTTCGGCGGGCGTAGCCATCGCTAAAAAATGGTAGTGTATAATACCGTTTTTGGGAAATGTACAGAAAATGATTGTGAGAGTTGAACAATAAGATTCACTTATAGATAAGCCCTAAAAATCAACCAAAATCAGCCAAATGGTAAACAAACTTCCCAGGCTACCCCATAGTTGCGGTCTACTGTTTGACGTAAAAATTCAAGCATTTGTTTGAGGGTAAATAGATGAGAAAAAACTTGTCGTCTGCTTCTTTTTAAACGGCTAAGATAATGCCATACTAGATAAATCCAAATATTAATAATTAAAAACGCTAAAGCTACAAATAAAAGTCGAATGGTAGGATTTTTAATAGTAGTTTTAATTCGGCACTGGTTTTTCATGCGGTAGCTACTCTCAATCCCAAAACAGAGGCGGTAGTCATCATGTATTGAATGTAATGACAGCTTAACTTTATAAACAGCATAGATAAAAAACTCCCGACCATGCGCTCGTATTTTACCATTTTTATATGTACAAACTATCCACACATTAAAAGTGACTGAGCCATACTTATCGCTGTTTAAAGTATAACTGGTCTTGTAACTACGCCGACCTCTAATTAATTGTCTAGTACCGCCATGTTTGCCTCGAATAATTACTGGCATTTCAAAGGGGATGTCAAGAGCTTGCAACCATCTAATGACTGGAACACAGAAGAATTCTCGGTCTAAATACAATCGCTCTACTTTCAGATTTAAAGGTTCAATTAGTGCTAAAAGATAAGTGATAATTGCAACTAAAGTATTTTGTTGTTGAACAGCTTTAATAGCTAAAGTAACTCGTTTAGGGACTTCCAAAAAATAAATTATGTCATCATCAATAATTATTATTCTTATCAAAGATGCTGTCTTTTGTTTTTTTTGGAATATTTTATTCTTTGGAAGTCCCGTAAGAGAATGTATCTTTTATAACTTATCTCAGAATTTAAAATTCGCACGCTCCAAGCAACTCACTTCGCTTACCAAGAAGATCCGCAGACATTTTACTCCGTTGTGTTTGCCTCATGCGCTAGGCGATCGCCACCACAGTTACTGATATCGCTCACTTCTAGCTTTGACAAGCGATTTTAGTAGCATTAACTCATGGCGCTTTACATTTGAAATTTTCTGCTTGTTTATCCAAGCTGTATTAAAATTAAGTTAAATTTGATTAAGATTCTTGATGGCATAGTCGTAATGCCCCAGTGGCTCTATGGCAATGCATATAAGACATCAAATTAAACAAAATGGATTTATAAATATCCGTTTCACAGCTATATAGTGACAGAGTGATGCACCATTCGGTTGCTAAAGCTGATGAGTTGTATAGGCATCTAGAGGCAAATTAAAATGAAATTCTCTTGGAGAGTCCTAGTACTCTGGACATTGCCGGCTCTGGTGATTGGCTTTTTCTTCTGGCAAGGAGCATTTGCTGGCGCTCCTACGGACATGAGTAAAAATGCAGCCAATACCCGCATGACTTATGGTCGCTTTCTAGAATACTTAGACGCCGATCGCGTTACCAATGTGGATCTGTACGAAGGCGGTAGGACAGCAATTGTCGAAGCCGCTGATCAAGATATCGAAAATCGTACACAAAGGTGGCGGGTAGATCTGCCTGTTAACGCTCCTGAGTTAATTAGCAAGCTCAAACAAAAAGGTATCAATTTTGATGCTCACCCCATGCGGAACGATGGCGCAATCTGGGGACTATTGGGTAATCTGATTTTTCCAATTTTATTGATTACTGGATTGTTCTTTTTGTTCCGGCGCTCTAGCAACCTTCCTGGCGGGCCAGGTCAAGCAATGAACTTCGGTAAATCTCGTGCTCGCTTCCAAATGGAGGCAAAAACTGGCGTCAAATTTGACGACGTAGCAGGTATTGAAGAAGCTAAAGAAGAACTGCAAGAAGTCGTTACCTTTCTGAAGCAGCCAGAAAGATTTACCGCAGTAGGCGCGCGCATTCCCAAAGGAGTACTACTAGTAGGGCCTCCAGGAACTGGTAAGACCCTGCTTGCAAAAGCGATCGCCGGGGAAGCAGGCGTACCGTTCTTCAGCATCTCCGGTTCGGAATTCGTGGAAATGTTTGTTGGTGTGGGTGCATCCCGTGTACGCGACCTCTTCAAGAAAGCTAAAGACAACGCTCCCTGTATTATCTTTATTGATGAAATCGACGCCGTTGGACGCCAACGGGGTGCTGGTATTGGTGGTGGTAACGACGAGAGAGAACAAACTCTTAACCAGTTGCTGACCGAAATGGATGGGTTTGAAGGGAACACAGGCATCATTATTATTGCTGCCACCAACCGTCCTGACGTATTAGACTCAGCATTGTTGCGTCCGGGACGCTTTGACCGTCAAGTGACAGTTGATGCACCCGACATTAAAGGGCGCTTGGAAATTCTGCAAGTCCACGCACGCAACAAGAAACTAGACCCAAGCGTTTCCTTAGATGCGATCGCTCGCCGCACTCCCGGATTTACTGGCGCTGACTTAGCCAACCTACTCAACGAGGCTGCCATTCTCACCGCCAGAAGACGTAAAGAAGCAATCACCCTCCGCGAAATTGATGATGCTGTGGATCGGGTAGTCGCAGGGATGGAAGGTACTCCCTTGGTAGACAGCAAGAGCAAGCGCTTAATTGCATACCATGAAATTGGACACGCTTTAGTTGGAACTTTGTTAAAAGACCACGACCCTGTACAGAAAGTTACTCTCATTCCACGGGGACAAGCGCAAGGTTTGACTTGGTTTACTCCCAACGAAGAACAAGGATTAATTTCCCGTTCCCAACTCAAAGCCAGGATTACAGGCGCTTTGGGTGGTCGCGCCGCCGAAGAGGTAATTTTTGGCCCTGCGGAAGTGACAACTGGTGCAGGTGGAGACTTACAGCAATTGTCGGGAATGGCACGGCAGATGGTAACACGTTTTGGGATGTCCGATTTAGGGCCGCTATCACTGGAAAGCCAACAGGGTGAAGTTTTCTTGGGTCGTGACTGGACAACTCGCTCTGAATATTCTGAATCTATTGCCTCTCGCATTGATGGCCAAGTTCGGGCGATCGTCGAAGATTGTTACCAAATAGCTAAGAAGATTGTGCGTGACCATCGCACTGTCACTGATCGCCTAGTGGATTTGCTCATCGAAAAAGAAACTATTGACGGCGAAGAATTCCGCCAGATAGTAGCTGAGTATACCGACGTACCAGATAAGCAACAGTACGTACCGCAACTGTAATAGAGGAGTCCGGTTTGATATTTGAAAAAATTCAGTAGACTTGAGGCTTAAGCGTAAGGTGGGCAATGTCCACCCTACGTATATTTCAAAAATCAAATACTAGTCCTATACCTGTTCTTAAGTAATAAAAATGGGTACGGTAGCTAAACCGTACCCATTTTCTCCATTCTCATAATGATTATCATTATGAAATATCTGCTATCTCTTGTTTTTTTGAATAATTTATTCTTTGGAAGTTCCTTATAAAACGAGCGCGGCAGGGTTCGAACCTGCGACCAACGGATTAGAAATCCGTGGCTCTATCCACTGAGCTACGCGCCCAAGTTAAATTACTGGCTCCCAAAGGAGTCATCAATTTAATTATATCGTTCTCCCTTACCAACAAGCAATCGAAAATTGCAGATTTACCACTAGCAAGGCTAAGATCCAAGTCGCTAGTCAGTCAATGTACACTAAAAACGAAGTATATGGGGTATTGGTCAGATATATTGTGTTGTCAAGGAGTTATTTGCCTGTCAGTCTCAATGCCCTTTGGGCAGCTTCCCTGGAGAAGCATACCGCGATCGCTAAGCTTATTCCATCAGCATGTTAAGTAATTTTACTCTTGCTGATGCTGCCAAATGCAATTATTTATCCGATATTAAAAATGCCCCTGTGAGGAGTTATTTGCTAGTGCCATGTTTATTCTCAAACGGCAGGATGTTGAAATATCAAGTATTCAGCACCCAAAACGGGATCAGCAAGTGCCGATCCTCCATTATCAGGGGCAGACCTTTCGCTTGATTAGTGTCTTCAAAGCTAGTCAAGAGGAAGAAGCTAGAGCCTTGTGGAGAGAATTAACCGATAATCGGGGTAAAGCCTGTGTCTTGCTCGAAGAACCGGAGCGCTTTAGCGTTTGGGGTAAAATCCGGTTAGATCAGCTAGGTAGTGACACAGGTGGTCATGGCAAGACGGAGATTTTAATCCAAGCCAGTATTTTGCTACTGCAAGCAGTTTATATCGACATTGAAGAGTTTTTAGGGACTCGGCAAGCAGCATTATTTGAAAAAGATATTGCAGAAGTATTACAGCAGAAGCAATTTCCTCAAGCATCTTCCCTAGAAGCAGTTAAACACTTGATGTCTACGAATCCTTTGCAAACAGCCAAACTGCCCACTTGGCAAGAAAATCATCTAGTTAGCCTTTTGCAAGAACTGCATCGATTAGGAAAAGCATATTTTGGCAACGCCAATTTTGCCCATCAGGCGCTTTATAGGTTAGAAGATATGCCAGAGGCAGAGCGATCGCTGTTTACCAGTTGGCTAAATCAATCGCCAATAAGTAAATTGTGGCAGTAGCATGGAAAATGTTTCATAAATTTACTGCCACTGGCACTTCCCTTTGGCATCGAATTGTGCATAGATTGGCAGATAAACTGCTAGCCACACAGTTCTGTAAGCCGAAATACTGCCAGAGTGCATTTACATAATCAAGCCTATATGCATAGCTCTTACGACAATTCATTGCGATCTAAATCCATTTTCACCACGGGGAATATTGTCATAGCTAGTATGGGTTGGGCCGTACTGGCACTGTTATACTTTTTGTTGTTTAGCGCTAAAATTCCCGCAGCAGATGGCATGGAAAGTCGTGCCGAGTGGTATGTGGTTGGGACAAATATTTTTGAAGCCTTCGCTTATCTGGGTGCCTGTATCTTATGCTTGAGGAACTGGCTTAGTCCGCAAATTGTCAGTGGTCGGAATGTGTGGCTCTCAATTGGCTTAGGTATGCTTTCTTATTTTATAGGGGGGATAATTTTTGGTTACACCGAAATAGTTTTAAAAGAAGAACCGGATGTGTCTTTAGGCGATATATTTTTTGTACTGACTTATCTGTTTCTGGGTGCAGGCATGATTTTAGCTGTGGCTTCCAGACGAATCAATCTGGAGAGATGGCAATGGCTAATTGTGTTGGCAATTGCAGTGTTCGGTAGTTTGTTGGCATGGTGGATTTCTATGCAACAGGCAACTTCCTCAGAGCTGCTAGTAGCTATTTTGAATTGGTTTTATGTAGTTAGCGATGTAGTTCTGTTAATTATTGCCACCACTCTACTGCTAGCCTTTTGGGGAGGAAGAGTTTCCCAGTCTTGGCGAATGATTGCAGCGGCAGCATTTTCGCTCTACATTGCAGATATGTGGTTTAAATATGCCCAGGGGCCCAATTATCAAAGTGGGGAGATATTAGAAGTGTTTTGGGTGTTTAGTGGAGTTTTATTTGGTATGGGAGCTGTTCTAGAATATGACGCATCATTAAGGCGATCGCGACGTACCAGCGGACGAAAACGAGCTTAGCAAAGATTTTTGGTGTCTACCGTGAGAAAATTAACAGATTCTGACAAGCAAGAAATTCTTAAGTTATATCGAGAGACTGCCGAAACAACCTCAACTTTGGCAGACCGCTATGGAGTCAGTAACTCGACAATTAGCCGCCTGCTTAAAAGTACCTTGCAGGAAGAGGAGTACGAATATCTCGTTTCTTTAAAACGTGCTGCTAGAACTCCAGAAGGCAGAGCACAGGTAAACTACGAGCAGTTGCCTTTGTTGATTCAGCCAGAGCCAGAGAAAGAACTTCCCACCAACGGAAGCCCTCGCTTAAAGTTGCCGGATATTGAACCACAGCCGCCTGTGGTCAAGGGGGAACCTTACTCAGAGGACTCTACCGAGGCAGAGTCAATTGCTAGTAGACGAGTGCGGCGACGCTCCTCAGCGGAAGAAAAACCACGGCTAAGAGTAGCAGAGAAATTAGAACCTGTAGAACCGAAGCTGCCGGAAATAGCAAGCATCCCTAGCCCTATCCTAGAGCAGGAGCATCCAGAAGCAACCGTCATCGCTCAAATGTTAGGCGAAGACTTGCTAGATGAATCAGAGGAGCTAGACGATTTAGAAGAGGACGATTTAGAAGAGGACGATTTCGAGGAGGAAGATTACGAAGATGAAGACTTCGACGAGCCAAGACCTTTAGTCGCAAGACGAAGACCAGGTGAAGCACCAGTTGAAGTTTTACCACTATCGGCAGCTCATTTGCCCAAAACTTGCTATCTGGTGATAGACCGTTCTTCAGAGTTAATTACGCGACCACTCAAGGACTTTGGCGACTTGGGACAAATTCCCAACCTCGAAAACCAGCAAAAGACTTTGCCTGTGTTTGATAATCATCGAGTGGCAAAGCGCTTCTCTACCAAGCGCGATCGCGTAATTAAAGTTCCCGATAGTAAAATGTTGCACAAGGCTCGGACTCATCTGCAAGCCAAGGGCATCACACGACTGTTGATTGATGGTCAGGTCTATTCCTTGTCTACCACGCTTTAGAGGTTATGGAGACACCTGCTAGCTATGGTGTGGTATTGGTGACAGTTGGCAACCTACAGGAGGCGGAAGCAATTGCAAACGCCCTTGTAAAAGCTAAACTTGCTGCTTGCGTAAGTCTGTTACCAATTCACTCAATTTACACTTGGCAAGGACAACTGAACAAAGAGCAAGAATGGCAATTACTGATTAAAACTGATTTGGCGCAATTCCCTGTTTTGGAAGCCAAAATTAGGGAAATGCACTCTTATGAAGTGTCAGAAATTATTGCCTTACCAATTGTTGCCGGTTCTCAAGCTTACTTACAGTGGATTTCTCAGCAAGTTAAAAGCTAGGAGTGAGGAGTCAGGATTTTCATAACTCCTCACTCTTTACTGTCTAAATACCCGTTACAAAACTTAATTACGAATTACGAATTAGTTCACCGCCACTCACCCAGCAAGGTAAAAGCCGACCAAGAATAGGGGTTGCGCCACTTTTCTTGTTCTCACATTTTTAGTTGTGCGGCTCTGAGGGCAGCAGCCGGAGTTTTCCCTTGATGCAATATTTGGCTGTAAAATTGGCTCATTAATAACGATGTCGCCTCATCATCAACGTTCCATAAAGAGACTACCACCCGCGCGGCATGTGCATACATTAATCCTCTTGTCAACCCCACTAGCCCTTCTCCTTTAACTTCTTTACCTAGCCCGGTTTCGCAGGCACTCAGCACCACCAACTCTGCCGGGAAGTTGAGTTTAAAGATATCTGTGAGTCGTAAAAAGCCTCTTTGGGACTTACCTTGTTTATCTATCAGGGAAAGGACAATTCCTGATAACTCTGGGTCAGTGCTGTCTAGGAAGCCTTCCTAACGAGAGACTCATATCTTGCACCAGATGATTAGAAATCGCGGCCATACAAACAAAGTCCGCCTATCGCGCTTGCGCTGCGCGAAGCGCACCACGCGGACTAATACAAAATCAAAGTTTTCAACCCGCGCAAGCGGGTTTTGCCTGTGTAGCCGCGACTTCCAGTCGCCTGGTGCAAGATATCAGGAGAGGGATGAGAAGTGATAATAGTTATTGAACGAGTAAAGGTAACTTTGATATGTCGTATAAAGTTAGCATTGTTATCGAAAAAGATGAATATGGATATTATGCTTATTGTCCTGAACTTCCTGGTTGTCAATCTCAAGGTGATTCCCTAGAAGAAGTACAGGCAAATATTAAAGAAGCAGTTGAGCTTTATATAGAAACCTTGTCAAATTCAGAAAAACAGGCGCTTAATAACAAGGAGATATTCACAATAACCTTGGAGGTAAAAGTTGCCTAAGCTGCCACGTTTGACTGCAACAGAAGCTGAAAAACTTTTATTAGATGTAGGCTTTATTCAAATTAGAAGTAAAGGAAGTCACAGGATTTATTTTCGAGAAAAAGTGAGAGTAGTGATTCCTTTTCATTCAGGAAAAATATTGCACCCAAAAATAGTTAAACAGGTTTTACAAGCCATTGACATTTCTGAGAATGAAGCGACAGCAGAAGAAGTAATACCTGAGACTGATGAATAAAAATACCATCCTGCCAAACGGGGTTTTTATCTCCTCCACCAAAAGACAGGGAGACACAATAAGAAGCAACTCTGTGTCTATGTCTCTGCTAAATGCCACAATAAGATAAACAGTTATTATTTATCGATCCTATGCAAGTCAAAGATTTGACTATAGAAGAACTCAAGCTACTTATTCAGGAAACTGTTACTGAAACCATTCAATCTCTGCTGATTGACCCCGACGAAGGCAAACAAGTAAAGCCAGAGGTGAAGCAGCAACTACTAGACTCCTTACGGCGCACTCAAGCGGGAAAAAGTGGAGTTCCGGCTGAAGAAGTAGCAAAAAAACTGGGTTTGCAGTGGGAATGAGTTATTGTGTTGAATTCACGAAAGAAGCTACTACCGATTTAGAAGCACTCACCTCAACTATCCAAGAACGCATCATAGCTAAAGTATCAACAATCCCTGTATACCTTGGAACCGCTGTTGTCCTAGCAGCAAATAAAATAACCATTTATACAATTAAGTAACGTGAGGAACAATACTAGCTGTAGACAGCCCTTGTAAAACGCTCTGCTAAGTAGATAATGTCCTGTTTACGAGCAATTTGATTAATCCATTGTTGGGGAATATTTTCCATACCGTAGTAAATTCCTGCTAACCCACCAGTTACAGCAGCTGTAGTATCAGCATCTCCGCCCAAGTTAACAGCTTTCAGTACCGCTTCAGAGTAGGATGAGCTATTTAACAAACACCACAGCGATGACTCCAGGGTGTCAACCACATAGCCGCCTGAATTAATCTCTTCTACTGGTAACTTAGCAATCTCACCACTGAAGACTCTACCAAAATGCGGCTTTTCTAACAAAAATTCCCGCACAGAATAAATTGTTTGGATATCTTGTAATGCTTGTAAGTAAGCTGTTTGCGGGTTAGCCCCTTCTAAGAGTGCCACAGCAATACTAATATAAATGCCGCAGGCCATTTGCGATCGCGCATGAGCATGAGTAATCGCAGAAACATCATGCACCCGCGCCAATAATTCGCCCAAAGTTAAGTTTCTGTGACAATAAGCCATCGGCAAAATTCTCATTAAAGAACCATTGCCATTACTATTTTCAACCTTGCCACCTGCCTGATGGGGTTGAACTCCCTGTTTCAAGCGCATAATTGCAGTATGGGTAGTTTGTCCAATATCAAATACGTCGCCACGGGGAGTCCAGTAAGCTTCCTTGTACCAGCGCCAAAAGGAATTAGCTATGGCATCCAACGAATACCCTCTACAAAGACATTCTGCTAAGCAAAACGTCAGCGAACTATCATCAGACCAAGTTCCTGGTGGTTGATTCCATGTGCCATAACCCAACATGCACGTTACTGGAGATTTGACTCGTTCAGTGCGGCTAGTAAACTCCACTGGCACACCCAACGCATCACCGACACATAAACCCATCAAACCAGACAACGTTTTTGCAGCGGTTAGCATTATTCAATCTCCATGAGAATTACTAAAACTTAACTTAATAGATTCCCTCTATGGCTTATTGCAATAGATGTTACAGCCTATTGTTTAATTTTATGTGAAAAATTTGGCTCAAAAGTATTAATTAGAGATTTTATTTACCATATACTGACTAATTTTTATTTGCAGCTTTTGTGCCAGTTTCAAAAGCGCCCACTAATTGCTAAAGAAGTTAATTGAAAAGCCTTGAAATGTAATTCTAACAGCTTATTCGCAGAATAAAAAAATAATTTAACTGCATTTTTGTGTGTTATTAGTAATAATTATCTAACCAAAATTAGAGATTATTTAGAACATATCTATCTAGATTTTTACCTAGAATATACAAGTAAAAAGTATAAATTTTGGTCAAGCTTATGAAACTTTTTATAAACTCTTTTCTGACAATTGCTGCATTGTCTTCATTAAGAATTGCTCCTATTCTTCTATCAGATAGTAAAGCTTCTGCTCAAATAAAAAAGGGTACTGGTGTTGCTAAGCTATTACGCAAATAAACTTGCATATTATGAGCGTTTAGACTGTCAAAAGTCACGCATTCCAGAGTCCAGAATTACTATTGAACGCCAGTTCACTCAACGGGGGGAACCCCCGCACGTGACTGGCTCCTCTTGACTCTGGACAACCCTCATGAGTCAATATGCAAGCTTTCAGGTGTTTTAGCTTAACAGCGGAAGCATCAATGGTGGTATTGGCTATCGCTTCCAATAAAAAAAATTACTGAGTCCTAAGTCAATCTATACTTTACTTAGGACTCGGCACTCAAAATGCACAGCTACAACAAGCATGTTTTGTTAAGTGTTGCTTCACTCACAAAGCCAGCTTTCAGCGTGGTAAAATTAAAATATTCCCCATTATTCCGGCCGGATTACCGGGGATACAGCTGCAATAATGCTCATATTTTGCAGCTTTGCCGTTCACTGATGTCTTATTGAGAATACTATAACAACTTTACTAATGGTTAAATCTGCTCCCCCCATAGTCAACCGTAAGCCTTCCAAAGTAGAAGGCATCAAAGAAAAAAGTAACTTTCTGCGTGAACCTGTAGCAACCGAAATACTTCAGGACACAACCCACTTCACCGAAGATGCAGTACAGCTCCTGAAGTTTCACGGTTCTTACCAGCAGGATAACCGTGACAATCGCGCTAAAGGTCAGGAGAAAGATTATCAATTTATGCTGCGGACAAAAAATCCAGGTGGCTTAGTACCGCCGCAGCTGTATCTGGCTTTAGACAAGCTGGCTGATGAATATGGTAATCACACATTGCGAGCAACCACCCGTCAAGGGTTTCAAATGCACGGGATTTTAAAGAAGAATCTCAAAACAGCAATTGCCACCATCGTCAAAAATTTGGGTTCGACTTTGGGAGCTTGTGGCGACATCAACCGCAATGTAATGGCACCACCAGTACCCTATAAGAATCGCCCAGAATACCAGTATGCTTGGGAGTATGCTCAGAATATTGCTGACTTACTGTCAGCACAAACGGGCGCTTATTACGAAATTTGGTTAGATGGAGAAAAGGCAATTAGTGCTGCTCGCGCAGCGTCTCAAAGAGAAGAAGATCCAGAGGTGAAAGCAGCCCGACAGCGCAATGGCAATGGCACAATTGTTCATGGCACTGAAGAACCGATTTATGGCACGCACTACATGCCGCGTAAGTTCAAAATTTGCGTGACAGTGCCAGGAGATAATTCGGTTGATTTGTATTCCCAAGATCTTACTTTGGTAGTAATTACCAATAAGCAGGGAAAATTAGAGGGATTTAATATCTTTGCTGGTGGCGGCTTAGGTAGGACACACAATAAAGAAGAAACATTTGCTAGGCTAGCAGATGCAATTGGCTATGTGGCCAAAGATGATGTTTATGATGTCGTGAAAGCGATTGTTGCCACCCAGAGAGATTATGGCGATCGCACTGACCGCCGTCATGCCAGATTAAAATATCTAATTAACGATTGGGGTGTGGATAAATTCCGCGCTCAAGTTGAGGAATACTTTGGCAAACCAGTGGAACCCTTCAAACCACTGCCAGAGTTTAAATATCAAGACTTCCTCGGCTGGGATGAACAAGGCGATGGCAAGTTATTCTTAGGAATTTCCATTGATAATGGCCGGATTAAAGATGAAGGTTCATTTCAACTGAAAACTGCCCTACGAGAAATTGTCGAGCAATTTAACTTGCCCATTCGCCTAACGCCTAACCATAACTTGATTTTTTACGACATCGAACTAGAGAATAAGCAAGCTATTCAAGACATTCTCAATAATCATGGCGTCGTCTCTGAACCAGAAAAAATCGAGCCTTTAGTGCGTTATGCAATGGCTTGCCCGGCTTTGCCCACTTGCGGCTTAGCAATCACCGAATCAGAACGGGCAATACCAGGCATTTTGGAGCGAATTCGCAACCTACTGGATAAATTAGGTTTACAAAATGAATATTTTGTGGTAAGAATGACAGGCTGCCCCAACGGTTGCGCTCGTCCCTACTTAGCAGAACTCGGCTTTGTCGGTAGTGCTCCAGAATCTTACCAATTATGGTTAGGGGGTTCGCCAGATCAAACCAGACTGGCACTACCTTACATGGAACGCCTGCACCATAACGACTTAGAAACCCAGTTAGAACCCATTTTTACCTACTTCAAACACTCACGGAAATCTGGGGAAAGCTTCGGTGATTTTTGCGATCGCATTGGTTTTGATGCCATCCGTGAATTTGCTGCTAATTACGAATCTCAAACTGTTGCAACGGCAGAGACTACAGACGATGCTGATGGTTTGATGGAGACAATGGCAGACTCTACTATTGCAGAAATCACAGAAGAGAGTGGGTATCAGGAAGTAGCGATCGCTAATACTACCATTGCTACCGGGAAAGCGCGGCGTCGCGTCAGCCTGCAAGATGACATTTACATCAAGGTGAAGGAAACCGCAACTCGCCAAGGTAAGCCCATGACTCAGCTAGTTAATGAGGCGGTAGAGATTTACTTAAAAAATCTGTTGTAAATCGAAAATTCACCTGAGAATTCCCCTTTTTCCAAGCAGAATATCCCTCAGACTGAAACAATTTATCGTGATGTTCTCTCCCGTTCTAGTCGCAGACTTAACGGGAGCTTCTAATTTAGATATTTTACTATCCCAGAGATAACGGAATTAGTGTTACTCGTGTTGCGAGTGGTTAGCGAGATTTAGAATCTTTGTTTATAGATGAGGAAGAAAATTTGTAGCCACTTAATGGGTGAATAGTTGCTACTTTTTGGTTCACAGGTTGAGCTGAAGAACAAGACATTCTACTTAGATGAGGACTAATTTTCATCAAATTTTGCAGCATTTTAGAAAAGTCGTTGACGATCGCAAGCTGTTCAAAAACTAGATCCACCTCCAGAAAGCAGGGCGAAAAATTTCATGACTCAATTCCAAAGAATTGCGATCGCCCCCTCTCAATTCCAACAAGGGCAAATTTTACTTACCAAACAGCAGCAACATTACTTAGGACGTGTGTTGCGTTTGCGTGAGGGCGATCGCTTTATTGCAATGGATGGTAAGGGAAAATGGTGGTTGTCACAGCTAGAAGGAGAACAGGCACAGGTTTTAGAACCACTTACAGTAGAAACCGAATTACCTGTATTAATTACTCTCATAGTAGCGTTGCCCAAAGGCAATGGATTCGATGAAGTAGTGCGGTGTTGTACGGAGTTGGGAGTAGCCTGTATTGCTCCTGTGCTGAGCGATCGCACCTTACTTCATCCCAGTCCCCAAAAGCTCGAACGCTGGCGACGCATCGCCACCGAAGCTGCTGAGCAATCAGAGCGCTCTTTTGTGCCGACAATTTTAGAAGCTGTTGCTTTTAATACTGGTTTATCATCAATCAACAGTGATTTGTCATTGACAAATAGCCAGAAATATATCTGTGTAGCTCGTGGCGACTCTCCCCATTTAAAAGATTGCTTACAGGACAAAGAAAAAGGCCCAATTATTGTTGCAACTGGCCCCGAAGGCGGATGGACAGTAAAAGAAATTGAGAGTGCGATCGCATCTGGATTCCAACCTGTTTCTCTAGGTCGCCGCATCCTCCGAGCAGTTACAGCCCCAGTAGTAGCTTTATCCTTGATTACCGCAGCTTGCGAAGTATAAATGATTTATATCTCACGCAAAGTCATCTTTGGGCGAGACATCACTCAAATGTGCATTAGTAGCCTGTCTTGAAAAGTGACGCTCCTGCGTCGCTAACAGATCGGCAAAAGCCGCTTCTCTACGAGACGCTGCGCGAATGCATCTATGATTTTCCGTTACCTGCGCGTAAGTCTTGTAGCGATTGCCCTTCCATCCTGCCTTATAGCGATATCACAGTTTCAGCAGATTGCCCTGGCGCGTGACGAGGGCGAAGATGTAAGGTAATTTCCGTATCGAGTCGCTTGAGGAAAATGAGCAGTTTACCCTCGCTGAACCGTTGAAACTCTCCTTTCATCAAATGAGATACTTCTGGTTGGGGAATGCCAAGAAGTTCACTGATTTCACGCTGTTTTAGCTGGCGTTGTTTCAAAAGGCGTAGTACCTGAATCCCTATCTTTCCCCTAGTAAAAAGTTCATCTGCATTAGATAAACCGAGGTCAACGAATACGTTGCCACTGCTTTCTTCAAAAACGGGTTCTTGTGTCATTCTTGTTTCTCCCTTGCCACTGCGTCCTTATAGCGTTGTTTAATCAGGTCAACATCAGCCTGTGGAGTTTTAATTCCCTGCTTTGATTTCTTTTGAAAAGCGTGCAGGACATAGAAACGACCAATTTTCGTTGACATAACAGACGTTGCAATGCAACGTCTGTTATGTATTTCAAATACCCCTTACTTTTTATGCGCGGTTAGTATACTGTTATTAGTATATTATTTGCTTAATAATTGAGGAGCCAAGCTTTTATGGTAATTCTTCAGGGTACTTCTGGTGATGACATTCTAGTTGGCAGTTCAGAAAACGACTTTATATTTGGTAGCGCAGGTAATGATATTCTGATTGGAGGTAGTGGTAGTGATCGGGTTGATTATAGTAGCTTAACAACAGCAATAACTCTGGAAGCCGTTGGTGTTGTTAATAAAGGTGGCGTAGGAACTGATCGCATTATTAATGTTGAAGAAATCGTCGGCTCTTTTGGACAGGCTAATACAATTAGTGGCTTAGCAGCAAATAACGGCATTACTTCTTTCAAGATTGACTTATCCAACAATCGTCTGATCGTACGTGATATCCCTAACTTAGGTAATCTTAACTTCCGAGTTGAAAATTTCGTTAATGTCATAGGAACGGGCCAAAACGACTCCATTATTGCCAATCAAAGTAATAACACTTTGATTGGTAGGACAGGTAATGACGCATTTAAAGGTAACGGTGGTAACGATTTTATCGATGGCGGTGCTGGTAGAGATGTGGCGGTTTTTAATAGCAATATCGAGAGCTATAGTATTACAGGTACTCGCACTATTGCTAATGTGACTGGATTCGATGGAGTTGATACGCTGACAGGGGTTGAAATACTAGTATTTGATGGGGGTCGCATTACACTGACTAAACCCAATCCATCCTTTAGCACAAGAGCCGATTTACTAACTGGTCTTGTTGATGAAGAGTTTTACTTGACCCAAAACCCTGATGTAGCACAAGCTGTAGCACAGGGGGGATTTGCCTCTGGAGCACAGCACTTTGCATCATTTGGTCAGTTTGAGAGACGTGATCCAAACGCTTTGTTTGATACGAGCTTATATCTCAACAATAATCTTGACGTCAAACAGGCGGTAGATCAAGGCTTAACGACTGCCGCACAACATTACTTTACCTTTGGTGGATTTGAAGGACGTGATCCATCTGCATTTTTTGATAGCTCACGTTATCTGGAAATTAACCCAGATGTAGCTGCTGCTAGAGTTAATCCATTATCTCATTTCCTGAGCTTTGGTGTTAATGAAGGGCGAGTTGCTTTTACTGCTGGTGAAGTAAATGTATTTGCATAGGGTTTAGTTAAGAATCGAACTTACGCACTGTACAAATGCATCCCAAAATAGGTTGTTTCAGGCTTTTCTTAATTATCCTGTGCTCGTAAATAGACTATGCTGTGCCCTTACGAAAGATATGGTTTTTCCAGTTGATTCATATTTGGTATTTTTTGTCAATGTGTAAGTCCTAATTTGGTCAGATTTCACACCCTTTGCAGACAAAGTAACAAACAGAAAAGCTGGGTAACATTCAATCTGACATTCACCTGCTTCGTAGGGAACAGACTAATTGAAACCCAGCTTTTCATTTATATAGTGGACTGGTATTTGTTAAAGATGTGATGATGGGTAATTAGTTATGACGTTTTCCTTAATTACCAAAAACGAGGAGTTTTAGCCTAACGTGCCATTTCGAGGTAAGCACTTAATATTCGCCCCTGGACGGCGAAGATTGTTAGAGCTAGTAACCGCAAGAGCGAGATATTTGAGCACAAAGGTAGTTTTATCTGGCTACTCTTTGATTACTTTTGCTGAGGAGTCTTAATCTGACGAGCCATTTCGAGATAAGCACTCATATTTGCCCCTGGACGGCGACGACCGTTAGAGTTAGTGGTCGAAGGAGCAAGATATTTGGGTGCAAAGGTGGTTTCAGTTGGCTGCTCTTTGAGTACTTTGACTGCTGCGGCTTTTGCATTTTTGCCAGGTTCAATTTTAAGACCCTCGGCTGTCTGGACTAACTCAACATCAGCTGGTTTTGCCTTTTTAGCTGATTTTGTCTCTTTAGCTGCTTTTGCGTTAGTCTTAGCGGCAGCGGTTTTTGTTCCGTTTAATGAATCTGGCTTGGATGAAACTTGTGTATCTGATGCAACTATTTCCGTAGCTTTCTTCGCATTCGATGCAACCGTTTCCGTAGCTTTCTTCGCACTCGATGCTACATCTTTAACTGCCTCTTTAGCAGCATCCAGCGGCTTGGCATCCTTAGATTCGTCTAATTCTAAGTAGTAACCGTTGCCTTTTTTCTTTCCAGGTAATAGCCCAGTCACGAAACCCAGAATACTGGTGATTAATTTTTTGATAAAACCGATCATTACAATTGCTCCTGCCTCTTAACTATCTGGAGTTTGACCGCAATTATTAAAAATTACGGCTTAATGTTACATTTTTTTACGCCACTTTATTTTGGTGACAACCCTTAACCTAAGGTTTGTGCTTAATTAACATTGTAGTAACACTACAGGGCAAATGTTCTCAACTCTTTCTTGCAACTACTTGCAACCTGTATACACCGAGAACTAATTATGAAATTTTACTGTAACTAAGAGCAAGATTCTAAAAGTAGACTTAACAAAAATTAACATTTCGTTATTTAGTAGACAGTTAATTTTAGTGGATTAATGGTTTGTAGGACTTACGCACTGTACAAATGCATCGTGATGTGAATTAACTAAAATAGGTTGTTTCAGGCTTTTCTTATTTATCCTGCGATGGTCAATAGACGATGCTGTGCCCTTACGAAAGATCTGGTTTTTCCGCTTGAATCATACTTGGTATTTCTTGTCAATGCGTAAGTTCTAGTTTGTTGTTAACCAGTGGAAGGAGTGTCATAGCCTGTTGGCAGATAGCTACAATACTCAGTTAAATTTTCTACAGATTAGACTCAGCCGAACTTTATAGATGAATACTAGAAATCAACAGCGCAATCCCGTTTTATTAGCACATGGCATTGATGACACGGGGGCGGTTTTTTATAAAATGACAGACTATTTAAAACAACAGGGTTGGTCTATATATACCCTGAACCTAGTGCCCAATAATGGTGAGGTTGGTCTTGATGAATTGGCAAAACAGTTAGCCGATTACGTTGCCACCACATTTGCACCAGAACAACCACTGGATTTGGTAGGCTTCAGTATGGGAGGAATTGTCAGCCGTTACTATGTGCAACGACTGGGGGGAATCAAACGCGTGCAGCGGTTCATTACTATATCCTCACCCCATTATGGAACTATGATTGCCTATGCTTCTCAGCGTCCTGGATGCGTACAAATGCGTCCAAATAGTATTTTTCTCAAAGATTTGAATTCTGATGCTGCCATGTTAAAGCAGATCAATTTCACCTCTATTTGGACGCCCTATGATTTAATGATTCTACCAGCAAACAGTTCACAAATGCCTGTTGGAGAAGAAGTAATAGTGCCAGTAGCGATGCACCCGTGGATGCTGAGAGACTCCAGGAGTTTAGCAGTAGTTGCACAAGCATTGACAGAGCCGATTAAGTCTTATCCCCAATTTGGGCATACTGATAACTTCCAAAAATTGCCTCTGGGTAGCGGTAATACTTGAACTCCATCAAGTTATAAAAGGGATCTTCTAAAAAGAAAGTGCGATGTTCTAGAAGAAAACCAACAAAGCGATTTTTGGGTTCTTCTCTAAAAATTAGCTGTTGTAGTTGTGCCCTTTCTAATAAGTCCTCCCAGTCACGTTCTTGGGTAAAAATTAGCCCAAAGTGCCTGGGATAGATAGTACGTTGGGGTAACAAGGGTTCTTTGGTGAGGTGAGCTACTAGTTGATGACCGTAGAGATTAAGAATTAGGGCGTGGTGGTTTTCACGACCGGGAATGCAGCCCAAGCCATCAACATAATATGCTTTTGTCTGAGCAATATCACTCACAGGGAAAGCAAGATGAAATAAAGTTTGGTTCATAACTTGCATCGAGCAGACTGGTGGTTGATACTATTTAGAATTTATGTTAATAAAATTCAGTTACGGTCAGCGTAAACACAGTTTTAATTGACTTTAACTTATATTCTTATGGCCAAGTCCGGACGTAAACGCCCTGTGGTTTGCGACGTGGCTTTTGGCGGTGATCTGCTACCAAAGTTCTATCAGGAGCGATTCCAAGATATTGCCTGCATTTTTACAATGAGCTTTCAGAGCGATCGCGATTCAGTAAATAATATATAGGATTCCTATTTGATTTTTGAAAAAACTGCGTACAGATCTAACTCCCTTTTTTCCCTATCCCCCATTCCCTATCCCCCATTCTCTTGTCTCTACGAGTCAGTTCACGAATCAAATCGGATTACTATAAACATATTACATAGATTGCAGAAGCTAGAGGTCAAACGGTTAAGCTTTAAATGTAAGATTCTAGCAAAACTACTCGTGATTGATTACTGATGATATCTTTAATTAATTCTGTGAATCCCTGGTTAGTTGGAGTGAGTTTAAACACAATTTTGTTGGGCATAGCTGCGATCGCTCCCAAAAAATTGCTTACCCCGGCTGGATTATTCCACGCTTGGTTATTAGGCGTACTAATTTGGGGAACTCTGGGCTGGAAAGGATATGTAGTAGTAATGTTCTATTTTCTGGTTGGTTCTGGAGTTACCCGCATCGGTATGGCCCAAAAACAAGCAGAAGGAATTGCCGAAAAGCGTTCTGGAGCAAGAGGCCCAGAAAATGTCTGGGGTTCAGCTTTGACTGGGGCGCTATGTGCTTTGGGAATAGGAATAATAAATTCAGGATTTCTCTTACCCAGTCCCCAATCCCTACTATTGTTAGGCTATGTGGCGAGTTTCAGCACCAAACTTTCTGACACCACTGCTAGCGAGGTTGGTAAAGCATACGGGAAACGCACATTTCTGATTACCACACTGCAACCAGTATCGCGTGGAACAGAAGGAGCGGTTAGCTTAGAGGGAACTTTAGCCGGTGTAGTGGCATCAATTGCGATCGCTTTAGTGGGTTGGGGAGTTGGTTTAATTGATCTATGGGGAATCGCTTGGTGTGTGCTGGCAGCGTTTATTGCCACCAACTTAGAAAGTGTGATTGGAGCAACGCTGCAATCTAAATATGCCTGGCTGACTAACGAAGTGGTAAATATTTTTAACACATTAATTGGTGCGATCGCAGCAATAATACTTGCCTGGACATGGACAACTATCATTGCCTGATTTTTGACTTGACATCTACAAAAGATTTTTTACATAACCCGCTCTTAACCAAAAAAAAGTCTCAGAGCAAGCGACTTTGAATGCTGGGGAAAATCCAAAATCAGTTTTGAAAAGTAGAGCGAACAGAAGTGCCGTGCGGAGGTTCCCCCCGTTGAGACAACTTCGGGAACGCAAACCTACACCGCCCATTTGTTCCCTATTCGCTGTCTCCATAAGTCAGTTCACCAATCAAATCGGATTAGCATAGACTATACCAGCGATAAAACTAAATTATTTTATTTATTAGCCACATAACTTTGTACTCATTTATATGTCATTAGTTTACGAAATCTTTATCATATTTATCCATAAATGACAAGTTAATTTCTATATGATTTAATTTGAAAGATGCTTAAGTGTTTAACCATTTCCACGTAATTAGTTCATGGAATCTTCATCCTTTTTGACCATCAATGACCAGCCGATTTCTATGGAGGAAGTAGTAAAATACCTGCAAGCCTCTGGAAAATTGGGACAATTTATTGAAGATATTCTCCGCCAGCGCGTAATTGAACAGGAAATACAAACGCGAGATGATATTGAGATTACTCCAGCATTAACTGAACAGACAATTATTGATTTTAGGCTGAAAAATCAACTAGCCGATCCCCAAAATTTTCAAGAGTGGTTAAACAAAAACAACACAAACTACGCTACCTTTCACGCATCAGTCGTTTTTGGCTTCAAGTTAGAAAAGCTGAAGGCTGTAGTTACCGAACCAAAAATCCCAGAATATTTTATTGAACGTAAAATTTTTCTGGATCGAATAGTGCTCTCTCGCATTTTGGTTGAGAATCGGGAACTCAGTGAAGAACTACAAACCCAAATCGAAGAAGGAGGTAGCTTTGAGCAATTAGCTAAAGAGTATTCAGTTGCAGATGACCGAATTGTGCATGGCATGATGGGGCCAATCAGCCGAGGAAGTCTACCAGATATACTACGGGCAGCTGTTGATGTGGCAAATCCTGGAGAATTAGTAGGGCCAGTAGAACTAGAAGGACGCTATGGTTTGTTTCGAGTAGAACAATTTCTGCCAGCGTCTTTAGAAGATACTCAACTAAAGCAAGCACTACAAAATGAGTTGTTTGAGAAATGGCTAGCAGAGAAAATTCAAAAACTGACGGTGAAATTACAAGTGAGTTAAAAATTCTGAATAATGAATCTTTACTAAGCGTGCTAGCCTCTTTACCTTGGAATCAGCCACCCCTAACCTGGCTCACGCCCGAACAAAAATCCCGATTACAAAATCACTCAGAAATCCGTCAGTATCGTCTTGGGGAAAAAATTTGGTCTAATGAAACCGGAGGTTCCCAATTTTTTATTGCGGCTGGTAAAGTTCGCTTGCGTAAAGAAGTCCGGGGAAACTTCAAACAAGAAAATACTGGCAAGCCATTAGCAGCCTTGGAGGTAGGGGATTGGTTTGGCGACTTACAAAAGCTTTCTGTAGATTGTAAAGCTGTAGCTGCTAGTAAAGAAGTGGTAGTAGTGTGTTGGGAAACAGCACTGTGGAACGAAGTTTCTAATCCACAAATAGAAGAGTTTTGGCAAGGGGGACTAAAAGACGCAGAGCAAGATAGGGAAACATTCTCTCACTCCCCGACTCACCGACTCCCCGACTCCTCCACTCCTCCACAGCCCCACTCCTCCACTCTGGTAATCCCAAATTATCCTTTTGTTGCAAGCTGGAATACAGGAGCTGCTTGTTTAACAATGGCGGCGCAACAGTTAGAAAATTCTGTGCAACTGGAATGGGTACAACGCCAACTTAGAGGACAACGCCCAAAACATGTTGTGGAAGCAGCGGAAAAGTTAGGGTTGCTGTTGCGACGGTTGCAAGTAAATTGGCGTGAGTTGCGACAGTTGTCATTTCCAGTCTTATTGCTGTGGAATACTGACTCACTCCAGGCTCCCTCTTGGGTAGTGGCTTATGGGGTAAAAGGCGATCGCCTAATTATCGCTAATCCTCTAAATCCTGATAAAACTTGTGAAAGCTTACCGCAGTCGGTAGTTGAGGCGTCCTGGGATGGGCAACTGTGGCAAGCAGAACTCATATCCAAACAAGAAAAATTTAACCTCGGTTGGTTCACACCAGCAGTTTGGAAATATCGGGGATTGCTAGGTGAAGTTTTGCTGGCGTCTTTTACGTTGCAGCTTTTAGGGTTAACAACACCACTGATTACACAAGTCGTTATTGATAAAGTGATGGTGCAGGAGAGCTTGGCAACATTGGATGTCATGGCGATCGCACTTTTGTTAGTAGCCATATTTGAGGCCATACTCGGTACTCTGCGCCTATTCATATTTACTCATACAGCCCGTCGCTTAGATTTGAGTTTATCAGCACAGCTATTTCGCCATCTGATGCGTTTGCCTTTAGCTTATTTTGAGTCGCGGCGCGTCGGAGACACAGTAGCACGAGTCCAGGAACTCGAACAAATTCGCCAGTTTCTCACCGGTACAGCATTAACCGTGATTCTGGATAGCATCTTTGCTGTGGTCTACCTAGCATTGATGTTTTACTACAATGTACCACTCACCTTTGCAGCGTTAGCAGTACTGCCACTGTTTGCCATTTTGACGATAGTTGCAACACCAATTCTTCGCAACTGGCTCAACGAAACGTTTAACCGTAGCGCTGATAGTCAATCGTTTCTAGTGGAGACAATGACGGGAATTCACTCCGTCAAAGCCCATGCAGCCGAACCAGTAGCACGCGATCGCTGGGAAGGCTTATTCGCCAGATTCATTCGCACAGGTTTCAAAGCCTCTACCACTTCCAACATCAGCAGCAATATTGGTGACTTTCTCACCAATTTTTCTACTATGCTGATTCTCTGGTTTGGAGCTAAGTTAGTCATCGAACAGAAGCTCACTGTTGGTCAGCTTGTTGCCTTTCAAATGCTGTCTGGTAGAGTCACAGGGCCACTTTTGCGCCTAGTGCAGTTATGGCAAAACCTGCAACAAGTCCTACTTTCCGTAGACCGGATTGGTGACATTCTCAACGTCGCCCCAGAAGCTGAACTTGGAACTGGTCTAGTTTTACCACTCCTCAAAGGTCAAGTCACCTTCGAGCAAGTCTTTTTCCGCTACCAACAGAACGTTGAACCAGTCCTTAGAGGCATCACCTTCAATGCAGAACCAGGACAGTTCGTTGGCATTGTTGGACGTAGCGGTTCTGGGAAAAGTACTCTTTCTAAGCTATTGCAACGCCTCTATCAAATTGAATCAGGACGCATTCTCATTGATGGTTTTGATATTAAAAGTGCCGATTTAGCCTCACTGCGACAACAAATTAGCGTAGTTCTCCAAGAAGACTTTTTATTCAATGGCTCCATCTTAGAAAATATCACTCTCGGTAATCCTGACATTAGCGCCGAGCAAGTAGTAGAAGCTGCTAGACTAGCCGTAGCACACGACTTCATCAGTCAATTACCCTACGGTTATGAAACCAATGTAGGGGAACGCGGGACAGCTTTATCTGGTGGGCAAAGACAACGCATTGCCCTAGCAAGGTTATTTCTTTCTCCAGCGCCAATTTTAGTTTTAGATGAAGCTACCAGTGCTTTAGATAGTGAAACTGAACAACAGGTATTGCAAAACCTACAAAAAATTTCTGCCAACCGTACTGTGTTTCTGATCGCTCACCGCTTTGCCCCTCTTAAACGTGCTGATTTAATTTTGGTATTGGAACAAGGCGTAATCGCTGAACGTGGTACTCACTCACAGCTGTTGCAACAAAAGGGTTTGTACTGGTCACTATATCAACGTCAGCAAGCAAACATCTAAATGAACATACATATTTAAAGGTGACTTACAGCGATTTTACGTTTGCATAGGCCATAACTTCGTGCCGCTCCGCTAACGCGTCTCTACGTGGATTTGGGTTTTGGATTTGTAGTTCACACAATTGAAAAACGCTGTCAGCACACTGTTTGGCGAATAGAGTTAAGCTCCATTCGCCTTCCTTTTGCCATACATATCAACCTTCAAATGAAACACTATTATTTCTGTTTCTGATGAATGCTGCTTGGGCATCTACTGTGGTTCGCTATTATTGTGATATCATTTTGATAATAAAAACAATCAAATCGTAAGAGTAAATAATGAAGCAGCAAATCGGGGAATTTCCTGCCTTTAAAGTCAACGGCTTCCTAGCTTTGAGCATCATCCTAGCTTTAGCCATTTTTGGTAGTTGGCAGGTTTGGGCAACAATACAGGGATTAGTAGAAGTATTAGGCAGAAGCCTTAAGGTGGAAGATTTTGCCGATTTAGCAGAAATAGGGGCATGGTTGGGGGCGACATTGCTTATAGTGGTAATTCCTTCGTGGTCTGGTTTCTTTACGGTTGAGCCAAATCAGGCAATAGTACTAGTCTTTTTAGGGCGTTATGTTGGTACTGTGCAGGAAGCAGGCTTTTGGTGGACTAATCCTTTTACCAATAAACGCCAAGTATCTCTAAGGGTTCGCAACTTTAACAGCAAAATATTAAAAGTAAACGACGCCCAAGGCAGTCCGATAGAGATTGCAGCCGTAGTAGTGTGGCAAGTAGTAGAATCAGCTAAATCTAGATTTGCAGTTGATGACTACGAGCAATTTGTCGGCATCCAGAGCGAGACAGCGATCCGTACCCTAGCAATCCGCTATCCTTATGATGCGCCTGATGAGCAATCACTTCCTTCGTTGCGTGCAGTACCTGATGAAATCGCGCTTTTTCTCCAAAAAGAATTGCAAGCGAGACTGGAAGTTGCGGGAGTTGAGGTATTAGAAGCGAGACTTTCTCATCTTGCGTATGCTCCAGAAATTGCCCAAATGATGCTGCGTCGTCAACAAGCCAAAGCAATGATTGATGCACGGCGACAAATTGTTGACAGTGCAGTAGGGATGGTTGATGAAGCACTAAAACGGATCAGCGAACGACAAATCATTGACTTGGATGATGAACGCAAAGCCGCTATGATTAACAATCTGCTGGTTGTCTTAACCTCAGAACAGAATATTCAACCAGTGGTTAACACTGGCAGCCTTTACACCTAAGACATGAGCCAGAAAAAACGGTTTTTACTGCGTTTAGACCTTAAGTTATACGAAGTGCTGGAGAAATGGTCTTCTGACGAACTAAGGAGCGTTAACGCTCAAATTGAGTATCTCCTGACAGAAGCCGCACGCAAAACAGGCAGATGGAAAGAAGAGAAACACCGAAAAGATACTAAACAGCACAAGACGGATACACAGACGCCAGACATATCAGATAATTAATTCTAAATCAAATACTTGTATTGCAGGGGCAGTGAGTTTGGTGTGTTGTGAATCAGGTATTTGTTGTCTTTTTTTGTAGTACTGCGAAGGAAATTAATACTTTTTGGATAAGTAGAGACGTTGTATTGCAACGTTTATACAGAGATTATTGATCGTGCAAATTGTCTTATCCTAAGCGTATTGAATTAAAGGAGTAAGGCATAAATTAAAATCTTTTACCAATACCTTTCAGTTAAAGAGTAAAGGTATTGATAAATGAGCTATGAATAGTTTTTATAAAGTATAAAATTTGCTGCGTTCTACTCCGTTAACGCACTTTACAGATTTAAGATTCATTTGATAAATCAACTCTTAATAAGAATCACACTTTTCATAGTGTTTTTTTGTAATAAAGTTAGCATTTTACTATCAGATTTCATAGTAATTATTGGCAATAGAAGATTGTTCAAGAATTAAAACCTTTGATGAAAAAAGGTTTTAACAGATTAATCTGTCAAAAAAAGATTGCTATCTTTGAGGAGAAAATACTTATGCCCATTGATGATATTAGTAAAAATTCTTTGTCGAATAAAGGGCTAAATATTACTCCTATTTCCTCAGTAGATAGTTTCAATATTAAGGATGACTACACGTTCAGCCCCAGCAGCCGTAGTAGCTTCAACTCAGCTATCCATAGCCTAGAAGCAGATGATGGTGATGTGCAGTTACTCAATAGTAGTAGTTCAGAAAATGTTATTGACGTTAATGCTTCTAGTACTGGAAACTATAACTCCACCACTGGCTATGGCTTGATTAATGCAGCGGCGGCGGTAGCTCAAGCTGCTGGTCAGAATACCTTTGCTGATGCTCCTGAGGTTGGTGGTAATAATTGGGGAGCAGATCTTGTTAAAGCTCCAGAAGCTTGGGCACATGGCTATACAGGTAAGGGTGTTGTTGTTGCTGTTGTAGATACTGGAGTTGACTACAACCACGAGGATCTAAAAAATAACATCTGGACGAATACTAAGGAAATTGCTGGGAACAGCATAGATGATGATAGCAATGGCTATATTGATGATGTTTATGGCTGGAACTTTGCCAACAACAATAACAACACCCAAGATAATAATGGTCATGGCACCCATATTTCTGGCACGATCGCAGGAGAGAATAATAACTATGGTGTCACTGGTGTTGCTTATGATGCCAAGATTATGCCAGTCAAAGCTTTGAATGATTCTGGCTCCGGTTCCTCTTCTTCTATAGTTAATGGCATTAAGTATGCTGTGGACAATGGAGCTAATGTCATTAACCTCAGCCTAGGAAGCAATTATTCTAACCGAACTCTCAAGTCAGCCGTTGAATATGCTAGCAGCAAAGGAGTGATTGTTGTCATGGCAGCAGGTAATGATGGCGACTCATCACCAGACTATCCTGCTCATTATGCAAACAAGTCGGGTATTGCAGTTGGAGCCGTGGATCGCAATAACAAAATGCCCGATTTCTCTAATCGATCTGGTGAGAATGAAATTAGCTATGTTACAGCTCCAGGCGTTGATATCTACTCCTCAGTCCCAGGAAATCAGTATGGCATTCATAGTGGTACATCTATGGCAACTCCCCACGTTGCTGGTGTAGTTGCCCTGATGCTCAGTGCAAACCCCAATCTGACTGATGCCCAAGTACGTCAAATTGTCACAGAGACGGCTGGAAATAGTATAGAAGCTACAACTTCTAGTTTTAATAGTTCCAACGTCAGTTCTTTAGTGAGTCAGTCCATCGCACAGAAGACAAACTATTTGACACCAACTACAATTTCTAGTGTTAATAGTTTCAATGTTGATTCTTTAGTGAGTCAGGCGATGTCTAACGACAAGTTGCTAAGCACCTACACACAAACGGCAAATTATCTGACACCAGACAATAACTTGAACGCGATCTCTCAACTTGAAAGTAATGACAGATTGGTTAATCCAGCATCATGGTTGCAATCCCAAGACTATGAAATGATTCTAAGTACCAATACCAACTTTCCAGATAGCAATAATGATAATAAAGATGGCAGTAATCCTAATTTTGGCAACATAATAGCGATAATCCAACGACGATTAGAGGTGTATAAAAAATTATTGGGTATTATTTGAACCGGGGACTGGGGACTGGGGACAAGGTAATCAATGCCCAATGCCCCATCCCCAATGCCCAATGCCCAATAGCAAACCTATCGCACTGAAAATGCCTCATTAAAACGCCGCGTTACAGGCTCAGTGATGAATGTCAAAATCGACTTTTTCCGAGTAACAATTTCACCCGTTGCTGCCATCCCTGGTGTAAATTCTACATTTTTACCCTGGACGTTAACGGAATGTTTGTTCAGTTTAATTCTTGTGGGAAAGACTAAGCCTAATTCTTTATCAACAATTGAATTTGGACTAACTTGCACGACTTCACCTGCAATAGTGCCAAATTCCTGGAAGGGGAAAGTTGCCATTTTCACTTTTGCCTTCATCCCCTGACGTATAAACCCAATATCGCGGTTAAGAACTTTCACCTCTAACAGCATCTCTTCTCCTTCGGGTAAGATCGACAACAATTCTTCACCCGATTGCACTGGGCCCTTAGTGGCTTTGACTCTGTAAATCGTACCGTCAAAGGGAGCCTCGATAGTTTCTAAAGCTTGTTGCTTTCTCGCCTGTTCTAGTTCACCTTGAACAGTGGTAAGTTCTTCTTTGCGCTTGTTCATTAGCGTCAAAATTTCACTTTGGCGTTCTGATGCTACACGCTGGGCTTGGTTACGTGCGGTTTGATAGGCTTGTTCGGCTTGGCGAATTTCTTGGACTTGGGCAGCAATATCTTTTTCTAAAGATGTAACTTTGTCTTGAGCCTCTGTTATTCTATTTTGGGCGTTAATTACTTCATCTTGTGCTTTCGTAATATCTGTCTTCGCACGAACTAATCTTTCTTGTGCCTCCAGGTAATCAACTCTTGGAACAGCGCCAGGAGAAATTAGGGTGCGTAGATTTTCTTCTCTTGATTGAGCGATCGCTAACACGCTTTCAACTTTAATTCGGATACTTTCAACGTTGGCCAGATTTGTTTTAGCGTTACCCACACTGCTTTTAGCATTGACTAAATTGTCTTGCAATCGGGTCAAGCGGACTTTCGCCTGATCAATGAGCGCTAATTGGCGATTTGCTTCGGCTTCCGCTCCTGCTTGACGCGCTTGATAGTCTTGCAGACGAGAGTTTAAAAGTTCATCTTGTAGTTTCGTCCCAGCAAGTTTAGCACCAGTGCGTTCTGCGTCCAAACGTTGCAAGTCGTCCTGAATCAATTTGGTAGATTGAGCTAGGCGAGTAACATCGGTTTTTTGCAAGTCTGGATCTTTTTGAACTAATATTTGACCTTTGGTAACGCGATCGCCTTCTTGCACTCTGACAGCCACAATTGAGCCACCACCCAAGGATGTCACCGGTCTTACTTGTGTAGAAGCAATTAACTCCCCTGGCGCTGTCGCCACTTCATCGACTTTTGAGAAGTGCGCCCAGGCGATCGCCCCAAAGACTATGACGCTAATTGTCCCTGCTAATAATCTGGTATAAAGGGGCGGCAATTCCTGTACAGCTTTCCCCAGTTCATAAGTTAGTTGTTCTTCTGGTTTAGCGAAACGCTCTTTTGTTTGACGTGCTTGAGCAGCATTTGTAGCTATGGGAGATCTCATAGAATTTTAGATTTTGGATTTTAAATTATTGGGCATTGGGGATTGGGGATTGGGGCATTGGGCATTGGGCATTGGGCATTGGGGCATTGGGGCATTGGGGCATTGGGCATTGGGCACTTGTACTGAGCGTATCGCTAAAGCGAAAGCTCCGCTAACGCGTAGCGTCTCGTAGAGAAGTCGTTGGCGCAGCCTCTCGTAGAGAAGTATTGGGGATTGGGGATTGGGCATTGAGAAGAGAGAAGGTAGATCACAAAAAGACCTGTTCAACAATTCTTCCTTGTACCCATGCCCCATGCCCCATGCCCCATGCCCTAAACTGCTAGATAACGTCGCAGAAAATTTTCTAAGGTTTCCAATTGGAAGTTGAAAATCGCTTCTAAATTAGCAATTTCTTCTTTTGTACAGAAAAATTCATTTGCTAGCAATGTCCGATAGGTTCCCAAAGCTGTTTGTCCTTGGGAATTGAATAAACCCAATGCGCTCCGTAACCCATCAATAACAAATAATGGTGAGTTAATTACTACTGGTTCTTTGTTAAAGATCCGACTAAATATTTGGGGAATATCCTCTCGTAATAAAATCTCCGGGCCTCCGATGGGTAAAATCTGGTTGCGAGCGCCTTCAGTTGTTACAGAATCCACCACTATCCTTGCTAAATCATCGGTACTGACAATTGAAGTCCGGTTTTTGCGATCGCCGATGAGCAAATACAACTCAGTTTCACGAAACTGCTCTGCTAATGGCAGCAAATTTGATGCTAATCCAGCTGGGCGTAAAATAGTGTAATTTAAACCACTAGCTTCCAAGTATTGCTCTACTGCCCGTTTGGCTTTGAACGTCGGAGCATCTTCATACCCCCGTTCGGCTCCCAGTACGGAAATAAAGACAAAGTGTTCTACTTCGTTAACTTTTGCCTGGTCAATGAGTTCGATATTGGCGCGGTAGTCTAAGGATAGGGCATCACCATCAGAACCATGAGCACTGATAATATACTGGACGCCTTGGCTAGCTTTTTGGATATCTTTATCCAGACGTAAATCACCAATGAAAATTTCTGCACCCCGGTGTTCTAACTCGCTGTAGCGCGAAGTAAGGCGGACAAAAGCCCGTACGGATTGCTCCCGTTGACGTAGGAGTCGTACAACTCTGCGACCAATTCCTCCCGTTGCTCCAGTTACCAAAAACATATTAAATACCTAAAATCAATACTTCCGTTTTTATCGCTCTCAAAAAACTCACTGAATACTTGAACATGAAATCTGAGCATATCTGTATACTTAGTTACCACGCTCAAGATATCCTTACACTAAATATATATAGGATTACTATTTAATTTTTGAAAAAACTGCGTACACCTCTAACTCTCTTTTTCCCCATCCCCCATCCCCCGTCTCCCATTCCCCATTCCCCTCATATCTCAAATTCCACAATTACCGGCGCATGGTCGCTGGGTTGGGTTAGTTTTCTAGGTTCTACATCAATGATGCAACTTTTAGCTCGCTCGGAAAGTACAGATGTAAGATAGTGATGGTCAATCCGCCAACCTAAGTTGCGACGAAAGGCAGCAGCGCGATAATCCCACCAGCTGTAGTGTCCACCTTCTGTGGTGAATTGGCGAAAAGCATCAGCAAATCCCAGAGTCAGAATATCCCTTAAAGCTTGGCGCTCTAGTTCGGATGCCATAATGTGATTGTTTGTACTAACTTGCTCATGAATATCCTTAGCTTCTAGGGCAATGTTGAAGTCGCCGCACAGACAAATGGCAGGTTCTGATAGGAGGAGTAACTGCAAATACTCCCGCAGTATTTTCAACCAGCACAGTTTGTATTCGTATTTCTCAGTTCCTACCGCTGCGCCATTGGGGACATATAAATTTACAATCCGAATCTGATCTAATACGCCTGTAATCACCCGCTTTTGCTCATCCCATTCTGGCTGTAGTTCTGGCAGAAACGCTATGAATCCATTACTAACATCTACGAGCGGTTGACGGCTAATTAGGGCTACGCCGTTATAAGATTTTTGCCCTGATAAATAAAGATGATAACCCAATTGCTCAAAAGGCGATCGCGGAAATTCGGCATCTACAACCTTGATTTCTTGCAAGCAGAGGACATCAACGGGGTTTTTACTTAACCAATCGATAACCTGTTCTAGGCGAATGCGAATCGAGTTGACGTTCCAAGTAGCGATTTTCATTAGTTAATTAACAGTATTGAGCCAAGTTTAAATTAAGAATTATGTAAATTATGCACGTTTATTTAACATTAATAATTTCTTTCCTGATTTTCCTATTTCGCCAAAAGCAGACTTGATTGAATTGATCCCATCTAATAATTTAGTATTTTCAGCTACAAAATATGCATTTTTGTAGGTTTTGCTACAAAATATTCTATAGAGTTATGATCCCCAAGATAGATGAAGTTAGTAAACGATCAGCTGTAACTTAACAAGTGTAGTTAAGTATTGCTGACAGGTTTAAATTTGTCGGTAGCAGATTTGCGGTACGGATAACGATATTGTGCTTTTAGCGGTCAGTTAGGTTAATTTAAATATCAAAAGAGTAAGTACAAATGCTCTGCCTCATAAAATGTAATAAATTACATTGAGGACAATTTCACCGACTGAACCAAAACAACTTATGAAAATCGCTCAAGTTGCCCCCTTATGGGAAAGGGTACCACCTCCTAATTATGGAGGAATTGAATTAGTAGTAAGTCGCTTAACCGATGAACTAGTTCGTCGTGGTCATGAGGTAACTTTGTTTGCCTCTGGCGATTCTCAAACTTTGGCTCGGTTAGAAGCAGTTTGTCCGCGGGCATTGCGCTTAGACCCAAGTATCAAAGAGTATACAGTGTATGAAATGCTGGAACTAAGCCAAGTTTACCAACATGCTACGGAATTCGATATTATCCATTCTCATGTAGGAATTTCGGCATTACCTTTAGCGAGTTTAGTAACAACAACCCCTACTGTGCATACTCTGCACGGTAATTTTACAAAAGACAACCGTAACGCATTTAGCTATTATCAAAAGCAACCATACGTTAGCATTAGTGACGCGCAGCGTCAACTTAATCTCAACTATGTTGGCACGGTTTATAACGGCATTGAACTAAAAGATTACAAGTTTGTAGCCGAAGCAAAAGAATCACCATACTTGGCATTTTTAGGACGCTTTTCGCCAGAGAAGGGCCCACAACATGCGATCGCTATTGCTAAGCAGAGTGGTTGACGTTTAAAGATGGCTGGAAAAGTTGATGTAGTAGACTCTAAGTTTTTTGAACAAGAGATTGCCCCCCATATTGATGGTCAGCAAATTGAATATCTAGGCGAAATCAACCACGCCGAAAAAACTGAACTTCTGGGCAATGCTGCCGTAACTCTTTTCCCCATTGCTTGGCAAGAACCTTTTGGGTTGGTCATGACTGAATCAATGGCCACTGGTACACCAGTGATTGCTATGAATTTAGGCTCCGTACCAGAAGTAATTGCCCACGGTGAAACAGGTTTTGTCTGCCAAAGCTATGAAGAAATGCAAGCAATGATTCCACGAGCTTTGGAACTAAATCGTCAAACTTGTCGAGAATATGTAAAAAACAATTTTAGCGTTGTCCAAATGGTTAACGGCTATGAAGCTGTTTACGGACAAATTATCAAAGACCGCATAAAATCGAATGGTCGCATTCATGCAGCCAAAATCTAGTTTTAATCAACAACTTTTTTTACTCATCTTAAACAACAACTTTTTTTTAAGGAGGACATTGGTATGAGTATGAGAGCCAACACCTGCCCATGTTGCGGTGGTTCCCTCCTGCGTCATGTCCGTCATGGTGAACTGTATTGGTTTTGCCAGTCGTGCCGACAAGAAGTACCGCTGTTAACTGTAACTCGTCTACCTAATCCTACTAATGTGGAAACCCGAAACACGGGAGTACTTCCGCAACCAGCTGTAAATTCATAGAATTTCAAAGTTATGGGATAGATGACTACTGATTGAGTTTTAACCTATCGATTAGCTCTAACTGGTAAAATCAGGTGGATCTAGTTGATAGGTTTAAAGCTTTGTTAGCAGCATTACTTTATGGCCAAGAAGATTTACGTCTAGAAGAAGTTGCTGACCCTACTCCAGCAAATGGTGAAGTGGTAATCCAAGTAGGAGCAGCAACAACTTGTGGTACAGATTTGAAAGTCTGGCGTCGTGGTGGTCATGCGAAGATGCTGAAACTGCCGACGCTTTTTGGTCATGAAGCTGCTGGGAGAATTGTAGCAGTAGGTGCAGGCGTCACAGGTTGGCAAGTAGGCGATCGCGTCGTTGCTAACAATTCTGCCCCATGCATGAACTGCTTTTTTTGTCAACGCCAAGAGTATTCATTATGTCCAAATTTGACATGGAATAATGGGACTTTTGCCGAATACTTGAAAATCCCTGCACCCATAGTGCAGCATAATTTATTGAAGGTTCCCGGTGAGTTGCCTTGGCAATTGGCAGCGATGACCGAACCTTTAGCTTGTGTGCTGCATGGGGTAGCGCGTTCCAACGTCCAAGCCAAAGATAGAGTAGTCGTCTTGGGAGATGGGGCGATCGGGCTGATGTTTGTGGCGGCTTTGAGTGTGAAAGCTGAGGTTTTACTGTGGGGAGGTAATGACCACAGGCTAGAAATTGGTAAGAAATTCGGTGCAGCCCAAACGTTTAATTATCATCAAATCCCGGATATTCCCAGTGTGGTGAAAGAACTCACACAAGGATGGGGTGCAGATGTGGTGATTGAAGCAACTGGCGTCCCAAGTGTTTGGGAAACTGCGATCGCCTGCGCCCGTCCCGGTGCAACGGTGAATTTATTCGGTGGATGTCCACGAGATACCACAATTACCGTCAACACAGAACAGTTACACTACAGCGAAATTACGCTCAAAGGGGTATTTCATAACACACCAGAATATGTGCGATCCGCGCTTTCACTGATAGCTAGTTGCAAAATTACCTTTGAATTACTCATTAGCGAACAGCGCCCATTGAAGGATTTAGAACAGGTGTTTTGTGAGATGAAGGCGCGTAAGGTAATTAAGGTAGCGATGGTTCCTTAGTTTTTTACGGGGTACAACAGATGATCTGGGTCTAGCGATCGCATATTTTTTCTTCTTTTTCCTAATTAACTTATTCTCTACCGAGAACAAAAATATAAACAATTATATTCTTCTGAAAAAGATAAATAAAAAGTGAGATGGTCATTTAGTAATTAAATTCAAAGAATTAACAAGGTAAAACTTTTGGATCAAAGGAGTTGTTCAAATTAATGAGTATTCCGATTCAGGTTTCACCTGCAACGAACGATCTGACCCTATCCATAGATCAAAAGTTCGCCGAAGTAGTGAAAGTCACTATCCCGAAATCTGGGGTAGTCCCCAAAGTGGATGTCTATTTTCTCGCAGACACGACCGGTAGCATGAGGTCGGCGCTCAATGCCGTCAAGAGTGGCATCCTAGATGTGATGACCAGAATCCAGGCTCTAGGATCCGATGTCTGGTTCGGGGTTGGCGACTATAAAGACTTTCCTGCTCCGGTTACTGACGAGCATCCCTACGCCTTCAAGCACCAGCATAGCCTGACTTCTAAAATCGCTGACATCAAAGCGGCAGTCGATACCTGGACGACCAGTTCGGGTCAAGACACTCCAGAAGCTCAGTTCTATGCACTCGATCAGGTGGCACAACCACCAGGTGGCAATATCGGTTGGCGTGCTGATGCCAAGCGGATTATCGTCTGGTTTGGTGACGCCGCCGGTCACGACTCAATCTGCAAGCAAATCTCCCAACTCTCCTACGACATCACCGAGGCATCGGTCACTGCTAAGTTAGTCGCCGAGAAGATCAAAGTGCTAGCCCTGAGCTTGAACATCAACTTTAGGGCCCCGCAGGGGCTGGACGACGAGCCTGTGCCTAAAGATAACGGGTATCAGAAATGGTGCGGCGATCCTGGCGGCATCAAAGGACAAGGGACAAGGATTGCCAAGGCGACGGGTTGCAAACTTGTCCAAGGTGTCAGTGCAAATACAATTGTGGAGACGATCGCTGCTGAATTGGCAGCACAGATCACTGTGATCGGCAACGTCAGTCTGGTAGCCAGGGGTGCCACGGCATCTTTTGTGCAAGCGATCGCACCTACCGTCGGTCACGGTCCCCTGAGCAGAAACCAAGACCATCAAATTAGCTTTGACGTTTCCTGGATTGGTAAGGTAGCAGCCACCAGCGAGGTTCAGGTCTTCAACGGCTCCCTTGACGTCGTAGTTGACGGCGAAGTTATCGGCGGCAAGACCGTCAAAATCACAGTTCCAAGTTCTGTTCCAGAACTACCACCCATTGAACCTAACGAGGATATTCCAATGACACGCCCAGAAAATGTTTCCGGTACCTGGATGTTGATTCACCAAGTAACTGGTACTTATTTCCAAGCTATAGGTTACAATCCCGATGTCAACGATTATATCCATACTTGGAGCCTTGATCCTCCTAATACTAATGCAGGATACCAAGGACACCTGTGGAATTTGGTCAAGCAGACTGATGGCACTTACCTAATCCAGAGCTTCGAGAAAGATTTCACCTACAAGGAGCAGTTGTATCTCCAAGCCCCAGCCAAACCTGGGGATGACGGATACCCAAGGTTGCAACGGAAAAGCGCAAGTGATTTGCAGACCTGGGTATTGGTTCCAGTCAGCGGTGATCCCGATACTTACGCCATCCAACCGAAGTCATTCCCCGAATATGCCCTAGGTCTTGTTGGCCATAATTGTCAAAACTCCATAGGTGTGGTCGCCCACCGCACCTGGGGAAAACCAACTTTCCATCACTATTGGCGATTGAGCAAGGATTACACTGGGGGGAACTAAATCTCAGTACAGATGGCTAAGAAGTCAGACAAAATTAATTATACAATAACTGTAAATATTTTTGTCCGACTACTTAGTAAACGCAGGCATGGCGATCATGTGACAGTGAACTTTGATATCAAGCCCTGCCTGCGCTGCCAGCCGCCCAATTAGCTTTCGCACCGCATCAGTGAACATCACCTCACCGCGTTAGGAAACGAAAATATACTTGCTATCAGGCAACATCTCTCTGAGTTCCTTGAGCAAGGTTATTTCATCGTCTCTCAAGGGATGCACCCCAGAGTCACTACCCTTTTCACTGGTGATGAAAATCTGACGTTCGTCCCACATCAGCGCATCCCAGCGCAAATTTAGAGCCTACAGCTTCCCCTACCCTCAGACCGTGGCGAAACATCATCAGCATCAGTGTATAATCACGGTGGGAATATTAATAAATACGTCCGCTTTTTCCAGCCGAATCCCTATCGAAATCCGGTTAGGTGTATTGAACCGCAGATATTCCAGCGAAAAAATAATTCGGCGTTACTAATTAAAAGTATGAATTTAGTATCACGCAAAGGCGCAAAGATAAGAATTTTTAACACTTGATTTTGGAATTTCATACTTCAATTCAGCAACGCCAATAATTCTATTATCGAGTTTGAGCTAAGACAGGCTTACCTGTAGAAACTACTTGTTCGATAATATCAGCAGCTCGACTTACTCCTCCTGCGCTCTGAATGGCTTTTTGTAATCTAACTGCATTCTGTTTGTAAGAGTTTTCTGTCAACACCTGCTTAATTGCTTCTCGCAGCCTGGGGACACTCAAGCGAGCTTGGGGTATCATCTCCCCAGCCCCCGCCCAAGCCAGACGTGCTGCTGTTCCTGGCTGATCGTTGGTAATTGGAATGCCTACCATTGGTACAGCGTTACTCAAAGACTCCAAAACAGTATTTGGGCCAGCGTGGGTAATAGTGAGAGTGGCTTTTTGAAGCAATTCCAACTGAGGTGCATATTCTACAACTAAGGGTGAACCGGGTAATTTTGCCAGGGACTCTGGACTGGTTGAACCACCCAAAGAGATTACCAATTGCACATCTAACCCTTCACAAGCCTTAGCAATACATTGGAAAATCTCTAGCAGACGATTTTGGATAGTACCCATAGAGGCATAAATTAGCGGTTGTCCAGTCAATTGTTCATAAGGAAAAGGGACAGGGGAGCGACTGCTTGGATTATGATATGGGCCGGTGTAATGCAACCACTGGGGTAACTCCTGCCTGGGGAAGTCAAGCTCGGCAGGTAGTTGACTCAACTGGGCTAGTTGGGAGTATTGATCGTTAGGATAAGAGTGAGAGGGCAATTTCCACCTTTGGCGATACTCATTCACCAGCTGCCGGATAGGTAGCCTAAAGCGGTCAAATAAATAATAAGCTCCTCGGTTACGTAGACGCGCCCACCAATTTGGGCTATAGTTCCAAGATGTGAAAAAAGGAGGAACTCCTTCTTCTTGGTTGAGGAGCAAAGAGCCACCACTAGAAATGAAGGGAATACCTAAGTAATCTGCAATAGTCCCTCCCCCTGGCGAAACCTGATCTACTAGCAGTGCTTCTATACCTGCTTCTTTAACTGCTGTTGGGCCTTGTTGGAGTAACATAGCCGCTGACTGTTGTACCAGATAGATAGTGTACTTGAGAGCAGCCAACCCACTCAGTTCCCCCAACTTTGCCAATGATTCTTGACTTATGCCAGCAGGAAACTCAGAGCCACCAATTTCCCTGAATTCTAATCCTGCTACCAGTGTTTTGGATTGAGCGTCAGGAATTCCTAATACAGTAACGCGATGACCGCGTTGTTTTAGTTCACGACCTAATGTGGTCATGGGGTTGAGATGACCAGTGGCTGCGGGGCAGATGACACCAAAATGAGTCATATAGCAATTGTTAATTGGGTGCAATATAAAAACAATAATGGGTAAACCATTCAACAAGTCTTTAAAAGCCTGCTCTACATAACTTTAATCTATCTCAATAGTTTTAAGCTTTAAGCCTAAATTTGATTTTAGTAGCTCTGATATAAGAGGTGAGTTTTGGTTATTTTTTGAGTAAGCTAAAATACATATTTGAGCATTTAAAAATTTCCGAAATCAAAAATTCAAAAATAGAAAAAATAATCTAGCGAATGTCATGGCAGTTATGGTATATAGATTAAATCTTTGAAAGGTTATTTGCATCTGCACCACTTATTAAAATAAGAGTGCCAGTAAGTGGTAAAAGTAACTGTACAAACTTATCCCACAAGTCCCTAATCTCTTTTCTCAGCCTAAACAGTTACTCTCGAAGAATTATTTATTATTCTTTTATTAAAGTATTTTTATGACTTTAGATATATGATCCAGTAATTAAGTTATGAAAAAATGGGCAATTTTATGGGTTTTCACCAAAAATACTGATTTCTACTGTTTTAATTTGGATTAAAAATACATTACTTGAAATTCCTAATATTTAGCAATAAATGCAACAAGCAAATACAATACTCATAAAAGTTACACCTTACGTCTTTATACTCTTGCTAAAGTGACAATTCTTGTCTCAATATGGTTTAGCAATGCCAAAGCCAAAGGATTTATAAGTCTAAAACCTGCTGATATCAAGTGCAATAGAACCTGTGCCTGTGTCTCAACTGCCCTCTCAACCCACTGACAGCAATAGTAGTGCCGCGACAGATGTCACACCAGTCGTGGCGTTAAAAGAACTCGTGGCGCGGTTGCACCGGGAACAAAACAAAATCCAAGATTTACTAAGTTCTTTAGGGTTTGCTCTAAGAAGCTTCAATAATTTAAATCAGTTTTTGGAGCTGATTCCGCTAATGGCAACAAGGGTTACAGATGCAGACGGTAGTGCTCTGTTTCTCTACAAACCTAATGGTCAAGTCAGATTAGAGCAACTACACTGGCAAGATAGTCGCCAGCGTAAAAATATCCGCAAAGCGCTGGAAATAGCTAGCAGTCAGATTACGCTTGTGCCTAACACTGTTCCTCTAGCAGCTGCTACAGGGATATTGGATGACCAGATGCATCGCTACTTGGGGCCAGATGTGCAAATCTTTGGCACGGCGATTCTGGTGAAGCATACTGAACGAGGGTGGCTGTATGTCTTGAGCCGCGATCCTGAATATAGCTGGACAGAAACCAGACAAAAGTTAGTTAGGTTAGTGGCAGACCAAACAGCGGTAGCGATCGAAAACGACGAACTAGCCGTAGAACTAAGGAAGAAAGAACGCCTAGACCAAGAACTAGAAATTGGTGCAGAAATTCAACGGCGACTTTTGCCACGTCAATGCCCTACTATTCCTGGTGTAGCTCTTGCTGCACGCTGTAAACCTGCTAACCGTGTTGGTGGAGACTATTACGACTTTATTCCCACCAATCACAATCAGATTCAGCCAATTATTCAAGATAGTGTGGAAACTGGGCGCTGGGGTTTAGTAATTGGGGATGTCATGGGTAAAGGGGTTCCCGCAGGGCTACTTATGACTATGATGCGGGGAATGCTGCGGGGAGAAGTTCTACATGGTAATTCCCCAGCAGGGATTCTGCAAAACTTAAATCGTGTTATGTATGCGGATTTGGAAAATTCTCACCGTTTTGTAACCCTATTTTACTCAGAATATAATCCTCAAAGCCAAATTTTGTCTTATAGCAATGCAGCGCATAATCCCCCTTTGTGGTGGCACGCAGCGACAAAAGCTGTCACCCGTTTGGATACTTTGGGAATGTTGATCGGTTTAGATGCTAACAGCCAATATGAGGATGCTCAGGCCCAGTTAGAGCCTGGGGATACAATTATTTACTACACAGATGGCTTGACAGATGCTGCTGCCGCAGGAGGCGATCGCTTCGATGAAGACAATTTCATTACTGCCTTCAACACGGCTTGTAAGTATTGTAATAGCCCACAGGAAATTGTGGATTACCTATTTGATCAAGTTCAGCAATTTATCGGTTCCGATAAGCAAAATACCGATGATATGACACTAGTTGTTCTACAAATTCTCTACCCAACAGCCAGTGGGGAGTAGTCACTAAACTTGGGATTTGAAATTGAATTTTCTGCTGAATCCAAAATCTAAAATTTAAAAATTAGCACGATCCACTCACATCAAAAGACTATCGTCCATGCTTATGGTTTACTGGAGTTTAGACTAAACGCATGACAAAGTAACTCAGGATAAGTGAGTCACAAGCTTTACACTCCAAAATTGAAAATCGAAGAGTTAAGCAGATTGTGGCGTTGGTTTTGGGGATTTTGTAGTGCTTTTTTTGACAATT
>NZ_JADEXR010000216.1 GCF_015206995.1 aff. Roholtiella sp. LEGE 12411 | reverse complement strand
ATTTTGTTCGCCTATTAAAAATTCGACATCTTTTGAAATTTCGTTTGTTTATTGACGAAAGCGCATTGCTCTGTTGTCAAAAACGCAACTCCTTTTTGTGACAGTGATAATTGTGTGATATCGTATTATGCTTAAAAAATACATAAGTTAATTTTATGTATAAATTTAAGATATTTCTGCACAAGCAAATATCAGGTTTATACGAGCTTTATATAATGCTGCTAGCTGTGAAAAAGCTGCCCATTAGCTGCATTGGTAAGTTGGAACTATGTCAACTGCACCGGGAGCATAGCCAAATGCTGTATCAAATATGTAGAGGTTGACTACAGCGTTTAGCGATCGCATCACGTAAATACCTGAATCTGCATAACTACAGCAGCACGCCTCACATTCGCTCTTGGGAGCAATCTGTCGAGCTACCAGCTGCTTCGCTTCAGCAACTGACCCGTGACGTAGTTCGTGGATAGCTTGATGCAAGCCTGTGTGGGCATTCGTTGCGCCGCCTTCGGCATCGCCCGAAAGTAGAACTTGTGGATATGTCATTTTTTAGAAGCCCCTTCAGAGTAAGAACTCTCAACTTACTTCTTAAAAGTCAACACAAATTTAGAGCGATCGCTTTCACGATTTAGGCTCTACGCTAATACTGCTTAGGTTTTACATACTTCATAGAAGTATACCACTATTTCCACACATTGTGTAAATATAGGAGTATCAGTGAGAGAAATCGTAATGCAAGGAATACCTTTAGATTTAGTATCCCGGATTGACTGGGATCAGGAATATGGTGAGTTTTTATTTCAGCAAAGAGAAGAGAAGAAACTTTCTAGGGAAGAAATAGCACAAGCAATTACAGGACTTGGAGAACCTTGCTCTCAGCAGTTAATTCATAAAATAGAAAAATGGAAGGGTAAAGGTGATCGCTCTGTTTCTTTGTCTCTTATTTTGAAATATTGTCAAATTTTGGGAATCGAACTTAGGGAATTTTATCCTGTTGTAGCACAAACTCTTAGTTACCCTTTGTTACAAAAAATCTCGTCCGTAGCCATTGACTAATTTCCACAAAATATGTAAAATAATAGTAGATAAAACAAAGGACAACCGCCTTAGCCTGGAAAACTTGTGCGATCGCCCTTTGACCCTTTAACAGGATCTATATTATGACGCATCCAACCTACACACAGCAAGCCCTCTCCCGTTACACCCTCCCCCGCCTCAAAAGAATTGCCGCTGACCTTGGCGCAACACCCACTCTTGACAAAAGAGCAACTGACACCTGGGTAAACGCAATCATAGCCCATCAATCCGCCCAACTCCACAAAATTGACGAACAAGCGATCGCTCCAGAAGAATTAACCCCAGTCGAAATATCCTTCTACGATCACGAATACTACAACGGTGACAAACTTGTAGCCGCCATCACCTACGAAGATGACCTAACGCAACCTTGGCTAGTCATGGTGAACGGTGCGGAAATCCATCGCGCCGACACTTGGGCGAAATGCCATAACTTCATTACATGGCATCATAAAGACGGCTCATTACCAGTGCAACAAGAAGCACTTGTCCAGGGAGCTCTTAGCATGGGAGAGAATATTTCCCCTCTGCACCCCGCACCCTGCCCCTTGTCCTCTTCTACTACTGGTAATGAAATCATCGCACAAGTTGCCGTCGAATGTGAAAAGTTTGAGTTGGAAATATTGGACGACGGCATTTACCGCGATAACGAGAAACTAGGCGAGGTGGGATGCAGCAACGCTCAGTGGTGGTTTGTACGTGCTGGGGAACAGGAGCGAGTAAAGAGCGACTCTGCATTAGATGCGGCGTGGTGGCTGTCAAACCAATTCGCAATTACCAGTTCGCAATTCGCAATTGTTTTAACTGCGAATTGCGAATTGCGAATTGACAATTGTTTCGATGAATACTTGCAATACCGTTCGCTGGAGCAGCTGACTGGTGAGGAACTGCAACGGCTGCTGGAGAAAGCGGAACTAGTCGCAGCGTAAATCAGAACACAGTAGGGGAGGCAGGGGAAGAAAAAGAGTTATTGAACAGTAGTTCTTTTTCGCTCTGCGCCCTGCTCCTCATGCTTCACTAGCGCCCTTTTTTGCTCCTTAATCATTCATTCACCAAAATCACATTTATGCAACCCACAATCAGTATTCCCCACGGTTGGGACTATCCTCGGTTTACGTTTGGGCAACGTACAAAACAAGGCATCATCGTTGGCATGGTTTATTACCAAATAGGTACTTACTTGGCTGAAGAATTTGGCGAAGGATGGTATTACACCGTTTCTCCCAACAAACATAGCGAAGAGTTACACCATTATCTAGAAAACGAGCTTACCCTATTATCTCCAGAAGAATTACAAGCGCGTATTCAAGCTGAGATTGACTGTTATAGACAGCAAATCAAAACCCTCACTCAGCAGCTATCAATAGTAACAGGAGGTCGCAACAATGCCCAAGTCTGTTAATAACTATATGGAGCGTACTTCCTACAGGCTAATGCATTCGCTCCTTCGCTGTGGTGGTTGTGCTCCTCTATACCATATCCAATTTTCATCAACAATCATTCAATATCTGCTGGATCAAAAATTAGTGCAGGTACAAAATACGGGTCACGGTTTTTTGTTGTCAGTCGTTGAAGATAACTGAATTTAGAGGTAATTAATCATGTCTCATCCCAATCTGTACACATTAGTTGATGCGGCAAAGTTCATCCTTAACGAGATTGCGGCACATCCCGATTTTATCGCACTGGAATATTACCCAGATTTAACTATTGGTGATGCTCAAACTGCACTTTCTTATTTGAAGGATGAGTTAGAGGATAATCAACAGCTTTCGATTGTACCAGAGACTTCTGCTAACAACAAGTAAGTAATCGTCTGAATGATGTTCATCCAGACGGTTAAAAGCACGCGATTTTCTTGCCAACACATTACAACAGCTATCACTTCAATACAAACAAACTAATCATGGAAACCATCAAAATCAACAACAGCGTTTTCTTAATCCCTCCATCGCAACCCAAGCTACAAGCTAATTGTGCCAAGGAGTATGGGCAATTTCTTCTCGATTGTCCTCCAAAACTCACCATTTTAGAAGCACAAGCTGGAGGATATCTCAAAGGGAATAAAGCTGATTTCGCCATTGCCATTTCCAGACCAGACCGCGTATTTACGATCAACGAGAACTTCACCAATGAGCCATTTACCGAACTTTGGGTGATTCCTGTAGCTGGGGAACTCAAAGATCAATTTAAGGGCCCAGCTTCCATGCTGCTGTGTTTCTTGATGCACCGCCGCAGCAAAGATTCATTCGCTGGACTCTACAACCATTTTGCACATCGCGCCTTTCAACAATGGTGTGAGGAGGGAATGCTCGGTGATCCAAAAGAGTTCTGTTATGAAGCGATCGCCAGTGTATTACGAAATTACATCTTCTGCGCGGAATTTCAGAAAGTAGAGGGGGCGCTAGGAACGTACTGGTTTATTCAGTGGAGCTACCGTAACCCTCAGTCTGATTTTGATAAGGATGCACTCGAAGCGGCGGAATTAATTCGTAGCGGTGCAGAGTCAGGGGCAACTATCCACTGGGTAACAAATGAGACTTACGAGCGCTGGGCAGATAACGCAAACAAGGCTGCACCAGTATTCGCTCCTGTATCGGAGGCGGAGGCGAGGGCATCTTTGCAACCAGATAATCAACAAGTTCTGCCACAGGGGAAGAGGCGGTAAGTGACCGATAAGGGTGTGGGGTGTAGGTAAAAAAACGCTTTCCCACACCCAACGGGTACAAGCCCCTTTTTGAAAATATGGAAAAAAGAAAAAGATGTATTGCTCCCCACGTATGTGCAAGAAATACAGCGTCCATTTTGAACACCCTATTTTTAAGTATGGGGAACCTACACCCCACACCCTATCCCCTACACCCTGTTCACGTTACAAAGGCGATTCTTTACGGGGTTGCCTGACTCAATTTATCAATTAAAAAGGACACATGAAAATCGGTACTGTTTCAATTAGTTATTCCAGAAAGTTCAACTTAGGGAACTATGAATCTCTCGAATTAAGTTGCTCACTTTGGGCACAAGTAGAGGACGAAGAAGACGCAGATGGTGTAGTTCAATTCCTCTACCACCAAGCGAAAGCAGCAGTGAAAAGTGCAGCGATGCCAGTAATTAAAGCTAACGAATTTCAGATTAACAAAGCTAAACCTCAGTACAAAGTAGCATTCGATTCTGGGGAAGTAGGAATGGAGGATGTTTGATGAAAGTCATCGTTAAAGTTGTTGAGAAAGTTACTACTGAAGCACACATTGATATCCCTGATGGGTTATCAAGGGACGCAATTAAGCAGCATATTACAGATGTTTACAACAGCGGAGAGATACAGGCATTTTTCGATATTTCTGATGTGAATTTTGACTCAATCAGCGCTGAGATATTGGAGGTTAAAAAATGAACAAAAAATGGACTAAACCAGAGCTAGAAACGATTGAAGAGATGGCTGAAATGTATACCCTGAAACAAATAGCATATCGCCTGAAAGTTCGAGGCTATCGCCGTACAACAATAGCTATCTCTAGAAAGCTGTCTTCTTTGAGCTATTCAACCCGCCCATTCCTTGACAATTATAGTTGTAGCGAAATCGCTAGAAATCTTTGTTTGCATTCTTCTACTGTGGCTGCATGGGTAAAACGAGGTTGGCTCAAAGCAGCCCGACGTTCTACTAAACATTACCAAGTTAAAAGTCAGGATTTAAAACGTTTCCTCAAAAATCCTCCACAGAGTATCAAGAGTCGCATTGCTGCAATAGACCCGCAAGTTATTAGATATTTGGTGGGGTAAGTATCATGAATTGTGCAATTACTACCTTAGAAAGATGTTGGTATATATCCCCACCTTGGGGTACTCAAGTACCACCTGTTGAAGTCAACTTATGTGAAAAAGTCTACATCAAGAGTAATCGGGCATTCGGTTACTGCTTGGGGGTGCAGTGGTATGGCGATTGCTGGAATTATGTTGTCGAGGTCAAAGATGACTTTATCTACACGACAAAACATCAAATCATTGGCACTGGACAGATAGAAGCCAGGACTTTAAACAAACCTGTTTTCGTACTGGGCGAACGCGTACTGGTGCAATTTTGCGATCGCGGCACAAAGCAAAGGCTAGTTCTGGGGATTGAGTTAATCGAGAAGTCCTGGTTTTATTTGGTCGAGTTAGCATCACCTACTTTTTCCCAACCACTCATCACGACCAATCGCTTTTCTTTGGTGCGGGAACAAGACTTGGTGCGCGTGAATGTCTAAGTTTAAACACAACAATTTTTGTACTCCATCACACAAATAAACTATGCCACAGATTGAAGTAACCCAAGTCATCGAACAGATTAAAGAAGAAATAGAAGTTGACTCCAATGGACAAGGTAAGGCCAGTATTCGGGCAACAGCCAGACTAGCTGATATTGATGCAACTGGATTAGCCAGAAGTCTCAAAACTGCCGTAGACAATTCTCCTTCTAAATTAGCCCAAAAGCTTATTAATAAAGGATTTGAAGGTGTAGAGATTCTCAACTGGTCGCAATCTGGTATCCCTGATGTCGCTGTTGCCGCCATCCTCCATTACTACGGTTACGAAGCTGGTAAAAGATGCAGCGAACAAGCCCGATTCGCCTGTGAAGCGTTTGAAAGTGTCGGTGTTCGAGCCTGGATGCAGGGGATCACAGGTTGGGCTAAACCCACGAATTCTAGCGAAACTGCAATGACACAAATACAGTTACTCGCTGCTCTAGCTAAACATTTAGCAGAACAAGAACAGCGTTTACTCGTACAACAACAGCAACAAACTGAAGTATTTGCAAGGCTCAAAGCAGTTGAAGTTGAACAAGATCGTTTCAATACACCATGTGGACATAAGTACAGCATTGTTGGTTTCGCCAATCTTCAAGGATTAGAAATATCCGTAAAAGTTGCGAGTGCCAAGGGAAGAAAGGCAAGCGCTTTGTGTCGTCAGCAAGGCGTAGAAGTAGAACGGATTCATGACCCACGTTTTGGAAAAGTTGGTTTGTATCCAGAAAGTATTTTGGTTGAGGTTTTTAAAGCCGAACGCAACTAATAGCAGTTTCCAAATTTGAGATAACTACCATGCAACAACTCAATTTATTTGCTGAATCAACACCAGTTTTACCTATCACTTACTACCCCGATTTCTTAAGCCTTGAACAAGCAAACGAACTCTACCAACACTGCTTGAAACTGGAGTGGCAGCAGAATCAATTCAGTTTAGCGGGTAAAACTATACCCGTCCCCCGCCTGGAATGTCTGTACGGCGATGCAGGATGCAACTATATACAGGGAGTAGAGAACGCTAAATGGATAATTTCCGACAATTATCTAACTATTGCATTAAATACGCCTGTAATTGTTCACAGTTTCATAGTATGCTTGTACTACAAGGAGAGGCAAATGAAAGATAGATACATGGTTACAGTGACTTTATCCGAAAAAGCGTATGAGGAATTTCACCTTGTTGCGACTTGGAAGAAAATTCCTGTTTGCACATTGATCAGACAGATTGTGGAGAGGGAACATGAAAGCCTTGCTTTTGGAGAACTGGTCAAACGCGTTGTCGCAGAGCAAAGGTTAACAAATCTTCACTGACCTGAATACAGGTGCAATGAGCTTCCCTGGAGTTTTTAGATCAGAATCCAAACACAAACACGAATCCAAATCACTAAGCCGAATCCAAACACAAACACAAACACGAATCCAAATCACTAAGCCGAATTCAAACACAAACACAAACACGAATCTAAATCACTAAGCCGAATACAAACACAAACATAAACACGAATCCAAATACTAAGACGAATCCAAACCACGAGTTCTAACTCATGGCAAGAGGAGCATTGATTACTCTGCATTACTAAAAGTGGCATGGGTATAACTCTGCTCTCTTGCTGGAATTGTCGAAATACTGGAGGAGATGTGGATTTAATTTGTGTTGGTCAGACCAATTCTCAAGCCAAACACTTACAAGAATGGCTAGATAGTGGTGTTGACAAAGAAATAATTACTCTGAACGTGCGATCGCTTGATGGTAATTCACCCTACGAATATCTGCTTTACAGTCCTAAAATCTCCCGTCGTAACGATGGACGACTACGAGATAGAGACTTGAAGAAGTACCAGCACATTGAACTAGGCGGCTGGTGGTGTTCTGGTGTTGATCCTTTGAATAACTACGTTCTGATGATGTGGGGCTGTTTCAAGCCCGACCATCCCCGAAGAGATCGCCAAAAGATCCACAAGTTCATCAAGTATGAACACCCCTACAGAGAACAGACACGCGCTTTCTTTTTGCGAGTGCCTAACAAAAGTTGGGTGAAAGTCTCAAACCGTCACGGTATCCCCATCACCGAAGAAGACCTACAGCATCCTGGCGGTTTCTGGCATTGGGTTTGGAAGCACAATGTTCCAGTGGTTATCGTAGAGGGAGCTAAAAAAGCAGCTTGTTTATTATCGACTGGTTACGCGGCGATCGCTTTACCTGGAGTCAACAGCGGATACCGTACCCCACAAGATGAGTATGGTACTGCAACTGGTAAGCCATCGCTCATCCCTGACCTGAAGCACTTTGCCACAAAAGGCAGACAAGTTAACATTTGCTTTGACCGTGACACTAACCCCGAAACCGTTCAGCGCGTCAGAACCGCTATCAGTCGCATGGGACGGCTGCTGGTAAATGAGGGGTGTTCCTTGCGGGTGATTGACCTACCAGCAGGACAAGAAAAAGGAGTCGATGATTTTATCGTGGCTCACGGACAAGATGCTTTTCACGCCATTTATAATATTGCCGAAGCATTGGAACTGTGGGAAATCAAGCTGTTTACCTTGTTGACATATCCTCCAGCGATCGCACTTAACCAGCGCTTCTTGAATCACTTGCTTGTTCCATCAGGTGAAAAACTGATTATCCTCAAGGCTCCCAAAGGTACTGGTAAAACCCAATGGCTGTCTACTGAGGTGGCGAAGG
>NZ_JADEXR010000215.1 GCF_015206995.1 aff. Roholtiella sp. LEGE 12411 | reverse complement strand
CCCCATGCCCCATCCCCCCTTTTTAAGTTAGCTCAGGTAATGAAGGATCTCTTTGGTGTAAGTTTTATGGATTTTCCTAAGCTGCATCAGCTTGTGTAGTTTCTGAAGCCGCGCACTGCACCTGTTGTGTACTCTGTTCTACAACAATTACTTTTGCATCTAAGCTGGGCTTGGGTAAATACTTCATTTCCCAGACTTTGAGCAAAATTAGGTATTCGTAGAACGTTTGCAATGTACACCAAGCCATTCCAGCACGTCCATCTAAACAGCCACCCAAGATGAAATACATATATAAAAAGCGTAGAAATGGTCTAGCAGGTAAACGTAAAGATAAATCTTTAAGGGCGCGGCGTTTTTCGACTTCTGACTTACCAAAAAACAAATCTCCCCAGTTAACTTGTCCCTGTTCTAGTTGATATAGCGTTTCTTGAGCTTCATCTGTGGAATACCGATTGTGCTTTTCAATCCAGCGGCTCAAGCCTTTGCTGCAAGTGTAATGGGGATAGGTTTCTTTTAAAAAACTAGTTGCACCGTCACAAACTTCCCGTTCAGTATGACCATAGTCTGTAAACCAGACTTTACCGTGACAAAAGAGGCGCATTTGATAACGGGGATACTGAGTGCTGTGGCGAATCCAATGATTCATGAACATGACGCGTTCGGCAACATAGTAGCCAATGTAGCCTGGATTGTGAATTGCTTTTTCGCCTTCAGCGAACAGTTCGGGTGTCATGCGCTCGTCAGCTTCGAGAATGTAGACCCATTCGTGCTTTGGAGGGATAGACTCTAACATCCAGGTGCGTTGGCGTCCGTGGCTTTCAAAAGGGTGTTGGACGATGCGGATAGGATAGCGACTAGCGATTTCTACAGTGCGATCGCTACTGCATGAGTCTATAACAATAATGTCATCCGATAGCATCGCCGACTCAATACAAGCAGCAATATCTAGTTCTTCGTTATATGTCAGTATGTAAATAGAGAACATTCTCAGGTTTTATAGCGATTTGATTAACTGTTAATCGTCTTTCTATTGTTATTAATCATTAGACGCATGGCAGTATAAAGCGTCAACAACCGTTTGCTGCGTCCTACTGCCCTACCGATAGTTGGCTAACGCGCTGGTGCTCTACGTCCACCACCTTGTAAACTACCCATGCCTTTTAATCCTGTCCAGCCAATGATAATGTAGCCAATGGACAACAGCAAACTGCTAATACCAATCCGCAATCCAGATTTCCAAGCGTTATCTTTAGCTTGTTTTTCAGCTTCGTCTCGGCGCTGGCGAATTTGGTTAAGTCTTTGATTTGCAACTCCTTGAGGATCTGTGCGCTGGGCGATAAATTTGTCAAGTTCTTGGGGATTTGCTTTAAACTTCTTGAGTAATTCTTTTTGCTCAGCAGGAAGTTGGGGGTTTTCAAGTGCTTGCTTATACTTCTGATCGTCTTTTAGTAGTTCCGTAAACTGAGTTCTGGCTTGGTTTCGTAACTGTTCTAACTGAGCTTTGGCCTGATCGTTATTTAGTTGTGCTTGGAATTGAGATAGCTGGTTTTTCAGTTGGTTTTCTGCCTGATTCGCATCCTGGGAAATTTGATTTACTGTTTGAGTGCTAGCTTGACGCACATTGTTGAGGTGCAGAGGAAAAATCAGTAAAAACATTAAACCTAAAATACTAGATAGTATCAGGGCAGGAAATCTTAAATCGATACCTGCTGGGCGATCGCTAGCATCAGCACTATCAATCCAATATGCAGCAAACAGCAACCCTAAGCCTACTAGAGGTACAATTCCCCGATCAACTAGCGCCGTTGCCAAGCTAATTTGCCACCCCCGATCAGTTGGTTGAAAGGGTAACAACAAAATCATAAAGTCCACAAAAAACGACAAAATGCAGATTATTCCAACTACCTTCAGTGTTAAAGCAGTGTTCAAGGCAGCAAAACGATTAACCATAGTTGTTCAAACTTGCGTTAAGTAAGAGTGATTTTCATATTTCAAGTTACTTGAATATTGTATTGTTCCCATAACTTTAAATGCTGTATGTAAACACAAGGCAGGCAGATTCATCACTAGTCAAGGATATTTGCCTCTTAGTTTTAAACTACACCACAGTAGCATCTGTAATCTACACTGTCTTCAGAAAATACCTGGTGTTGGAAGATACGAAAGCAAGTAGGGACTTTGGGCATTGAACATTAGGCACTGCGAAGAATTTAGTTTCTATTTTCCACTCCTTCACTCCCCCTTAAGAGTTTTTTCCCAAATGGGCAAATCCTCTGGACGATCAACATCGGCTAAGGTAGGCAAGTATACAGATGACAAATTCAGTAACTGAGCAATCTCCACGGTTTTTTGGAATACTTGAGCAGTTCCCCACTCGATGTTAACGAATAACTCCGGGATGGGTTGCCGCAAACCAATCAAGTAATAACCACCGTCTATCGCTGGCCCCAGCACAAGTTCAAATACTTGTAGTTGTTCAAAGGCTGTCGCTAGAATCTGGGCATTCACGTCTGGGCAATCCGTACCGATGATAATTACTTTTTCTGCACCAGATTGAAAGGCATCGAGTAGCGATCGCGCCATGCGATCGCCTAGATTACCCTCACCTTGAAGCTGGTAAACTAAACTAAACCCTAGCCAGTCTTGCATGAGCTGCCAATCCCCACCTGCAAACCGTACTTCCACAGAGACAGCAGATGCCTTTTGCAACTCTTTAACCTGAAATATCGTATGTTCAGTCATCTGCCGTTGAAGATTGGCAGCACCGTGAGTGCCCAAAGCAGGTATCAGCCGGGTTTTTGTCTTCCCTGGTTCTGGATAGCGAGTAAAAATAATTAGGTGCTGTTTTAAGCTTTTCGGTGATTTCAGCACACGATTCCTTATTTGAATAAACTAAAAATATCTTAATAGCAATACTTGTCGTTTTCGTTGGCTTTAGTATGATCTTTTCCTGTTCGCATTGCCCCCAAAATCGTAGAAACATAGACACAACGTCTAGCTTTACCACCATTCAAGCTGTAGAAGGTTATCTGTCCTAATCCACGTGGTGTACACTGATTTCCAATTTCCGAGATAGGACAACCGTAGTAATTAAATAAAACTCGCCACATTTGCTGTGAAGTGTGTTTTGGTAAAGTTGTCTCGTGTTTACCCTTATAGTTTTGTTCTTGATCAATGCGAATATTTGGCTCAAGGTCATGCCATAGGTTGTCATTATTTATAACATTATCAGGAATAAATTTTCCTGCTTCTGTTTGATGAACCGCCCATTGAATGGTGTCATTTTGTTCACGAAAGCTGGCTTGCCAAGTCAATTTTTGTTTAGTGGCTTGGCTTTGGGCTTGGCGCATAGCACCGTAAACTTCGTTTTGTGCAGTGTTTAAGCGACGAGTGTCCACAAAAGCTAGCCAGTTAGGTGTTCCCAGCGCAGCTAATATACCAATTATGACAACAACTACTAACATTTCTGGCAACGTAAAGCCACTGCTAGAGTGGTTATTCAAGAAATGTTTTATATTAACTAGAGACGGTAAATGCACCTGAGTAACCATTTCGATTTTCTGGTTGGTTTTCAGCCTTCTGACTTCTGTCTTTGACCGGGTTAATAATCCTGTGTAGTGAGGTTGGCAAAATAAGGATTATAATAATTTTAAATAACAGTTTTAAGCTGAAAGCAATACGCTGAAGTCTTGAAGAGTCATTCAGAACATAATTCCATAAAAATTTAGCCGCTGCTAGACTCTTTTGTCGATTAAGCGGCTTTTGTAATGCTTTACAGGTTAGGTATTTGTATAAATTTGTAAGGCTGATATTCCAGTTATTCTTAAGTGTCGATGGTCTTGCTTGATACGCTCGTTCAAGCAATTGTAAACAGGCTTTTTCCTGCCTTAAAAGATTAGAAGAAACTGAATTAGCGCTGATCCGGTATAATATTTGTACAGATGGTATGCAGACAAAATCAAACTTATAGGCTAATCGCAGCCACATATCCCAATCTTGAGCAGCACTTAGTGATTTATCAAATCCACCTAATTCAATTAAAGCTTCTCTACGAATCAATGGATTGGAACCATTCTCCAAAAAATTAGTTAACAATAGCTCTTCATAAACATCTCCATTGAGATTAACATGTCTACCTGAAACTACGAATGCACCATTTTCATTAATATAATCAGTCCAGCTATAAGCAACTGCTGCTTGAGGGTTTTCCTGCAAAGCTTTCAACTGGATTTCTAGCTTATCAGCCGTCCAAATATCATCTGCATCTAAGAAACTAATAAATTCTCCAACTGCATAATTTAGTCCACGATTACGACTAACGTTTCCCCCAGAATTATTAAAGGATAATACTTTTATTCTGGAGTCTTGAAATTTTGCAATTATATCTAATGTTGAATCCTGTGAACCATCATTAACTATAATTAGCTCAAAGTCAGCAAAAGTTTGGTTTAAAACAGATTCAATTGTCGTCTTAATAGTTTTTTCGCTATTGTAAGCTGGTATGATTACAGAAATATTTTGCATCGTCTGACTGATTTATATCAGGGTTCATAAATGTAGTCTTCCCTGCAATCCCGCCAAACTAACATTTTCATGTAATAAAAAATAAATTATATATAACTGTTGCTTTCGTTGAGTATTAATTTAGTTTTACTGCTTCTTAAGATTCAAGCATAACTACATATAATTAGGGCTTGCTGAATAAGTCTCTCAAGCAAATGTAGAAGCCACACACCTTACAAAATACTTGTTTCATCGCTCAGTTTCAGAATTTACCCAGCGATCGCTAACGATTGTGCAAGGGTTTTGAGACTTTAGATGTTATGACCTTGCACTTGTTTGTTGGAAAAAGGCTTAAAATCCTTATCTAGTCTATATTACAATTCTATTCAGCAAGCCCTAATTATTTTTTAAAGGAAAACAAAAACTGATAATAAATCATGAGTATATGCTTAATTAATCAGTTAATTTTCGCATATTAATTTTTAAGCAATAAAAAGGACTCATCATGCTACCTAAATAAAATTGAATTTCAAAAAGCGCAATTAAATCACTTTTTAAATAACCTCTATACTTAATCACATGCTCTAAAACTCGGCGCAAATTACCCAAAAAGGTTCTCACAAATACTATTGGTTTTTGCCAGCTTTTAGTATTGATTAAGCGTAACTGACAAATACACAAACCGCAGCCACGAGCCAGAGTTAGTAAATATTCTTTTTCTAATCGCCAACGTGGTATTTGGTGATAAGTATGCATTGTTGGGTTATACCAAATTTCCCAGCCTGCATAGTGGATGTAAAGCAATGGTTCATAGTCATCACCTTGTACCAAAATACCAGGTAATTTTCCACTTAATTTAGGTCGTTGTGGAACATTCTCAGACCACGCTTTTTTACGAACAATAATGGCCGCACCAGGAGGAAGTCTTAAATTAGCAGCATCAAATAAATGTGGTTCTAGTCCGTGTTCTCTGATAGCGAGAAAGGCTTGAATTCTCTCAAATTTTTCTGGTGGTTTTACTTCAAAATCACCATGAATTTGTCCACTCCAAACACCTGCTTGAGGATGCTCAGCACCAAATGTATATGCTTCTGCTACCCAATCAGGGTCGGGTAAGTTATCATCATCTAAAAATGCGATTAGTTCACCTCTGGCTTCGCGTACTGCACGCAGTCTTGCAAAGGCGGCTCCCTGTTCGGTTTCTAAAAAGTATCTCAACGGAAAGTTACTATTGCAGATTTTTTGATACCTTTCTATTACTTCAGATGTATCATCGGAACTATTATTATCCACAATAACAATCTCCCCGTTGAGGTGTTCTATTCTCCTCTGGGTTAAAAGCTTATCTAAAATCTTAGGTAAACGAGTTGCTCCGTTATATGTAGGAATAGCTATAGTAATATCTAAGTTTTCCATTACTAACTCATTCATCATAGGAAGTTATTTTCTATTTGTTTTTAAATATCCGTTTTTCCAAAGATAAAAAGGGCTGATTAAGCTACCAACAAATAATTGCATTTCACAAGCAGCCACCAAATCAGTTTTTAATTTAGTTTGATATTTAATTAATTGAAAAGTAATTTTGCGTATGTCATTTATCATATAAACCAAACAAGCTGCTGGTCTATATATAGGTTTTATATTCACCATTCTAGTAACATAACGGCTAAGTCCAATACCGCGAAAAAATGGAACTAAATAGGCTTTTTGCAATCGAAAACTTGGTATCCTGTGATAAATCTCCATTTCTGGATTATACCAAATTTCCCATCCTGATTTTTGGATGTAAGACAACATTTCTAAATCTTCACTGGTAAGCATATTGCCGTTAATTCTACCAGTTAAAATGGACTTATTTGGTACACTTTCTAACCAAGCTTCTCTGCGGACAACAAGACCGGCAGAAGGAGGTAACAATTTTTTTGTAGGTTCATATAATAGCGGTAAATCTCCTCGCTCTGTAATTGCCAAAAATGGGGCAATTCGCTGAAAGTTTTCTGGTGGTTCGACTTCCCAGTCAGGGTGAATTTGACTAGCATAAGCACCCGCTTTGGGATACTTTTGACCAAAAGCATAAGCTGTGGCTACCCAGCTTGATACTGGGTAGTTGTCATCATCTAGAAAACCTATAAATTTACCTTGAGCCTCTTCAACTGCTCGCTTTCGAGCATAAGCTGCTCCCTGTCGTGCTTCAAAGCAGTACTTTAATGGGTAAGGACATTGCCAATTTTGTTGAAATGTCTGAACAACTTTAGCTGTGCTATCAGTGCTGTTATTATCTACAACTATAATTTCCCAAGTTAAATTTTCTGTGTCAATTTGATTTTGCAGCCGCTCTAGTAATTCAGGCAAACGACTTTCCCCGTTGTAAGTTGGAATAGCTACAGTAAAGTCAAGGCTCTCAGTCATCTTCCCAAAATTGTATTTTATTAGGGCTATTTTTCAGGTATTTAAAATTAAAAAACTGCACTTTATGTTACGATTTTGCTCCCAAAGTGCAGTTTTCTGTACCGTATTTATATGGAATTTTTTATAGGTTTCGCTACAAAAAAATTATTTAATTATTGCTGCACGCAGGGTCTTTCGCTGTTCGCATTCCTCCAACTAGAGTATCCACAATGACGCAACGCCTGAAGTTACTAGCTGATGTGGAACTTCCATTGGGTACAGCTACGGCAATTTTTAAACCAAGTTGGTCTGATGATCCCCCTGCTGTTGCAAAGTCTACATTTGGTAGAGTACCCATATAGTCGAAAGTAATCGTGCCACTTCCCAATTGAGTGTAGTCTATATTAGCGGAGGCTTTTTTATTAGCAGTTGTACTATTAAGGTTGGTGTACAGCAGAACTTGCTCTGGCTGAAATTCCATACCGTCACCCAAAGTTTTCCAACCAGAAGATGATGGGACAGTACCTTGATAAATCAGCAGCTTGGGAACGCCGTTTTCATTCTTAAAACTGACACTGTAGCTAAGTTTTTTCTTTTTAGCTTCTCGTTGTGCTTCCTGTAGTGCGGCTAAAACGGCGTCGTTAGCCTTATTTACCCGCTGCTGGTTTACAAAGGCAAGCCAACCAGGAGCCGCGATCGCAGCTAAAATACCTATCATCACCGTCACTACGATTAATTCCAGCAAACTAAAGCCAGCATCCTGTTGGGTGTATCCAGAAGCATAGCGTAGCCTGTTAACCAGATATCGCTGTTTGCTTTTCCTATTCAAGTCGCTGGGGTGCAATAACTTCAAACTTAAATTTTCCATAATCAGCTGCTATTGAATAATCCTTTAAGTTTCAGCTTTTACTTGGTATACAAGTATCCGCGTCCTTGTACTCGTACACTTGCAGTTGGAAAATAAGTGCTTTTGCTCTCAGTGTAATTTATTGAGTCATTTTCTATGCGAGCAAGTGCATTGCCGCGTATAAAGACCTGTGCTGTTGTATTAGCTCTATCAATACAGGCAGAAAAACTGGTCATTTTACCCGTAGCGCGAGTATTAAAGCTGGTTATTTCTTGTGGTACTTGTGTCCATATAGGGGGGTCAGGGGGAAGGG
>NZ_JADEXR010000214.1 GCF_015206995.1 aff. Roholtiella sp. LEGE 12411 | reverse complement strand
TTTGTGGAGTCCGAGTTATTTTGCTATTTCGGCAGGGGGTGCGCCGCTAGAAGTTCTTAAAGAATATATTAGAAATCAAGAAAAGCCGTCCTAGAAGGACGGGGCTTGAATCCCATTTTTTCGGTCATCAAAACCTCGGTCTGAACCGCCGTCGTCATTCACGTCGTTTTCAACCTGCCCACTATCCCGATGATGGCAGCCGCTGGTATGGGCTGAGATGGGATCGGAGTTTGTGCTGCTCATTCATCTAACTTAATGATGTATCAATTAAATCATCTTAAAGTTTGCTCGTCCAAGTGTTTTTTTCTCGCTTGTGAGAAATCCGGGTTTAGTACTTTACCTTATCCAAGTGATATTTACGCCTATTATATTGTTATTATGTGGGTTTATTTTATTGTTTCAAGGCTGGCGTCTAGATCCAATTCTTCAGTTTGAGCAATTTCTCTTATTGCTATTAATTATTTACCTAACTATCAAAGATATTGTAATTAATGCAGTTTACAGAAATAGATAATTTTAAAATTAGGATACTTTCATCAAGCTTAGATCAAAACTTATAGTCAGCACTAGCCTTTTAAAACCTTACGCAGAGCGATAAATCGCTAACTATGAATATAAGTTTTAGATATAGGCTCTAATTAACTAAATTGAGTCTGTTTCAACATATAGCTATTAGCTTTGAAATTGATTCCTAAGCGAGATAGCAACGCAGCGGGAGATTGAAAAGATGTGGATAATAGCTAGTACTTGAAGCTTTGAGATTCTTGATTAGTCAAATTATTTTACTACAAAGTGTATGTGAAATCTTCCACCAATATACCAGGAACTAAGCTACCTCCAAGTTGACGACCTTCGTATGTTCCTACTTCAGGAATGAATTCCTGAAAACTAGTCAAATTTATGAGGTTTTCTCCCCAGAAGCGATAGAGACTTTCATCAAAACGCAAATTTTCGATAGGGGCGATAATTTCTCCGTTTTCTACCCAAAAACAAGCATAACGGGTCATACCTGTGATTCTACCAGTGGGGCGATCGCTCCAATTCAGGTAATGCAAATTCGATACATACAAACCTGTATCCAAACTTGGAAGAATTTGCTCAAAGACTAAATTTCCCGGACTCACTTCTGGCGCACGTAACGTTTCTGAACCATTAGCACCATTAGCAATTTTTTGATATTCCTTGGCTGTACGAGAATTTACTAAAGTATTTATTAGAAATCCTTTTTCTATTACACTTAACTCCACTGCGGTCATTTCTCCTAATTCATTAAATCGCGGTACTAACCCCCGCTGAAAGTTTTCTTTCAAATTAAATGCTGGAGAAAGTTGTTTTTCTTGACGCCATAGAGCAGCTAAAGCACTGTTTCCTTGTTGAATATCAGCTTCGCTCACGGCTCCCCAAGAAAGCATCATTAATAAATCCGCAACAGCAGCAGGTGCAAAATAAGTTTTGTAATGTCCTCGTGGTAATTCTTTAGCCGGCCGAGAAAGCATTTCTAATTGCTGTTTTGCTTCGCCAATTTTGGCTACATAAGCAGCCACATCCCAATTACTCCCAGTAAACGTACCTTTAACAGCTTGTCCAGAGGTGGTGAATAAAGAATAATCTAAGGTAAAACAATCGGTGGCAAACCAGTGCTTCTGACCGCTAGAATCACCATAAGCTTTAACTACTAATCCCCCAGCATATATACCAGTAAAATCCAATTTAGCAACCAGTTCTAGCACAGTTGGTACTACCACTTCTGCTGCTAATAATTTCCCAGGATACACTTCCCGACTGGTGTTGTTTCCTGATGGCAAAACTAGATAGGGATCCATGGGCAATAAAGGAAGTTCTTCACGTAGTTCTTGTAAAGCTTTATATCCTAGCTGCCAATCTACGTCCCAACTTCCAGTAAAAGGAAACTGCCGAAAACTGCTGCGCTGATTTTTCATCAAAGTCAGTTCTATCCAACCATCAGCCACACAGCCAGTTTGTCTAACTTTCGCATGATTGAAACGAGTAAACTGACTCCGTTCACTGCTCAGTTTCACAGTAAAGTGTTCACTTTCTACCGTTTTGATTAGTAGAGTTTCAATCAGTTGATTAAAGCTTACTTCTAAAGCAGATAATTCCTCAATTTTCATGAACATTTATAGAGACAGTGGGAATAGGGAAAGTGGGGAGTGGGGAAGTGGGGGAGTGGAGGAGTGGGGGATAATTGGTAACTCTTGACCCTTGACTCTTTCAACTTCCTCCGCCGAAAACTTCAACGTTAGCAAATACACAAACGGGTGAACCGTGTCCTACCCAAATTGCCTGATTTGGTTCTCCTTTACCACAGCAAGCAGTACCATACATTTGCCAGTTAGAGGCATCTCCTACTTGAATTAAGCTGTGCCAAAACTCTGGTGTTGTTGCGCGATAATTGGGATTACGCAGGGTTTTAGTGAGTTTACCGTTTTCAATTAATTTGGCGTATTCACAACCAAATTGGAATTTATAGCGGCGATCGTCAATTGACCAAGATCGATTGGATTCCATGTAAACACCATGTTCTATCCCACCGATGATTTCATTAAAGGTGGCGTTCCCTGGCTCTAAATTTAAGTTAGCCATGCGATCAATAGCTGGTCGATTCCATGAGGAAGCACGAGCACAAGCAACCCCAGGTATACCTGCTCTTGCTTGACTCTCTAAAGAGCCTAAACCCCGCTGGAGTATACCTTCTTTGATCAAATACTCCCGTGTTGCCACAGCACCTGTATCATCAAAGCCGTAGCTGGCAAATTCGCCATCTACGGTGGGATCAAAGGTAATGTTCATCAGCGGTGAACCGTATACTAGGTTGCCAAAATCACTTTTGTTGACAAAGCTGCCCCCAGCGTAGTTGCGCTCATCTCCCAAGATGCGGTCAATTTCTAGAGGATGCCCGACACTTTCATGGATTTGCAGCATCATTTGGTCTGGGGCTAAAACTAAATTAGTAGGCATGGTTGGGCATTCTTCTGCTGTCAACAGTTCTACTGCTTGTTTGCCAACTTGCTGCACTCGATGCCATAAGTCTTCTTGTTGTAAAAGTTCTAGTCCACCTTGGTAACAGTTTGCCTGCCAGCCGTTGTTGGTACGTTGTTGTACGCTTCCTCCATCTTGGGCAGTGGCACTGTAATGAGTACCTATAGATAAAACTTTTTGATAGACCTCTGAGCCATTGCTGCTGACAAACCACGACTCTCTTTCAGTGGTACTGGCACTGGCTGTGGTTTGTACAATCTTGTCGTCAACTTTCAATTGCTGACAAACGCGAACTAGTAAATCGTTAATTTCGCCAGGACTTAGACCATCCAATGGCTGTAGAAATGGAGAGTGATATTCACCAACGACTTTAGGCCGCTCACTCTGGCGGAAGGGATGTATCCACCATTCACTGGCAGTTAGTGCCTGTTTATACGCTGTTTGAGCAGCAGCTTGAAGGGATGGCAGTTCTAAAGAGTTAGTAGCTGCATAACCCAGACAGCCATTGACTAGGACTTCTAGCATGGCTCCTACAGTAAAGGATTTGCCGTTAGACTGAGGTAAACTGTCACGAACATTACGAGTAGTGGAAGTTTCCTTTACAGCTCTGATACCGATCCAATCAGCAGGAATATTGAAACTAGCGATCGCTTTTGCGAGTTCATGCCACATAATTAAATAAATTAAAAATTAAGAATCTTTGTTTCTAATGAAGCGAGTACCATCAGTACTATCAATTAAGTTAATGCCTTGTGCTTGTAATTGATTACGAATGTGATCAGCTTCGGCAAAATTTCTAGCTTTCCTCGCCGCTTGCCGTTGTTGAATTAAATCCTCAATCTCCGTATCACTTAAGCCATCATCCACAGGAATTTGGGCTTCTATTTTCGCTTCTAAACCCAAAACTTCAGCTAAAGTGACGAGTGTTTGCCACTGTATTTTTAAATCATCTGCTGGTGTTTCGGTTTTCCCTTGATGGACGAGAATATGCCCCTCCCGGCGCAGTTGTTTGGCTAATTCAAACAGCACTGTTAACCCACCAGGAAAATTAAAGTCGTCATTTACAGCTTCTTGGAAGCGTTCAATGTAGGGATTGGATACTGGAATCGCCCCAGTCCCCAGTCCCCAGCCTAGTTGTTTGCCATGTTGATAGCCAAAAAGCAAACCTTCTTTGAGCGTATGCCAAGCGTTCGTCTTATCTGCGATCGCTTCATCGGTAAAATCAATAGGTGTACGATATTGCGCTTGCAGCACAAACAACCGCAGCGCCATCGGTTCAACTCCTCTATTTAGTAAGTCGCGAATGGTGGTAAAGTTACCCAAAGATTTGGACATCTTATCACCATTTACCTTCACCATGCCGTTATGCAACCAGTAACGAGCTAGGGGTTTTCCTGTTACAGCCTCAGATTGGGCAATTTCATTTTCATGGTGAGGAAAAATTAAATCTTCTCCGCCTGCATGAATGTCTATAGTATCACCCAAGCGATCGCGCACCATCGCCGAGCATTCGATATGCCACCCTGGACGACCTGCACCCCAAGGTGATTCCCAAGCAGGTTCACCTGATTTTGCCGCCTTCCACAAAGCAAAATCAACTTTGTCTCTCTTCTTTTGATACTCTGGGTCTTCTGCGTCCACCCGCCCACTAGCACCAGCTTGCATGTCTTCTAATCTGCGCCCGGAAAGTTTACCATACTCAGAAAACTGCCGCACGGCATAATAAACATCTCCGTTGGAAGGGTAAGCAAAGCCTTTCTTTTCCAAATCATGAATTAGCCGCTGAATGCCATTCATCGTGTGAGTAGCACGGGGATACTCATCGGCTTCTTTAATCCCCAGCCGTGCCATATCCTCAAAATATGCCTTGATAAAGCGATCGGCGACAGCCTCCATCGATGAATGTTCTTGCCGCGCTCGATTGAGAATCTTATCATCAATATCAGTAAAATTTTGGATATAACGGACTTCATAGCCGATAAACTGGAGGTATCGACGTACGACATCCCAAACAATGCAAGCTCTAGCATGACCCAAATGGCAGTAGTCATAAACCGTCACGCCGCAGTAATACATCTTAACCTTGCCCGGTTCGACTGTTTCAAACGGCTTCTGATGACGGGTGAGAGTATTGTAAAGAGTTAGGGTCATAACAGAGTAATGCTGAAATAGGGAGATACGCAATAATAAAGTAAAGCAGCTGGAATGACACTCCAGCATCCCTATGCTAGTGTTTTCTGGACTATCTGCGCTACACCCTAATTATTTTGACTTTTTTGATAACAGCGCTATGCAATCAGCAGTTACACCCGAATCTCAAGCAATGGATACCCCAAAACAAGGGATGCCAGTAACAATTATTACTGGGTTTCTTGGTAGCGGCAAGACTACTTTACTCAATCACATTCTCAACAATCAGCAGGGTTTGAAAACTGCTGTTTTAGTCAATGAATTTGGTGAAATTGGCATTGACAACGAGTTAATTGTCTCCACTGGTGAGAACATGGTGGAGCTAAATAATGGTTGTATTTGCTGCACCATTAATAATGATTTAGTAGATGCGGTTTACAAAGTTTTAGAACGTCAAGAGAATCTAGATTACCTGGTAGTAGAAACAACTGGACTTGCAGATCCGCTGCCAGTTGCGCTGACATTTCTGGGTACAGAATTACGGGATTTAACTCGTTTGGATTCGATTATTACTGTAGTAGACGCGGCAAATTACAGCCTAGATTTGTTCAACTCTGAAGCAGCATACAGTCAAATTGCCTATGGTGATGTAATTCTACTGAATAAGGCTGATTTGGTTGATGAAGCCACTTTGAATGATTTAGAAAGAAAAATTAACGAAGTTAAGGAAGGAGCGAGAATTCTCCGCACCACGCGATCGCAAATACCACTCCCCTTAATTCTCAGTGTTGGTCTGTTTGAATCTGATAAGTATTTTGACACTGTAAAAGATGAGCACGAGCATCATGCTCATGACCATGACCATGACCATGACCACTCAAATTGTGGTCACGAGCATCATGAGCATCACGACCATGACCACCATCATTCCGACCATTTAGAAAATGATGGCTTCACTTCAATATCTTTCCAAAGTGATAAACCCTTTTCTATTAAGAAGTTTCAATATTTCTTAGATAACCAGCTGTCATCAAATATCTTCCGGGCGAAGGGAATTATGTGGTTTGATGAAAGTTCCAAGCGTCATATTTTCCACCTTTGCGGCAAACGCTTTACTTTAGATGATGAGGAGTGGCCAGGTGAACCAAAAAACCAAATCGTGCTGATTGGTCAAAATCTAGATCGTGAGACTTTAATTACTCAGATGGAAAACTGTATCTGTCTCCCTTCCAGTAATCGCGGTAAAGGTTTTGGAAAATAGCTATTAGCAGTTAGCCTGTAGTTTTGTACTCATTCCCAGGTTTCACCTGGGAATGAGTTCTCCCAGTAGCTTGATCATCTATAATCTGAATAAAAACCGAGAGTCTACTTACCCCACGCATAGGCCGCAAGCCTTGTCGTCAGATATCAGCCACAGAAGAAACATAGTAAATTAAGTAAGAAAACCTTCTCCAATTCGACTATGTGTAGCTATCCAAATTTTTCCCCACAAGGCTATCAAGTCATCAAAGAACTAGGACGAAATCGAGAAGGGGGAAGAATTACATGGTTAGCATTAGACTTAAATACAGAGCGTCCGGTGGTATTGAAGCAGTTCTGCTTTGCAATCGCTGGTTCTAATTGGTCAGCTTTTAGCGCCCATGAACGGGAAATTCAAGTACTACAGGGACTCAATCACCCTGGTATTCCCCAGTATTTAGGTGCATTGTCAACTGTTGATGGCTTTTGTTTAATTCAAGAATATAAAAACGCTCCAACTTTGGCAGTTGAGCGCAGCTTTCAAGAAGAGGAAATTAAGCAAATTGCCATTAAAGCACTCTCGATTTTGGTTTATTTGCAAAATCGTATTCCTCCAGTCATCCATCGCGATATTAAACCAGAGAATATTTTAGTGGATGACCAACTCAATGTCTATCTGATTGACTTTGGGATGAGCCGTATTGGAACTCAGTCAGTAGCTGGGAGTAGTGTATTTAAAGGCACTCCTGGTTTTATGCCACCTGAGCAAATGCGTCAGCCGACGTTAGCTTCTGACCTTTATGGTTTGGGTGCAACGCTGATTTGTCTACTCACAGGTACTCCTTCAAGTGCGATTCAGGCGTTAACTGATAATAATAACCCTTATTTCATCAATTTCCGGCATTTACTACCACGGCTGAGTCCGCGCTTTATTAACTGGCTAGAGTTGATGGTAAAACCCCGGCTCACAGACCGTTTTGCCAATGCACAAACGGCGCTTGAAGCTTTGACACCGCTTGATCTGATCCGCGTACCGGGAGTTGAGTTAAGTCAATCAGTGCTGGAGTTCACAGCAACTCGGTTGGGTGAAAATGTGACGCAAACTGTCACTGTAGAAAACCCCATACCTGACACAGTACTGGAAGGGAGATGGGAAGTCGCGCCTCATCAAAAAGACCCACCACATACCCCACACTCCCACCCTTGGATTCGAGTGGAACCCGCGAAGTTTGTCCGCAATACTGTGTGTCGGATTCGAGTAGATACTAGCAAGCTGATGGCTGATAAGTTGTATAAACGTCAGTTACATCTGCATACAAATGCATATTCAGAAATTCAATATTTGACTATTCGAGTCCAGACAGCTCCTCTGCCGATTGAGAGGCGAAAAGTGCCTTATGCGGGGCTAGCTCGTGTGTTGTTACTTGCTGTGATGATATCTTGGTCTACATCTTTTTCTGTAGCTACGGCTGGGACTGGGGCTGGGGTTATAGTTGGGGTTATAGTTGGGGCTGTGGCTGGAGCTGTGGAGGGGGCTATAGTTAGGGCTGGGGTTGGGGCTTTGGCTGGGGTTATAGTTGGGGCTGGGGCTGTGGCCGTGGCTGGGGCTGTGGCTTGGGCTGTGGCTTGGGCTGTGGCTTGGGCTGGGGTTGTGGCTTGGGCTGTGGCTGTGGCTGTAACTGTGGCTGTAACTGTGGCTGTGGGTGGGATGAGGGCTTGGACTGTGGCTTTGGAGGGGGCTATAGTTAGGGCGATGGCTGGGGCGATGG
>NZ_JADEXR010000213.1 GCF_015206995.1 aff. Roholtiella sp. LEGE 12411 | reverse complement strand
GGGCATGGGGCATGGGGCATGGAGTGAATAATACTAAATTTCCTTAAAATTATGCTTTTGATCTAAGCCTGGAAAAATCCAGACTAGATTTAACTTTCTTAATTACGAATTACGAATTGGTATTGTTCATTATTTTTTGGAAAAAAGATATTAGAGAGTGGCGAAAGTCACCCGCAATTATGGTAATGAACTATCTATTAGAAAATAAGCTGTAGGCACAAAAATGACAGTGATAGATTCGACAAATAACCAAGTAATTGTGGTTGGAGCTGGAAACTGGGGCAAAAACCTGATACGTAATTTTTATGGATTAGGAGCATTGTTTGGTGTTGCAGAAGCTCATCCTGCTCTACGAACAGCGATCGCCACAACCTACCCAGATATTGCTACTTATGCTGACTTTAAGGAAGCCCTGGAAAGCGATGTGTCAGCTTTAGTGTTAGCAACTCCTGCACCAACGCATTATGAATTAGCAATGGCTGCGTTAGCAGCAAAGAAGGATGTGTTTGTAGAAAAACCCATGACACTGCGAACGAATGAAGCGCGATCGCTTGCTGAATACGCAGATCAGCAAGGGCGGATTTTGATGGTGGGTCATCTTTTATTGTACCAACCTGCGATCGCCTGGATGCGGGATTATCTAGCAAGTGGTAAGGCTGGGAGGGTGCTGCACGTCGCTACTCAAAGGCTCAAGCTGGGCAAGGTACGCACAGAAGAAAATGTTTGGTGGTCATTTGCTCCCCATGATGTATCAGTAGTATTAGACCTGTTGGGAAACCCGAAATTGCAACAAGTGCAAGCTCATGGCAACGCCATTTTACAACCAGGCATTGAAGATTATGTGCAAGTTGACCTCCGTTTCCAGAGTGGTCAATCAGCCCAGATAGATTGTTCTTGGTATTGGCCCTTAACTCAACGGAGTACCGTAGTCATTGCTCAAGAGCAAATGCTAGTTTACGATGAAGTCTTGCAAACGGTGACAATCCACCACAAGCATATTGACCAAGATTTAAAGCATCACGATCAAGGAAGCGAACTTGTGGAAGTGGCGGCGTCTGAACCTTTAAGAATTGAGTGTCAACACTTCTTAGATTGTCTGAAAACTCGTGAAAAACCCCGTTCTGATGGTTGGAATGGCGTAGCAGTTGTGGAAATTTTAGAGGAGGCGCAGAAATTTTTACATGGCTAACTATTTTGTGCATGAATCCAGTTATGTAGATGACGGTGCTCAAATTGGCGAAGGTACGAAAATTTGGCACTTCTGCCATATTTTAGGCAAAGCTAAGATTGGTCAAAACTGCGTCTTTGGCCAAAATGTTTTGGTTTCTAATCACGTAGTTGTTGGTGATTACTGCAAAATTCAAAATAATGTCTCTCTTTACGAGGGGGTGATTCTGGAAGACTATGTTTTTTGTGGGCCAAGCATGGTTTTTACTAACGTCAAAACACCTCGCTGTGAGTTCCCGCGCAATACTAGTGATGATTATTTGAAAACCTTAGTAAAACGGGGAACTAGTATTGGGGCAAATGCGACTATTGTTTGTGGTATCACCCTGAATGAGTATGCTTTTGTCGCAGCTGGAGCCGTAGTCACAAAGGATGTCCCATCTTATGCGATCGCCGCAGGAGTTCCAGCAAAAATTATTGGTTGGATGAGCGCCTATGGTGATGTGCTAGAGTTTGACGCTAATGCCTACGCGATCGACTCCACAGGAACCAAATATCAAAAAGTATCAGAAACAGAAGTTATAAGGGTTGCATGAGCCAAACTAATATCCCCGTTCTCGATCTAAAACCTCAGTACGACTCTCTCAAATCTGAGATTCAGGTTGCAATCTCCCGTGTTTTAGAATCTGGTCAGTTCATTATGGGCCCAGATGTGAAGCTGTTTGAGCAGGAAGTTGCTGAGTATTTGGGGGTACGCCATGCGATCGCTGTTAACTCTGGAACAGATGCTTTAGTTATTGGGTTAAAGGCTTTGGGTATTGGTGAAGGTGATGAAGTAATTACAACTCCCTTTAGCTTTTTCGCCACTGCGGAATCAATTAGCAATGTCGGAGCCAAACCAATATTTGTTGATATTAACCCGGATAGTTTCAATATTGACCCAACAGCGATCGCAGCCAGAATTACGCCCCAAACTAAGGCGATTATGCCAGTCCATCTCTACGGCAATCCAGCCGCGATGGCTGCAATTATGGACATTGCCCAAACGTATAATTTAAAAGTAATTGAAGATTGTGCCCAGTCCTTTGGCGCACGCTATTATGGCACTTGTTCAGCTTGTCACCATCAATGTGACGACAGCACTCGTATACAGATTGCTGGGAAACATACAGGAACAATCGGTAATGTAGGAGCCTACTCCTTCTTTCCTTCCAAAAATCTGGGAGCTTATGGGGATGGGGGATTGATTGTTACTAATGATGACCAAGTAGCTGAAATTGCCCGGATGCTACGGGTACATGGAGCGAAGAAGAAATATCACAATGAAGTTTTAGGTTATAACTCCCGCCTTGACACTATGCAAGCAGCTATTTTACGTGTAAAGTTGCCTCACATTGATAGTTGGAATGAAGGCAGACGCTTAGTTGCAAAAAGCTATAACCAGCTATTAGCCGATGTCTCAGGCGTAGTTGCACCAGAATTTGCTGATGGGCATGTGTTTCACCAATATACAATTCGGATTACTAATAGCGATCGTCAAGACGCGCAGCAGCTTATAGCTAGAGACAGTGTGCATCAATATTTAGCTGCCCAAGGTATCGGCACAATGGTTTATTACCCAGTTCCCCAAGATCAATTGCTAGTCTACAAAGGCAAATACCCTGTGAATCCAGTTAGCGATCTATTGGCGAGTCAGGTACTTAGTTTACCAATTTGGCCAGAACTTAATTACGAAACTATTGAGCGAGTCGGAGAAACTATTAGACAAGCTTTAGCTTTGGAAGCTAAGAATGCATAGTAGTACACAATAAATAAAAATTACTTGCTGTAGTTTAATACTTATAGTTTTTTAACTATAAAGTATAAAATTTGCAATTAATAGCTGTTGTATTTAATCTCAAAGTGTTTTTCACAATCACAATAAGTTTTTGGTAGTAGGCTAGCTAATACAGCAAACTATGCTCTAGTAATGTAAAATGCGCGAATAATTTGCCCATAATGTGTAACGGTATGTTAGAAGAATGAAGCTTTCGGTTAAAGGGAATTCAATAACTTGGTTACAAGTGCGGCGCTACTGGGAATTGCTGCATGTCTTGGTAGAGCGGAATCTGAAAGTGCGTTACCGAGGTTCATTTCTAGGAGTTTATTGGTCGCTGTTAAACCCATTGATTATGACAGGGTTGTACACTGCGATTTTTGGAGCAACTTTTGCGTCATATTACGGTAACTCAATCCTAAACTATGTATTGGCAGCATTTACAGGGTTAGTGGTAATCAATTTTTACTCAGCTTCCACCTCACAGGCATTGAGTAGTGTAGTAGGTAATGGCTCATTACTAAATAAAATTCGTTTGCCAATCAGTATTTTTCCTGTATCGATGATTGCAGCGAATGTGTTTCAGTTTGCAGTTGGGGTGTTGCCACTACTGGCAATAATAACTTTCTTGAATTCCAAGAGTCTAGTAAATGTACTGGCTTTACTGTTCCCATTTCTGGCACTAGTTTTAGTCTGTACAGGAGTCGGTTTTATAGTAAGTGCATTGTATGTATTTTTTAGAGATTTACCTTACTTTTATGAGTTAATTGCATTTATGATTTGGGTCAGTAGTCCTGTATTCTATCCAGCAGCTATTGTTCCACCGCAGGTAAAGCCATTTTTAAAATTAAATCCGTTATCACCCATTATTGAAAGTCTACGTCAGATCATATTATCAGGAACACTTCCAGATTTTAATTTGGTTTGGAGTGCCTTACTCAGTGGTGTAATTATTTTGTCATTGGGATGGATTTGTTTTCAATTGTGGCGACATCAATTTATGGATTTGCTGTAAATGGAAGTAATTCGCCTAGATCAAGTTTCGCTGTGGCGACGGACACAAGAAGAATTTTCTTATGACCTCAAGAAAACTCTACTATCTGTTTTGGAGGGTAAATACCGCGAGCCTGCTAAGAAATTGGTGCTAGAGAAAATTGATTTGGTTGTAGAAAGAGGAGAAAAAATAGGTATTATTGGGGCAAATGGCTCTGGGAAATCAACGCTATTAAAGATAATTTCTGGGATTCTTAAACCGACAAGTGGCTCAGTACGAGTGTACGGTCAAATTGCACCCTTAATTGAACTAGGAGCGGGATTTGATCCAGAGATTTCTGTAATGGATAATATTCTCCTATATGGCATATTACTGGGCTTTTCTAGAGCAGAGATGATAGGAAGAGTGCAGTCAATTTTGGAGTTTGCAGAATTGGAAGATTATGCATTTGTACCAGTAAAGGGATTATCTTCGGGTATGGTAGCGCGATTGGGATTTGCTATTGCCACAGATGTACAGCCTGATATTTTGATATTAGATGAAGTGTTATCGGTAGGGGATGAAAGATTTAAAAATAAATGTAAGCAGAGAATAGAAAAATTTTGGGATGTGAATGCAACTGTTTTAGTGGTATCCCATGATTTAAATTTTATTAAACAATCTTGCGAAAAAGTAATGTGGTTAGAAAAAGGAGCAATTAGATTTATTGGAAATGGATGTGAAGCTGTTAAGTTTTATTTAAAAACGACTTAAGTTAAGTAATAAGATAAATCAAAACATCAAAACTAAATATTTATAGCAGGTAATTATTAACAGGCTTGAAAGCCTTTTGATATCTGGGTTTTATGATTAATTGATGTAATTAGCTAACTAGCAACTGCTATAGTAGCCGCCATTGAATGAAAACAATAAAATGAAAAACTCCACCCACAAGGAGATGGAGTTTACCGTAGCTTTCAATAAAATATCAAGAATAGATAATTTATGGAGATAGAAATATCTGCATAATAAAACTAAAGGAGATAACTTCACATGAAAATTGTTCAAATTAGTACTTGGAATGTTCCTTGTGGTATTGCCGGATATACTAAAGGATTAGTTAATGGAATGTTAGAGAATGGTATTACTTGTGCAGTATTACCAATTGAAGAAAAAAATCTTAAGTATATGACAAGAGACGAAATTCAAGAATATTTCCAATCATATATTGAAAGATTAATTGACTATGATGTTATTCACATTCAGCATGAATTTAGCTTTTTTGCAGGATCTTATGGTTTGAATGGCTCAATTACTAATTTTCATATATTTTTAAAAGAAATATTAAAGTTAAATAAAAAAGTATTCGTGACGTTTCATACAGAGCCTTCTTTTTTACAAGAATCATTGCCTGGTTTAATTGGTTTTGGCAAGAAAATTATTAGAAAATTACAATGGAAATATTATATTTCTGATTTATTTCGTTCTAAAAATAGAATCAATGCGATTGTACATACTAAAAAAACACGTCGGATTTTCTTAGATAGTGGCTTTGAAAAAAACTCAGTTCACATTATTAAGCAGGGTGTTACATTTTCTGATCCTACGCCAAATATAAATGAACAAGAAAAAAAAGCATTAAAAAAGCAAATGGGGTTTCCTGATGATGCTGTTATTCTTTCAATGTTTGGATTTATATCTACCTATAAGGGCTATACAACAGCATTAAATGCGCTAAAAGTTTTGCCAGCAAACTATTACTTGTTAATTATAGGTACTTCTCATCCGAATTCTAGTGATCATGCTTTAGATAGAATAATTAAATTTATTGAAACATACAAAAAAACAAGTAGTCGTGTGAAACTAACAGGCTATTTAGAATTTAAAGAGTTGCGTAATTATCACAAGATAACTGATTTTTGCTTGGCTCCCTATGAACCTGAGACAATATTATCTTCATCAGCAGCTCTGACTTGGAGTTTATCATCAGGAAAACCTGTAATTGCGAGCAAAATAGACTTTTTTGATGAACTGAATGAGGAAGCCAATTGCCTACATTTGTTTACACCAGGTTGTGCAGGAGAGCTAGCTTATAAAATTAAAAACTTAACTTTAAGTTATGAAATAAATCAACAATTAGCTACCAATGGTTTAATTTATTGTGAAACTAACCAATGGCGTAATATTGCTAAAGAACATATAAAAATATATGAGAGAATATAAAACCATAATTGGATTTTGGATTTACATAATTATTCCAACGCAGTTCATAAATTGGGATTTATTGTTATTTAAGTTTGCATTATAATATCCATATTTCGCAGATAAATGAAAAATTTCCGGTAATTTTAAAATCCTGATTACAAAAATATTGAAATCTCTACATCAATCTGCGGAATATGATTTACTCTTCTAGCAAAGTGTGGCTAAATAATTTTTAATTGTTTATGAGTGGAGATTTCCACCAGTGATTTGTTTGTACAAGTGTATGGACTTGCCAGTCTGGGTTTGTTTGAGGATAATCTAGGCGGTAGTGTCCACCCCGGCTTTCGGTTCTAAAAGCAGCACTTTTAAGAATTAAATCAGCCACATCTAAGAGATTGCGGGTTTCTGCCCAAAGTCGTAATTGCCGTTCAACGTCTGGGAGGTTGAAATTAGCTGGTTCTTTTGGACGTAAAGAAAGCAAGAATTGACTCAAAGGCAAGGCAGCGAAATCTTGGAAGCAAGATTCTATAGTGGCGATCGCCATTTCCAAACCTGATTGTTCCCGACAAATACCAGCACTTTGCCATACTAAACGTGGTAACTTCTGCCTGAGTGCTTCTAGCTGTGCTTGCTGGATTTGCCACTCACTGGTATCAGCGCTAAATTCCCGCAATGCTAGCATTGGTGTTTTCGACAGTAGTCCAATATCTGCCAACTCAATATTAGCCATCTGTGCTCCAAACACGATACATTCCAGCAGGGAATTACTCGCAAGACGATTTGCTCCATGTACTCCCGTACTGGCAGTTTCACCTACTGCGTACAAACCGGGGATATTCGTGCGGTTCATTAGATCCGTAACAATACCACCCATCCAGTAATGAGCAGCAGGGGCTACAGGAATTGGTTCATTGAAGACATCGACGCCCCAATGCTGACAAACTTTAATAATGTTAGGAAAGCGATGACGAATCTTGTCGGCGGGGATGGGGCGCATATCTAACCACACATGAGCAGTGGCAGGATCGAGGGCGGTGCGTTGCAAATGACTGAAAATTGCTCGACTAACGACATCTCTGGGTGCAAGTTCACCCGCAGGATGGTAATCAAAAGCAAAACGTCGCCCTTCGTTATCGACCAGGTGTGCCCCCTCGCCGCGTACAGCTTCACTTATAAGGAAGCGATCAGCACCTGCTTTGGTAAGGGCTGTGGGATGAAATTGGACAAATTCCAAATCCCGGAGGATAGCTCCAGCACGATATGCGATCGCTACCCCATCGCCCGTACTCACAGCTGGGTTAGTAGTTTGGGCAAATACCTGACCACCGCCACCAGTTGCTAATACCACAGCACCAGCCCGTATCCATGTAATTTGACCTTGATAAAACAGGCTAATTCCCTGACAGCGAAAAGCCGGAGCGGCGGCTTGCGCCGATCTGAACTTTTCAAGACAGGGGTCAGTTTCGGGTTCAATCCACAAACTCAAAGCCAAAGCTTGCTGGATGACTTGAATGTTTTGGCGGCGTAATACTTGAGCAGTCAGAGTGGTGGTGACTTCCCTACCTGTGGTATCGGCGGCGTGGAGGACACGATTACGAGAGTGGGCAGCTTCCAAAGTTAAAGCTAAAGCTTTACCATGACGATCAAAAGCTACCCCTAAGTTGACCAAAGATTGAATGCAGCTAGGGGCTTGTTGAGCGAGGAATTCTACAGCGAAGCGATCGCACAAAAGAGCACCCGCCCGGATCGTATCTTCAATGTGCAGCGAAGGAGAATCTTCCGGAGCAACCGCTGCGGCAATACCACCTTGTGCCCAATCACTGGCAGACAAAGCAACAGTTTCTTTAGTAATTAAGCCGACTCGCAAGGACTCTGGCAGACACAGCGCTGTGTACAGTCCAGCGGCACCAGCGCCGACTACTAAGACATCAAATTGGCTAGGAATATCTATCTGAGGCAAGGTAAGGGGAGAGGGGATAGGGGAGGAAGGGGAGAGGG
>NZ_JADEXR010000212.1 GCF_015206995.1 aff. Roholtiella sp. LEGE 12411 | reverse complement strand
CCCCATGCCCCATGCCCCATGCCCTAAAAGAATGCTGCTTGGTGACGAATCAAGTTAAAGAATTCTTCGCGGGTTTTGTGTTCCTCTTGAAACATACCAACCATTGCACTGGTAACAGTCCAAGAACCCGGTTTTTGGACACCTCGCATTACCATGCACATATGGGAAGCTTCCATCACAACAGCGACTCCTTGAGGTTCCAGAATGGTCTGAATTGCTTCGGCAATTTGCCGAGTTAGCCTCTCCTGTACTTGCAAGCGACGAGAATACATCTCGACAATCCGAGCCAGCTTACTCAGTCCCACAACTTTTTGGTTAGGGATATAAGCAACGTGTGCTCTGCCCATAAATGGCAGCATGTGGTGTTCGCACAAACTAAAGAAATTAATATCTCGCACTAATACCATCTCGTTATGTCCTTCATCAAAGATGGCATCGTTAACGAGTTCTTCTAGGGATTGGTTGTAGCCACTGGTTAAAAACCGCATTGCCTCGGCCACCCGCTTGGGTGTTTTGAGGAGTCCTTCGCGTTCAGGATCTTCTCCTACGCCTAATATTAGTGTCCGCACGGCATCTGTCATTTCTTCCATCTGTTCCTCTTTTGGCGGGAACACATCCGCTTGTCGTCCGTTGTGGGTATTGCGATCGGGTCTAGGATTGATAGCTTCTGCCAAATCGGGAATCAGAGGCGATTGAGAGCGATTAGAACCGTTGGAACTAGCGATAGTCATGATGTAGTCTTGGTTATGGTTTGAAGGCTAGTCATTAGTTATTAGTCATTGGTTGTTAATTTGGAATAAGTCACAAAAAACAAATGACAAATGACAAATGACAAATGACATTTTAGAGGACGCCAGCGCTAGGCATCAGGGTTAATTCATCAACAACTGCCTGTTGTGGTAACAGAACTGTGTAGAGAATTGATTGAGCAACAATTTCCGGGGTTAACATCTTTGAGCGGTCAAAATTGGCATGAACAGTTTCTGTGTCCCAAAGTTCAGTGTTAACTGCACCAGGAAAAATAGCAGTAACGCGAATGCCGTTGCCTCGTTCTTCTTGTGCCAGAGTCTGAGAAAGGGCTATTAGTCCAGCTTTACTGACGTTATATGCACCCCAACCAGGGAAAGGTTGTTTTGCAGCAATAGAGGCGACGTTGATAATTGTGCCGCCTTGCTCGCGCATTGAAGGCAAAATTCCCACAATGCATTGAAACACACTAGTGAGATTCAAGTTAATTACTTGTTGCCAGTCTTTTAATGGGGTTTCGCTCAATGTGCCTGTGTATGCTATACCAGCGTTGTTTACCAGAATATCTATGTTGCTAAAGTCAAGAGCGATCGCCTGGATCTTTTCTTGTACTTCTGAGATACAAGCTAGATCCACAGCGTAAGCTTTCGCTTCCACCCCAGCTTGCTGTGCTGCTTCTGCAACTGCCTCCAACTTATCCAAAGAACGGCTGACTAAGGCGACATCTATTCCCGCCTTTGCAAAAGCCAAAGCCGTTGCTTTTCCAATTCCACTACTTGCCCCAGTAATTAGGGCACGTCGTTTCTCCTCAACACTCATGGTTTCTCCCAATTTTTTGGCAGTTCCGAAAGCTTATTTCCACCTAATTATTCACATTTCTCTGTTTGGATAGATTAAAAGCAGCTAAAAATCCGTTAAATTGTTCTGACACCTGCTGTACTGTAGTACCAGGGCAATAATTTTCGGATCAGCACTTTTTATCTTCTTTGTGGTCTGGGAAAATGGTTAAAAGGTAAGGGGTAAATTTCAGCCTTTTTCCTTTTCCCTTAACCGAAAGTTATTGAGTACCAAGGTGGATACATTGTCATTTGTTTTTTCCCAGTAAGGACAACAAATTATCGCCTGGGAAATCATACCGTACATTCAAATTTGATTACTTAAATCCTAAACAAGCTAATCAATCAAATTCAGTACGCTTGCTAAACACGCAAATGCCTATGGCTGAGAAGATTGTTAAAAATCTTTAAGCACATAGGCAATTATAGCACTGCTGTTAAGCTAATCAATGATCTCCAGAGGTGCTAGTGGGCAACTTCCGTAAAAACACCAATTTTACGGAATTTTTCATAGCGCAGTTGGCGTCGTTCTGGAGCTGTTAAGCGATTGAGTTTATCCAAATTGTCTAACAGGGCTTGTTTGAGAGTTGTAGCGGCTTTGAGTGGATCTGCATGAGCGCCACCTATGGGTTCAGGTAGTATTTCGTCGATAATTCCTAAGTTTTTTAGATCAGGAGAAATGATTTTTAAGGCTACCGCTGCTTGGGGAGCCTTAGCAGCATCTTTCCACAAAATAGCAGCACAGCCTTCAGGGCTAATAACGGTGTAAACGGCGTGTTCAAACATTAAAAGGCGATCGCCTACACCAATACCAAGTGCGCCACCAGAACTGGCTTCACCGATGACTGTGCAGATGATGGGAACATCCAGACAAAACATCTCTCGTAAATTGTAGGCGATCGCTTCTCCGGCACCTTGTTGTTCCGCTGCTACTGTAGGTAAAGCGCCTGGAGTATCGATAAAAGTCAAAATCGGCATACCAAACTTGTTGGCATGTGCCATCAAGCGCAGCGCCTTGCGATAGCCTCCTGGGGAAGCCATACCGAAGTTTCGGGCAATATTGTCTTTGGTGTCGCGTCCTTTTTGTTGACCGAGCATAACTACGGGTTGTCCACCTAAACGAGCCACACCACCAATTAATGCCGGATCGTCACCACCACTGCGATCGCCATGCAATTCCATCCATTCATCACTTATTGCTTGAATGTAGTCAAGAGTGCTGGGGCGGCGAGGATGCCGAGCAACTTGTAGTCGCTGGGATGGTGATAAACTACTGAAAATTTCCTCACGCAGTTGCATGGCACGTGCTTCCAGTTGACGGATTTGTCCAGAAACATCGACACCGTTTTCTTCTGCAAGTTGCCGAATCTGTTCAATCCGGGTTGCAAGTTCTGCTAGTGGTTTTTCAAAATCCAACAGTAGCGGTTTTCGCTCGATAGTTGCCATTGTTAGGAGTTATGAGTTACGAATTATAAGTTTTGAGTCATTTGTCCTTGAAGTTCTGATCGCTCACCTTCTTAGAGCGACGTCAGAGCGCCGACTTGCGACGCTCTGAATTCTCTGTTTGTCATTTGTCCTTAGCTGTTAGTTATTTTATTACTAATGACTAATGACTAAGGACTGTTGACTATTAATTATTGACTAAACCAGCAGTGGTCTAAATCCGTGTTTAACTGACACCCGACCAATCTGCTCCATTTTGTCTACAGTAATCTGATTGCGTCCCCATGAAAAGTTCGTGTATAACTTCTCAAATTCCAGTAACATTGATTCAGCAAAACAAGCAAACAACTGGCGTGCTGGCACGTCCATATTGACTATTTTCATAATTTTCCAGTCAATATCAAGAGAGTGCTCTACAATCCCACCATTTAGCACATGTACCCCAGGATGCTGAATTTTCATTGCTAAGTTTTTAGGATAACCACCATCAATCAACAGACAAGGTTTCTTCAAAACCGTAGCGTCAATTTCCACACCTTTGGGCATACTAGCAACCCAAACTACAATATCAGCTTGGGGTAGGGCTTCGCTCAAAGCCATAATTTTTCCACGTCCTAGTTCGCCTTGCAGCTCTTGAAGACGTTCTTGGTTACGCGCTATCAGCAACAGCTCTTTGACATCAGTTCTTGCATCTAGCCAGCGTGTAACTGCACTGCCAATATCTCCTGTTGCTCCACATACAGCAACAGTCGCGCTTTTAAGATCAATTCCTAGTTGTTTTGACGCTTCTTCCACCTGCCGACAAATAATATATGCAGTATGTGTATTTCCTGTGGTGAAGCGTTCAAATTCTAGTTTTATGTTGCGGACTTGGCTAAATTGCTCCAACTTAAAGTTTTCAAAAATAATTGAGGAAAACCCACCTAAAGCCGTAATGTTGATGCCATGCTTCTGAGCATGGGCCATAGCATTCAGGATTTTGCGTGTTGCTGCTTTGATGCGGCGAGTAGCTAGCATCTCTGGTAAAAAGCAAGATTCGACATACCGTCCTTCAATTTTTTGCCCAGTCACACTGGTAACGATAATGCTATCAACTATTTGCGGCGGGGCGCTGCACCAAAAATCTAGCCCTTGATCGGCATATTCTGGATATCCCAATTCTTGGGCTACTGCTTGAGCGTGTTCTAAACTAGTCAGATGTCCAATTAGACCAAACATGTAGTGATGTAGTAGGCTTGTGCTGCCTCGAAAGCGTGGAATTTAGTAGTTTCAGTAGTCCTGAGTCCAGAGTGTAAATTGGAACTAATCAGTGATAACTCTGAACGGCAGAAATCTTTGATCAGAAGTTTGATAACTCAGTACTTGTTAACTTAGCGAGAAGTTGCAAGTAGGGTTTCGGGCAAACTTGTCTCAAGGTGAGCCACTGTGGTCTTAAAGTTTTCCCAAGTGGAGGAGCCAGCCGCATGGGCGGGTTTCCCTACTTGAGGGGATTGGTGTCAAGTGGCGTGAGACGCCAAGGGCGAACAGTGACTCAGCACTGTATCTAAGCTGCTGTAAGTCCGTAGGCTGACATACGCATGATGTCACGAGTGGTAAAGCCGATATTACTCAATGCTTCACCGTACTGGATCATAAAGTCTTCTATCAAAGCATCTTTTGCCATTGCTAAGGTATGAGCATCGTCTGCAACTTGGTTAAGCATTTTCCAGACGATGGGTAGATTTTGGCGATTTGCTTGCTCTATTTCAGCTTTGGATTCTGTATAGTGTTCTTTCAACCAAACTTCTCCAAAGTTGAGATGACTGTACTCATCTTTTACTACTCCTTCTGTAATTTTACGTGCAAAATCGTCAGCAACTGGGATGTAAATGTTATATGCTGCTATGGCGAAACATTCAATAATCAAAGACTGAATTAACAAGCAGGTAACAACTTTACCTTCTGCCGCTGCTATTTGGAAATTTTGGTGTAGTCCGGCAAAAAATTCCTTGGCAAATTGCAAATCTGGCGTTACCTGTAAGTTGCGTCCACAAGCTTCAAATCCTTTTTTGTGGCGACTTTCCATCTTAGATAGGCGAATCAATTCATTTTGATATTCCGGCAGCAGTTCAGCCAGTCTGATGTAATTATCATGGGCTTCTTGTTCCCCTTCAATCACGATCGCATTAATACGGCTGTAAGCATCTTTGTATATTTCGCTGTGAAAATCAATTGCATCAAATTGTTCTGCAAGCTGCTGCATGGTATGTTTACTCCTGTAAAACTGAATCATTTAATACCAGAGTTTAATTTACTCTCTAAATTTAGGGTAACAAGCACTGTGGTTTAATTTTACTTAACAAGTAACTATGTTCATAGATTAGCTTTTGCTTCTAGTACTAGAAAAACAAATGTTTTGCAGAGCAACTCATGTCAAAATCAAACTGGAATCTGAAATCTGGCGATTTTTTGAGCCTAGGAGTACTGCTAGTAGGGGCATTTATCGTTTTGTTGCCGCTGTTTGTGGTCTTTCTCACTTCATTTGCACCTCCGGGAGCAGCTTTAGAAGTTTTACCCAAAAATAACTGGTCATTAGCTAATTACCGCGATGCCTGGCAGCAAGGTAAATTTTTGCTGGCGTTTGCTAATTCTACCTTGGTAGCGATCGCTGTGACGGCGTTTCAAATTGTCACTTCGGCATTGGCAGGTTACGCCCTAGCACGGCTGAAGTTTCGCGGACGGCAAGCACTGCTACTGATTGTCTTGGCAACTTTGGTGATTCCCTTTCAGTTATTGGTGATTCCCATATTTTTGGTGTTGAAGTGGGGACACTTGATCAACACATACTGGGCGCTGATTTTACCCACCACTGTCAACGGCTTTGGCATTTTTTTGTTACGTCAATATTTCCAAACAATTCCTGTGGAGTTAGAGGAAGCCGCAGCCATAGACGGAGCAAACCGACTGCAAATCTTATGGCAGGTGATGTTACCTCTAGCTCGTCCAGCTTTAGTAACGCTATTTCTGTTCACCTTTATCGGCGAATGGAATGATTTGTTTAAACCTTTAGTATTTACGACACGCCCAGAATTAAGAACGGTGCAGCTAGCTTTGGCAGAGTTTCAGGAACAATTTACGAATAATTGGCCCTTGATGATGGCGGCTGTTACCATTGCTACTGTTCCGGTGATGGTACTCTTCCTTATTGGTCAACGTCAGTTTATTCAGGGTATTGCCGCGACGGGGATTAAGAATTAGCGAGTGAACCTAGCAAGGAGCGATCGCTACCATTCCCCTCTGCTCCCTTACTCCATACCTCGTTCCTTCAACATCCCCATTAATTTACGCTTACGGGCGTGGGTTTGCATCAACTCATCTCGATAACTTAACCAGTCGGCTTTTCTTGCAGATTCCAAGTAGGCGGCACGTGCCATTTTCAGCCACTCAATTGCCTCGTCATAGTATTCTGCCTTACCTGCATTCATAATCTTTTCGGCACGGCGACGAGCGTTGGCAATTACCCAATTAGGATTGTAAGGGATAGCAGCATTCATCACTCGGAGAATTGACTCAGAAGAATAGGAACTGAGTTCACTGGCGATCGCAATAGCATCATCAATTAGCTCCTCATATAAGAAAATATCTACCTTTACTGATTCTGTTCCCCAACCTTCATAGCTACGGACGATCTGCAACAGGTCTGTTTTGATAATTTCCCAATTTTCCCCAGCGAATTCTTCTATCTTTTGGTAGTCAAAAAAGGATGGCTTGACTTGAAAAGCAGCTTGAATTGCTAATAAAGCAGCTTCATGATCACCCAACTCCTCTGCTAATTCACTTGCCCAAATTCCTAAATGGTACTGACAATTACCCTGTAAATTTAATCCACTTTGGGCAATCTCTAGTGCTTGCTGCAATGCTCCTTGCTCGCTGAGTGTTTTCGCTAGGGCAAAAGCTTCTTCCATTGAGTTCATCTGGATTTGAGCAGCGTTCATTGCTTCTTCTACTCGACCTAACTGCCCCAACATTGTCAGATATTGTTGGTTTTGCCCTTCTGCTTGTGCCAAATACAGGTATTCTTGATAACGCTCCTGACGTTCGAGGATTTTCAGGCGCATTAGTGCCAAATCATCAACGTAGTCTGGTGTTTCTCCTTGCCAAACTTCCATTTCAGTGAGATTTCCTTGGAGTACTTTGACTAATGGCAGGTAATCCCAACCCTGCCGTAAAGCCTCTAGACTCATCCTAAAATCAGCGTCCCACTCATCTTGCCATGCTTCCAAATTCACCTGAACATCAACTTTTTCCTCAAGGCTGAGTTCAGCGGTGAGAATTGCCTCACACCAAGCATCATTTAATTCCCTAGCAATCTCATCGTTTTCAGCGCCGTATTCTGCCACATCATGCCAATTTTCTACACAGGTAGAGGTAATCGCTTCCAAAATAGCGATCGCATTATTACCTTCTCCCCGTTCGCTAAAATCTACAGCCGTTTGTACTACACTCAGCAACTCCTCACAAAGTGGGTCTTCTTCACACCCCTCCTCAAAATAGCGCACCGCATCACGGATAATTTGCCGCACTTGTCGCCTAAAGGGAGCCGGATCAACAGCAGTGTAGCGTAAGGTTTTTGTGGTATTTTGCTGGGGAGCCGGACTTGTCATCCAGTAGACATGGCGGTCAATAACCTCAATCAGTGGCGGGTATTCTGCTACCAACTCTTGCAGAAGTCTTTGGGTTTGGACATGATCTAAGCGATTAAGTAATTCTTCTAGGGTGGGACGTTGCTCAATAGTTTCTGGCTGACGCGCACAGACGAGCATTGTTGCCACAATATGTTTGCACCACCCGTCAAAGTCGTAAGCACAGCTGCAATTTACTGAGAGCAACTCGCTGCTATCAAAATTCAAGCTAACGCGATAAGGCTTAGCTTGATTACCTTCAACTTCTGCCTGAAGCAGATGACCACGTTGGGTGACTGCATTGACAGCACCGGACTCATAGTATGCCTCGCCCCGCTGGAAAGATTTGGCGTTGGCATTACGGCGGATAGTAAATTCACTGATGGAGGGAATAGACATCAAGCGATCGCCCGCGTAAATCCTTTGTCTGGATGAATTTTAAATCTAGCTTAGGTGTTAAGCTAACGCGCTGTAAAGAAACTCAAAGTTATTAGGTATTGATTATTTTTTATTCATCTTGTCCCCCAATCCCCATGCCC
>NZ_JADEXR010000031.1 GCF_015206995.1 aff. Roholtiella sp. LEGE 12411 | reverse complement strand
GGACTGGGGACTGGGGACTGGGTATTGGGAAGAATTCAATCCCCAGTTCCCAATGCCTAATCTCTCTAAATGGGGGCGTGAGTTTTACACGATCTTTGGCGGTGAGTGGTTTTCCTAGATTAATTTGGACAGATGTGGGGCTGCGATTGTTGTCAGTGCTACTACTGATTGCGATAAATGCCTTTTTTGTGACAGCAGAGTTTTCGATGGTCAGTGTGCGGAGGTCGCGTATTCACCAGCTAGTTGAAGCTGGTGATATTCCAGCGATCGCTGTTGAAACACTGCAACGTAGTATCGATAGACTATTATCTACAACCCAATTAGGCATTACCCTCTCTAGTTTGGCGTTGGGATGGATTGGAGAAAGTACAATTGTGATGCTGGTGGATGCATGGCTAAAATCCTTGCCTTTACCCAGTAGAATGAATATCTTCATAGCTCATTCTTTATCAATTCCGATCGCCTTTTTTCTAATTGCCTATTTGCAAATTGTGTTAGGGGAACTGTGTCCCAAATCATTAGCTATGCTGTACTCGGAACAGCTGGCTCGGTTTTTAGGGCCTTCGGTAAAAGCGATCGTACGTTTTTTCAGACCCTTCATTTGGATTCTCAACCAATCAACCCGCTGTCTATTACGAATCTTTGGCATCCAATACACAGGTCAAAGCTGGAGGCCACCTGTTACTCCAGAGGAATTGCAACTGATTATCTCTACAGAACGCGAATCCACTGGTTTAGAGCTTTCAGAACGAGAACTGCTCAATAATGTCTTTGAGTTTAGCGATGTAACGGCGCAAGCTGTGATGATTCCACGCACCAGCATTGTAGCACTGCCAAAAGATGCTACTTTCCAGACATTACTCACGGAAATGGCTTCTACTGGCCACTCCCGCTATCCTGTGATTGGTGAATCTTTAGACAACATTCGTGGGATTGTCTACTTTAAAGATCTGGCAAAACCTCTGGCTGTAGGAAAGTTGTCTTTAGAGACACAGATCGAACCTTGGATGCGTCCCGCCCAGTTTGTCCCAGAACACACGTCCTTGAGTGAACTTTTGCCAATGATGCAGCAAGAGAAATCAGCTATGGTCATGGTAGTAAATGAATTTGGCGGTACTGTGGGACTGGTAACTATCAAAGATGTTATTGCTGAAATTATTGGTGACGCCAGCGAACCCGAAAGCAGCGATGATTTGCTGATCCAAATGTTAGATGAGCATAAATTTCTGGTGCAGGCACAGATCAACCTTGAAGACGTCAACGAAGTTTTGCATCTCAATTTGCCTTTAACAAGAGAATACCAAACACTTGGAGGGTTTTTGCTCTATCAGTTGCAGAAAATTCCTGCCAAAGGCGAAACCTTATTCTATGAAAATCTCGAATTCACTGTAGTCTCAGTTGTTGGGCCACGTCTGCACCAAATCCAACTGCGACGCTTGGAGGAGTGAGGAGTCAGGGGAGTGGGGAGTGGGGGAGTGGGAGCAGAGAATAATTAATGACCATTGACTCTTGACTTTTGACCCTTGACTTTTGACTTTGGACAAATGACTCAGCACTCAAGCATAGTGAAGCGGATCTTTTAATTCCAATTCGGCAAAAGCTGCTAGTCGTAACCGGCAAGAATCACAGACACCACAAGCGATATTACCACCGGCATAGCAAGACCAAGTTAACTCCCAGGGAACTCCCAATTGGTTGCCCAACTGGATAATTTCGGTTTTTTTCAAGTTTATTAGGGGTGCAACAATACTTATTGGTTGGCCCTCACGTCCTTGTTTGGTTCCTAGGCGAAAAACTTCCTGCATCGCCTGGATATAGTCGGGACGACAATCAGGGTATCCAGAGTAATCTAAGGCGTTGACACCGATATAGACACGTTCAGCAGCGATCGCTTCGGCGTAGCCAAGGGCAAAGCTTAAAAATATAGTATTACGAGCAGGGACATAGGTGACAGGAATATTTTGAGACATTTCATCTAAGGAACGCTCCTGGGGTAAATCAATGGCGTCGTCTGTAAGTGCTGAACCGCCCCATTGCCGTAAGTCAAAATTAACCACTTGGTGTTTTATGACCCCAGCTTTCTCACCGACGAGGAGGGCTGACTGTAATTCTCGCCGATGTCGCTGCTGGTAATCGAAGGAAATGGCATGACACTCACAGCCATCAGTCTTCGCTTTGTACAGAATTGTGGAAGAGTCTAATCCACCGGACAACAGAATTACAGCTTTCATCTCAGTTTTCCATTTTGGATTTTAAATCGTTCAATCACACTTCAATCAGAGGATGTTTGAATTTTTATTAGTTAAGTAAGGCAAACACCACCGTACTTAAATATATTCATGTCAGAGGAAACTATCTATACAAGTTACAAGTTTCTCTCAAAATGTGGTGCGATCGCTGGGTACTACAAATAATTATGCAAAAATCATTTTAGGAATTGATCGTGGTAATTCCTAATACATTCTTTCTGAATAAACCGATCTCAGTGTGATATTTTAGTCATTCTGTTATTTTACTCACAAAAAAGTTCTCCATTTTCAATAGTGTCAATTTGATATTAAGCTTGGTAGTTAATTGGCTAATTGACACCTCAAAAAAAGTTAAATTTAAGACTTTGGACTATCAAAACTTTAGATAATTTTTCCTGAGGTATTACGTAATTTTAAAAGTTAATAAACAGACATCTTGTTTTTGTGCTTTAGACAAAAAAATTGAGCAATATCGAACTGTTTATACAAAAGACAGCCAGATTACGGGAACTGATTGCAAACTTTGAAATTCTTCATAAACAGAGCCTCTATGTTACCATCTGGATGGTTTTAGACGGATCATAACTGGCCGTTCAGTATAAACGCCAACGACCGTAGCGTCTCTAAATTTGGTGGTTGAGGAGAGAATAATAGTGCAAGATAGCATGTCAGTGGCAGAACCGAATCCATATACACAGCGCAACCAGCCACGACCGATCCGCATAGGCGTGATTGGGGTGGGTAACATGGGACAACATCACGCTCGCGTGCTGAGTTCAATGAAAGATGTTGAACTGGTTGGAGTGGCAGATATTAACGTAGAGCGGGGGTTAGAAACCGCCAGTAAATACAAAGTGCGTTTTTTTGAAGACTACTGTGACTTGCTACCCCTTGTGGAAGCAGTTTGCGTGGCCGTTCCCACTCGCCTGCACTATGCTGTAGGCATTAACTGTCTTTTGGCGGGAATTCATGTTTTAGTTGAAAAACCGATCGCTGCAAGTATTTCTGAGGCAGAATCCCTGGTAAATGCCGCAGCTGAGTCTCAGTGTATCCTGCAAGTAGGTCATATTGAGCGCTTCAATCCAGCATTTCGGGAACTGAGCCAAGTGCTGAAAACTGAGGAACTGCTGGCGCTAGAAGCTCACCGCATGAGTCCTTACTCAGATCGGGCAAATGATGTGTCGGTTGTGCTGGATTTAATGATCCACGACATTGACCTACTTTTGGAATTAGCCGCCTCTCCTGTAGTAAAATTAACCGCTAGCGGTTCTCGTGCCTTGGACTCTGGTTATTTAGATTACGTCACTGCCACCTTGGGTTTTGCTAATGGCATTGTCGCTACTTTAACTGCCAGTAAAGTCACTCACCGAAAAATCCGTCGGATTGTCGCCCACTGTAAAAACTCATTCACTGAGGCAGATTTTCTCAAGAATGAAATTTTGATTCACCGACAAACGACAGCTAACACTCTGAATGACCACCGACAAGTACTTTATAGGCAAGATGGTGTGATTGAAAAAGTCTACACCAGTAATATTCAACCTCTAAGTGCAGAGTTAGAACATTTTGTCAACTGCGTACATGGCGGGAACCAACCTTCAGTGGGTGGCGAACAAGCTCTTAAAGCTTTGAGGTTGGCAAGTTTAATTGAGCAGATGGCTTTAGAAGATCGAGTTTGGAATCCATTAGACTGGCAATCGGAACAGAGAGTACAATCATTGACGCCGACAGTCTAAAAAAACAAAGGGCAGATGGGAAGATGGAGGAACAGTCGTTGTCTACTTTCCTCCCCCATATCCCCAATTTTAGAAGTAACCTGGAGTGTGTTTTCAAATTTTATTTAGATCCCCCCTAGCTCTTTTAATAAGTGGGCTAAGGGGGATCTCAACTTTTGAAATCAAAACTTCCTTTCCATTTCTTCCCCTGTGTCTGAGTTCAGTGCCAATTTTAGTGAAGCTAACTTAACACTTAAGCTCTAATTAAGAGCAGATAATTAACTTTTGCGAAAGTTAATACTAAATTGAGCAACAAAAATTAGTGCAATAATTTCAGGAATCGACTCGATGCTTGAATGGATAACCAATACTATCAACTACATGGGTTATTTGGGAATCGCTCTGCTGATGTTTGTAGAGAACCTCTTTCCCCCCATCCCTTCAGAATTGATTATGCCACTGGCAGGATTTACAGCACGAGCAACCCCGGACAAGCTTAATATTATTGGCGTATTTTTCGCGGGGCTAATAGGTTCTGTGCTGGGGGCACTAGTCTGGTACTATCCAGGTAAATTTTTGGGCGAAGAACGTTTGAAAACCTGGGCTGATAGGTACGGCAGATGGCTGGCTATATCGAGCAAAGATATTACCAAAGCGACACGCTGGTTTGATAGACAAGGTAACAAAGCAGTACTTATTGGTCGGCTTGTGCCGGGAGTTCGGACATTGATTTCTGTGCCAGCAGGCATCAGTAGTATGCACTTGCTCCCATTCCTATTTTACACAACCCTAGGTAGCGCTGCGTGGGTAGGTTTGTTAACATACTCAGGATATATACTGGGAAGTCAGTATGAGCTTGTGGACAAGTACCTTGCTCCGGTATCTAAAATCGTGTTTGGGGTCTTGGTATTGGCATTTGTTTTCTGGGTGCTCAAACGTAAGCGAAAAAGCACCCGGAGATAAAACACAATCGTTTTTAGTTTGGAAGCAGGGTTACATCTGCTAAAAATTCGCCTACACTATGCCAAATAATACTAAAAGCGCGATTGCTGAAATTAATTTTTGGCGTATTTCTAGCTACACTTGACGCAACCAAAAATTTCTGGTTGCTCGCATTTTTGTAAGATGAGCATGACAACTTTTTACAGTTAAGTTCAGATTAGGAGCTTTCATGACAGACCAACCTTCCGCCGCTACTCCAATGAATGCCGCTGCTATACCAATGAATAGAGTGTCGGCGTCAACTCCCATAAATGCTGTTAATACTCCCAAGCCAGGCGGCGGCATCGGTTCAGGGAAAACAATTCTCAGTGTTGATTTAGGCAGAACTTCCACAAAAACTTGTGTAAGCCGCGAACCCAATAGTGTGGTGTTTATACCTGCCAATGTCAAGCAAATGTCAATAGAACAGGTACGTGGGGGCGTTTTTGAAGCCAGAGCTACTGACCCTTTAATGGATTTGTGGTTGGAGTATCAAGGCAATGGATATGCTGTAGGTCAGCTAGCAGCAGATTTTGGAGCGAATCTAGGAGTCGGTCAGTCTAAGGTAGAGGCTGCACTGGTGAAAGTCTTGGCATGTGCCAGCTACTTCAAACTCAAAGATGAGATTTCTGTTGTACTTGGTCTGCCTTTCCTCTCCTTAGAGCAATTTGAAAAGGAAAAAGCACAGTTAATCAGCCAAGTAGGTGGCCCTCATGTGTTGAACTTCCGAGGCGAATCTGTATCGCTGAACGTCAATAAGGTATGGGTAATGCCAGAAGGCTACGGCAGTCTTTTGTGGTCTGAAGCTCAACCTAAAAAGAGCACTACGGTTCCCGATTTTACGAAAATCTCGGTGGCAATTGTTGATATTGGGCATCAAACCGTCGATCTTTTAATGGTAGATAACTTCCGCTTTGCGCGAGGTGCTTCTAAAAGTGAAGACTTCGGGATGAACAAGTTTTATGAACTGGTAGCTGCCGAGATCCAAGGAGCAGATAGTCAATCTCTGGCTTTGATTTCCGCTGTTAACAAACCCAAGGGTGAGCGTTTTTACCGTCCTAAAGGCGCTAGTAAGCCCGCCAACCTAGACGATTTTCTTCCTAACCTCACAGAGATGTTTTCTCGAGAAATCTGTAGTCGCGTGCTAGCCTGGTTGCCAGAACGCGTCACCGATGTGATTCTCACTGGAGGAGGAGGTGAGTTTTTCTGGGAAGATGTTCAACGTCTGCTCAAAGAGGCAAAAATTAGCGCACATTTAGCTGCACCTTCCCGCCAGGCGAATGCTTTGGGGCAGTATATTTATGGAGAGGCACAATTGTCCTCTAATCGCGCTGCTAGGGCCTAAAGCTGATGTTCCAATGGTCAAAAAAGGTAGTTAAATCCGTTACGTTCAACCCAGGGGTTGCTGATGAAAGCTTGTTGGCACAAGTAGAAAGCCATTTGGAAAAACAACCCGACAAGACTTTCAGTGACCTCTGCAAAGAAGCCTTATGGCAATCTTTATGTGTACCGGAATCTGTACGACCTGCTCCGAAAACCGCAGCAACAGCACCGATTGAACAACAAATCGGTGAGCTGCAACGTCAAGTGGCTGGCCTTGAGGAACGTTTTTTTGCCAAGGAATCCAATCGTTTGGAGGCGATGGAACGCCATATTATGCAACTTAGTCAGCAGCTTGCACAATTGGCGCTCATTGTCAACGATCCATCAGTCATTCAGTCCCCAAATCAATCAGTATCAGATGTATCAATAATAAATAATACTTCTTATACTGCTGCTACCCCTCCTCAAGAGGTTGACCCTGTTATTAGTCGCCTTAGCCAGTTTCTTGATGATTTTTAAGGAGTAATAAGGGTTTCGAGCATCTTTTGCTCAAGTCAACAATCCTTAATAGTAAACACTATTAAGGATTATTAATATTTACTATATAAATTATTTAGAGATGCAATGTTTGGCGACAAGCCGCTATGCATCTTATGTCTGATCAACTTATCTGCAAGAGCAATTCTACAAAGAAATTTTGGAATTATTGAAGTTTTTGCAGGTGTAGCGATCGCTTGCAATAGCAAATAATCATAGATTAAGCTACTGAAAAGACGGACTAAAGATTTACTTAATAAATAGTTTGTTAGTCTTTTTGTCAATACCTAAGTCCTATAACTTAACTTTTCAATCAAAGTAAAATAGTGCGGAATTCCCAACATAGCTATTTAAAAATAAACTTTTGTGTTGGATGAGGGATCATATTTATTCTAAGAATTATCTAGTTGCTATAATCCAAATTAATGACGAAGCTAGACAGTGAGAATCGTTGCTAATAAGCAATGTTGACACAGATTCAACAGTTCTTGTTGGCCGTTCAATTCAGTTGAATTCTGTACGAGCCTTGCGCTCTGTACTTACGAAAAGTATATAGGTGTGGAGTAAAATATCTACTTTTTTTTGCTAGGAACATCTACAAAATGGCTTGGCAACTACTACCTTATAACTGTCCGATAAATCCTGTCCATGCTGCTGTATTACTCACGAGTAAAGTATTCTTCTTCACTGGCTCAGGGAACGATCCCAGTAATGTAGCAAATTCCCCTCAAGGTTCCGCAGTTTGGGATGTGAATAATGGTACCTTCTCCCGACCTGAGATCCCCTTGGAAAAAGATGGCAGCGTCATTGATGTTTTCTGTGCAGGTCAATCATTCCGACCGAATGGCAGACTGTTTATAGCAGGGGGTACAAAGCAATATGACCCGTTCTTTGGGCAAACAGCTGCTTTTGTCTTCGATCCCCCCACTGAAAAATGGATCAGAGTGGCATCCATGAATCAAGGGCGCTGGTATCCAACTGTTTTGACTTTGGGTAGCGGTAAGATATTCGCCCTATCGGGTTCGACTGAAAATGGTGGTCTGAGCGTCACACCAGAAGTTTTTTCTGGTGGTAGCATTGGCTGGGAAATTTTTTCCCAACCGACTAGCTCCTTTTCTCTTTATGCCCACCTATTTCTACTTAGTACTGGGAAACTTTTTTATACGGGTGCCCAGCTAGGCGGCAATAACAGTGTCTCGCCACGTATCCTTACCTTACCCTCAAGTTTTAGTGTAGCGATCGCCGAACAAGCAGTATCTGGCTTGCAACAAGCTGATTTTGGCAACCAAGCAGCCAGCGTGTTGTTACCGCCAGCCCAAGACCAAAAAGTGATGATTATTGGTGGGGGTAATGGCGGTGGGATGGCAACCAACCGAGTCAATATTGTTGATCTCAAAGCGGCTAGTCCCACTTACACAGCGGCTGCGTCTCTCAATAGTGCCAGAATGCACCACAACGCAGTCTTATTGCCCGATCGCACAGTATTTGTTTGCAACGGCAGCGGCATGAACGAAGATGTCGCACAATCTACCGTTCCAGGGGAGATTTACAATCCAGCAACAAATACTTGGACAGTAGTAGAAACACCTGCGGTCAATGGTCGAGTATATCATTCTGTAGCGCTGCTATTACCAGATGGTAGAGTCGTCGCAGCTGGAGGAAATCCCAACCGCGGTTCTTATGAAGCCCGGCTAGAAATTTACAGCCCAGCGTATATGGCGCAACTGCGGCCTGTAATTCAAAGTGTCCCTCAATTTGCTAACTACAACAGAACGTTTGCAATTCAAACACCCCAAGCTGCCAACATCAAATGGGCACATTTAATTAATCCAATGGCGACTACTCATGGATTAGATACATCTCAACGATTAATAGACTTACCGATCACATCTAGAAATAGCACTTCTATCAACGTTGGGGTAACAAATAACCGCAATCTTGCACATCCTGGCTTCTATATGTTGTTCATTGTTGATAACAATAATGTGCCTTCTGTAGGGACTTGGATTCAAATTAGATAAAGCTTCGTTGTTAGTGGTTAGTCTTTTTTAGTGGTTGATTGTTGAGTGTTGTTTGTAAATAGCAACAACCAACAATCAACAACCAATAACCAACAAATTGGAAATTATGAGTGTAACACGCAGACAATTTGGTAAGTTGGCAATCGCTGGCACTGCGGCAACTGCACTAGGAGTATTGTCGACTAAAGGCATTGCCCAAACACCCAGTCAAGTTATTTTGGGTGTACATCCTGGTGCTTTACCCAGAATGGACAAGTCAACTGGTTTAACACAAACCAACGCTATTGATAATACTGAAGAATCAACAACCGCAACCATTGCTGCTAATACTGCAAATAGGAGCGCTGCAAACGGTAGTATACCTATTGTTGTAGAGTCCTATGATTTGGCGACTTCTCAGGTAAAAACAGTTTTGACAACCTCAGCTATTTTGCTGCCTGGGGAACAATTGAGCGGTTTTGCTACTTTAAAAGATGGCACCTTAATAGTAGCTGCAAGCGGTGGTGGTCTAAGTAAGAAAAACCAGGCAAATGCCAATATTCGCTTGATATTTTTGGGCAAGTCTATTAAGACTCTACCTCTGTCAGGTCTGAAAGATCGGCAAGAACTGTTGAGTTTAGCTCGTTCTCAGGATGACTCATTAATAGGTATAGTCAGTGGTGCCAATGGTGTACCCCCTTATAGCTTAGTAGCTGTAAACCCTAAAACAGGAGAGGTGACGGTAAAAAACCAGCTACCAGATCAAGAGCAATATAGCAATCTAACGGAGTGTACTGACGGAACTCTTTATGCGATCGCTACCGAACAATCAGGTATAACTAGTCTCTACCAGATTAAAGAAGGGCAAAAAACCCCATTGGAGTTAGAGGGGCAACCTTGGAATAGTGGTTTTATTGGTTTGGTGTGTTCTGCATCTAACCAATTGTTTGCCGTGGGTGCCCGTCGCTACGAATTTCCTAATTACATACACCTGATAGATGGTAAGACTGGGGAGTTAAAGAGACTAACTGCGTTTAACGTTTCCAAGATCGCAATTGCTTAACCCAAGTTGCTAGTTAGTATACGTGGGCGATCGCTTTGAGACAGTTAAACAATAAAACGCCCTCCCAGAAAAAAACTAGGAGGGCTACTATATGCTGCCATAGGTAACTTGTTGAAGGCGATTGGGCACAATGAAAAACTCCATGCACAAGGGCATGGGGCATGGGGCATGGGGCATGGGAAAGAAGCTACCAATGCCCTATGCCCAAAGCGGCGGGGCGCTATCTCTCTACATATACCTGGGGATGGAGTTTCCCGTCGCTTTCAATAAACTTGTATCTATGCAGGCGATCGCACCTATGATATATTGTACAAATTTGCTTATTTTTGTTTCAAAATAGCCTAATTTCATCCGTACATATTTTTACTATATCTTTTTTTTACATTGCATCCTGTATAAATGCTAAAATCTTCAAGTAGACAGTTAGGATACTTAGATGCCAGTTGTAGCTAACTCAATCAAGTTTGGTACAGACGGCTGGCGGGGCATTATTGGTGATGAATTCACCTTTGAACGCCTAGCCCTGGTCGCGCCAGTTGCTGCAAAAGTATTATTTAATACATATTATTCTGCGGTCGGTAGCCGGACGATTATTGTCGGTTATGACCGCCGATTTATGGCGGAAGACTTTGCTCGTGCTGTTGCCGATACTGTTAGCGCTGTCGGATTTGATGTTTTGCTCAGTGAAACCTTTGCTCCAACTCCAGCTTTTAGCTGGGCAGCAAAACAACTTAATGCTTTAGGGGCGTTAGTAATTACCGCGAGTCACAATCCAGGTACATATTTAGGTCTCAAAGTCAAGGGTTCTTTTGGTGGCTCTGTACCGCCAGAAGTCACAAAGGAGATAGAAGCGCTGTTGTCAGAGGGAGTACCACCAACAACTACCCCAGGCAAGCAAGAGAAATTCGATCCTTGGCCCAGCTATACCGAAGCATTAGAACGTAAAGTTGATATTGCCAAAATTCGGGAGGCGATCGCCTCTGGCAAACTAACTTTATTCGCTGATGTCATGCATGGCGCTGCTGCTGGCGGACTACCAAGATTACTGGGCGATCAAGTCAAAGAAATCAACAGCGAACGTGACCCCTTGTTTGGTGGTGGTGCGCCGGAACCCTTACCTAAATACCTTTCGCGTCTATTTGAAGTCATTAAAACTCATGGAGAAACGGATAAATCAGGTTTAACAGTGGGGTTGGTATTTGACGGGGACTGCGATCGCATCGCGGCTGTGGACAAAGAAGCCAACTTCTTGAGTTCCCAAGTGTTAATCCCAATATTAATCGACCACTTAACTTTACGACGCGGCTTCAAGGGTGAAATAGTTAAAACTGTCAGTGGTTCTGACTTGATGCCCCTTGTAGCAGCATTGCATAATTTGTCTGTATTTGAGACAGCAGTTGGTTATAAATATATTGCTGACCGAATGTTAACAGCCGAGGTATTACTCGGTGGCGAAGAATCGGGAGGAATTGGTTATGGTAGCCATATTCCCGAACGCGATGCACTGCTATCAGCATTGTACGTACTAGAAGCGATCGTCGAATCCGGGTTAGATTTAGGTGAGTATTATCGCCACTTGCAGGAACAAACAGGGTTTAGCTCAGCTTATGATCGCGTTGATTTGCCCTTAGCAAGTATGGAAGTGCGATCGCGTCTTTTGCAACAACTGCAAACCCAACCCTTAACAGAAATCGCTGGTAAAGCAGTGATTGATTGTCAAACAATTGACGGCTACAAGTATCGCCTAGCCGACAAAAGCTGGTTAATGATTCGCTTTAGCGGTACTGAACCAGTTTTACGCCTCTACTGTGAAGCCCCTACACTCGAACAAGTGCATCAAACTCTCGCTTGGGCGAAACACTGGGCAGAGTAAAATTGGTTATTAATCATTTGTCATTTGTCTAAAAATAATGACCAATGCCCAATGCCCAATGCCCAATGCCCAATGCCTAATGCCCCATGCCCAAATTACTCGTAGTAGCAACAGGAAACCCAGGTAAATTGCGGGAAATGCAAGCTTACCTGGAAAATTCTGGTTGGGAATTAACTCTCAAACCCGAAGAATTAGAAATTGAAGAGACAGGCGACACCTTTGCAGCAAATGCTTGTCTCAAAGCCTCCCAAATCGCACAAGCAACAGGACAGTGGGCGATCGCCGATGATTCTGGCTTGCAAGTAGATGCCCTCAATGGCGCACCAGGGGTATATTCTGCACGTTACGGCAAAACTGATGTAGAACGTATTGCTAGGCTATTGCGGGAATTAGGCGATGAAGTAAATCGCCAAGCTCAATTTGTTTGTGCAGTAGCGATCGCTCGTCCTGATGGTGCGATCGTATTACAAGCTGAAGGAGTTTGTCGTGGTGAAATTCTCCATGCACCGCGTGGTGATGGTGGTTTTGGCTATGACCCAATTTTTTACGTTCCAGATAAGCAATTAACCTTTGCTGAGATGACGCGAGAATTTAAGGGGTCAATTAGCCATCGCGGCAAGGCTTTTACAGCTTTACTTCCGCAATTAGAAAAGCTATCTGAGAATTAGTATTTTCAGTAGCCAAAAAATAAGTAGTCTAGTTTTTGCCGAAATAGCCCAACACAAGACCATGCTTGATTATTAGGCAAAACGTCAAACCCAAGTCTAGAAGCGATCGCCCCTTACCCACATCCTTTCAACTACTCTCCCACCAATAATCAAGGGTTGTTTCCCGAAAGACCATCTCGAAGTACAAGCCCAGTCCTTAAAACGCAACATCCGCAGCAATCTCCTGCCAGCGAGTAGCCAAATCCTCCGATGGAAGTGGACAGACTTCCATGGCTTGAATCAAGCCATGCTCAATGGTGAAACGGTGGCCCACGTGCTCATCGGCAAGAACTGCGTAAGCCTTGTCGCGCACGACCTGATGCACATCGACCAAAATGCGCCCGGCCTCCTCCGGGTGAAAGGCAACCGGCTCGACGTGTCCATTGATCTCGCTCCACTGCTCCGTCCAGTAAGCGCGGACTTCTTCAGGCCCACGGACAAAACCGCCTTTGAATGCCCTCGGCCAAACCACGTCGGGAGCCATGAGGGCGAGGGCGGCATCAATGTCACGCGCGTTGAAGGCTGCGTACGCTGCACGTAGCAGCTCGATTTCTGGTGCAGGTTGATCTGGCATAAGAGGTAGGTGAAGGAGATGGGACAGTACCTAACTATATTAGACGGAAACATTCTGCCTAAGACCTCACGGTGGTTGAATAGACAGAGACTTTCCGCCTAAGATCCCAATTCGGCGTTTAGGCAGAATCTTTCCGCATAGTACGCTGCTAGAGGTGTTTAGGCGGAAAGGTTCCTGCATAATTCATACCTGGATTCAGCAACGCCTCCTGTAATCAACCAAACTTTAGGAGCGACACGATTTCTGTCTGAGTTCATTTGTTTTCTCCAATACAAAAATGATGAGACGCGCCTCATATTTCTTAAGATAGGAGACAGCTATGCGACTGTCCAATATATATTTGACTAGGATTAATAGGTTAGACATATAAGTGTGATGGAACTACGGCATCTGCACTACTTCATCGCGGTGGCTGAGGAACTGCACTTTAGTAGAGCAGCAGAGCGGTTGTGTATTTCCCAGCCCCCACTTAGACAGCAGATTCGCAGTTTGGAAGATGAACTAGGAGTCAAATCATGATGATACGTGAGCAGTTAGGGAGCGTAATTCCTAATGATTTCAAATGAAACTACAACCAATTGAACATCAACACTTGAAAGAATGCGCGGACTTGTTTGTTTCAGTTTTTAGCAATCCTCCTTGGAATGAAAACTGGGAGATTGAATCAGCTTTGAACAGATTGGAAGATTTTTATAATATGCCAAGGTCACACAGTGTTGTTGCAATCTCAGAGGATAGAATTATCGGTTTTGCTATTGGTTATATTGAAAGATGGTATCAAGGTAAAAGCTTTTACCTGAGAGAAATGTGTATTGATTCCACTAAGCAGCGAAGCGGAATTGGTACGAAAATTATGGATGTACTTTCCCAAAATTTAGTGAGTCAAGGTGTCAATAATATCTATCTATTGACAGCGCAAGATAGTCCAGCCTCAGCATTCTATGAGAAGTGTGAGTTTTGTAATAACTCCAAAATAATTATGATGTCAAAAACAGTGCAATAGCCATTACCGCGCAAGAAGAGTTAACATTTCATTATGACAACTCAATTAAGAAACTCAGTTTTAACATTTCTTACTTTCAACTTTTCAAAAGCATTTTTTCACCTCTTCCACACAACAGCGATCGCCTAATTTGGCAACTCACCTCATAAAATCCTTAAGCAAGTGATCCCAGGCGCGATCGCCCAAGAAAGGGGAGCAAAATTAGTAGGTGAAAATAACCAATTACAAGAGAATAAAGTGCAAAAAAGTAAGAAACCTCGTTACAGTTTCTTACTTACTTTCGCTACTATATCCAACTTAATAGGAAGCGTTGCTGATTTAAGAAATAAAAAACTATCTAAAAGTTTAGCCTTTTCGATATATTTCATCCTACTATTCAGCAAGGCCCACCATACTGCCACTTAGTATTCAGTATTTAGCACTTAAACTGCTTCTGTGTTCTTTTCGCCAGTACGAATCCGAATCACTTGCTCAACAGGCGAGATGAAAATTTTACCATCGCCGATTTCGCCAGTCCGAGCAGCGGAGATGATCTTGTCTACCACCATATCAACCTGATTATCGTCAACTACAATTTCTACTTTGAGTTTTTGCAGAAACTCAACGGTGTACTCAGAACCACGATACCGTTCAGTTTGACCTTTCTGACGTCCAAAACCCCGGACTTCAGAAACAGTCATACCGACGATACCAGCATTGACTAAGGCAATTTTAACTTCATCAAGCTTAAAGGGGCGGATAATAGCTTCTACTTTTTTCATGTCTTAACTCCTGACTTCTACTAGCTTCGTTTATATATCTAACCAGATCCGCTGTCTGAAGCTGTAACTAGCAGCGCTTTTCCTAAAACATCTGTAATAATTGCCACTTTTTTGTTAATGTGGACGCCTCACCTGAGTGCTTCCGATATGAGAAACAGCAAAGATTGATTAATTGGATAATCCTTGAGGTTCTGACATGAGGAAGTTCAGTCAAATTAGCATTTTTTATGTGTGTTTTGTAACTTAAAAATAGATAATTTTCGCTACTGAGTAGATATGCTCAGACATTCATAGAGTAATTGGAGAGAAATTGCAAGATAGCCTGAAAGCTGACTGCTGCTGACTGTGGCAGTGTCAATTAACGATTTTGATGTTCAAACAGGGGACGTACCACCAAATACCCAGCGCCAAAAGCAGTAAGCATGATTAATATAATGGTGATAACTAACCACCAGCCACTGAGTTCTTTTATCTCAGGCTCAGCAATGGGATAGTAGCGTACTTGCTGTTCTTCTATAAAGACTGGTTCTGGTATTGGGAAACCCATTTCCATTACAGGCGCAGAGAAGTGTTTACGGCGGCTTTTTCCGGGAGGCACTTTAGACGCTGCGGGTTGACGTGGACGTGAAACCTGCTGACTTTGGCGTGCTTCGGTAACTGGCTTGGCTGCACTTTTCACAGCGCCAGCAGCATGGTTAGCTTGATGATAACTGGGCTGAGCACCGGAATCAACAAGCTTTTGCAAGTGTAAAAAAGACTGAACGACTTTGGTAATTTCTTGGCGAAGTAGTTGATTTTCCTGCGCTAATTGTTGATTTTGGGCGGTGAGTGCATTTAACCTTGCCTGTGTTGCTTGCAACTCAGTTGATAATTCTCGGTATACAGATAATGGTACAGAAGGAGGGTAGGCTTGAGTGGTCGGTATTGGTAAATGCCGGTGAACGGAACCTGTGGTTGCTCGCATCGGGGACTTGGTATTAAAAATCAAGGTTATTAGATCGTACAGAGATGCTAACAGACTATTAAGTTAGCTCCGAAACTATGCCCAAGAATAATAGAAAAATTCCCAGAGGGCAAAGATTTTTTTGAATATCGTCTGTAGTCGGTGAACAGGGAGCAATTTGAACACTGATAACTGACCAAGAGGTTAAGTTTGTAACAATGGGAAGAAGTGTCCCACAGGGCCTTGTCCTTTGCCAATGTCGAGGGCGTAAGTGAGTGCAGTTGTAACATACTCCTTTGCCTGTTTTACTGCTTCCCACAAGTTTTTTCCCATCGCCAGATTAGCAGCGATCGCAGCTGATAAGGTACAACCAGTACCGTGAGTATTTTTTGTCTCTACCAGTTTTGTTGTCAAAGTTTCGAGCTTTTGCCCATCAAACCAGATATCAACACCACGCAAATTCCCTTGCATCCCTCCACCCTTGACTAAAACAGCTTTTACCCCGAAATTTTGCTGAATGATTTGGGCCGCAGCTTGCATATCATCCAGCGAATGAATCTGTAAACCACTCAAAATTTGGGCTTCATAGCGATTTGGTGTGACAATAGCTGCTTTAGGAATCAAGGCATTACGAAGAATTTTCACAGCATCATCATCAATCAATTGTGCCCCCGTGCGTGATACCATAACTGGATCAACCACTAAATTATCGATTTGTAAAGCTTCTACCTGCTTGGCAACAGCAAAAATAATTTCCTGGTTAAGCAACATTCCGGTTTTTGCAGCTTGCACGCCAATATCCTCAACCACTGCCCGAATTTGCGCCACAACAGCCTCGATTGGCATAGCATCAACTCTTACTACCCCCAAGGTATTTTGTGCCGTAACGCAGGTTATAGCGCTAGTACCGTGAACACAATGAAAGGCAAAGGTGCGTAAATCAGCTTGAATTCCCGCACCACCACCACTATCAGAACCAGCAATAGTTAAAGCAACAGGCACTCTGGATATTGTTTGAGCGTTCATAAGTGAAAATTACTTGCCAGATTGTAGTTGCTTGATGATAGCTTCCAAAGGATTTGGTTCTGGGTTTTGCGGCTTTTCTTGCGCTACAACCGTCAAGTATGGTTGAATGGCTTCATCAACCCAGCCAGAGTAATATTTTATGCTGGTAGATTTGGGGGAAAGCTGAAGTAATTCTAAATCGCCACGCATAGCATTCCAATTGATAGGAACTTGTGGTGAGAGTTGACCAGAACCAATGCCTTGAGGGCCACCACCAACTAAATTAAGAGAAACTTCATCCAATCCTCGCACAAAGCGTTTTCCATTCCAATGCCATTCAAAACCAGGCCAATTAACGGCGGGTTTTCCTGGTGGCAAAGAGCGCTGAAACTCGTAAATACTTGCACCTTCATCCAGTTTCACTGTGAAGCCTTGAGGATATCGTACCTCATAGCGTCCCTTGCGAGTTTGTAAGTCAATAGGACTCCACCACAACACTTCTACATTTTCCTCACTGTTGCCAGATGATAAAGATGCAGTAGAAGTTTTATTACTCAACTTACTATAAAGCGGTAGTCCCTTGGATGGCAGTTTAGCCATTGCTGTAAATCGCCAACAAGACCAACTTTCAGGATTATCAGCAGCTTGCCATTTAACTTGACAAACACCGTTAGCGGTACTAACCCAAAGCTGATCGTTTTCCAACCTAAGCTTGTCAGGAATTGCACCAACCAATGGGCTGTTATGAACAGTGTAGGAAGTCAAAGAACCAGAATTTAGGTTTTTTGAATTGGGACGATAAGCAACTAAACCTTTAGCAGGAATGTAAATATTTCCTTCTCCACTAATATTAGTAGCCATCCAAAAAGTCGGACTATTTGCATCTCCAGTTATGGCTAAATCAGTAATTTGTGTAAACCCAAGTTTTTCTGGTTGAATGAGCGTAAAATTATCAGTTTGTGGGTCATAACTAACAATAGTCGCAATACCGTTATTACCTTCACCTTGCTCAAAAGCCACTGACCACCAAATGCGATTGTCATAAATTATAGATGCTGTAATTCGGGGAAAACCCAGTTGATTTCCCGTTGCCGAATATCCCGCTTTTACTGCTACGTCCTGCAAGTTTTTGAGAGTATATAGCGTTTGCTTAAGAGGCTTTTTACTATTAGAAGTAACTAGCTCAAAAACAACTTTGTCATCGGCTGGCTTTGGCTCAACTGTTCTTGATATATTGTTGTTTTCCTCCAAAGAGAACTTTGGCTCCCTAACAACTCGATACTGATAAGTTTTACCTTGAAAACCAAGATTTTTTAACTTAGGATTTACTAAATCTTGTGCAAATTCTACATAGTTGCTTTGTGGCTGTAATTCCTTGGGTAAACTTCCTGGTTGCACTGTCCAAGTGTTGTTACCTCGGCAGAAAACAAAATCCTGCTTTAAAGCCTGAAACTTTACTTTTTCAGCATCAGCTACAATATTGCGGATATGATAATTAAAGCTGTCATAAAAGCTTTCATTTTTATTGGAAACAGGTAAAGAGACGACTGTAGCCTTTGGACAGTTTGCCGCTTTAGGGTTGACATCATTAGTCGCCTGAGAGAAACTTTTAACGCTTGAGACACAGGCGTTAAGCATTAAAATAATACCGAACATTGGAATAATTCGTTTCATAGTAAATGTTACCCTTTAAAAAGAGCTAATCTTTTTTTAATTCACAAAAATAACTACAAAATCTATTGATAAAATTCCAAGGTTTCTATTTTTTTTGGAATAATTAATATACTAATACTAAAATTTTATAAATATGAAAAATAACATAGTTTTAATGATGCCACATCTATATTTTGGAGCAACACTTTGTGGCACGGAGATTTAAGCCGTAACTGGTGAAAAATTGCTGATTTTAGGCTATTATTTGCTGCTAGCCCAAGCCTTAAAATAGATTTTAAGCTTTGTAGAGACGCGAAATTTTACGTCTCTACATAACTAATGACTACTAACTACTGATTTTGTTGCGATCGCAACTCTTGTAATGCTCTGTGCAAATACTTGCTCCATTCTGCGGCCAAAGGGATTTCTGTAAACGGAACGCGCACCGAGTTAGCAGGTTCGGTAAGTACAAATTCTAACTCAATAGCCCGACCTTTTTCCGGCAGTGCTTCAATATCTACTGGTTTGTCATCTACCAAAAGACGGGTTTGCTGAACGTCAAGCAAAGAGAATGTTTCTAACTTAATTGGGCCTTTTGGTGTGGGTTTACCCCAAGTAATATTGTTACCTTTTTGACCCAATACGGCATAAATATCGTACTTAGCCCGCTCAAATTGCTCTGCCCAAGTGCGATAGGCTTCAACTTTTTGATACTCCTTCGAGCCTTGCCAAGCCAACCAGAAAAACATTGCTAACAGCGGCAACCACAAAAGACCTCGTTCCATCGTTTAAAAAAGTCCTGAGTCCTGAGTGAATATTGTAACTAAAGCGCAAAATACATCAAAAAGAAACAGAGATTAAGTTATGGTAGTGAACAAACTGGCAAAAAGCGGTAATTAGTTAATATGAGAAGACTTATATTATTGTGCTTGTTTGTCATTGGGTTGGGATCTGCTATATTTGGCTTCCTAAATTTTCAGGGACTGGCAGCTAAAGGCGCGTTTGAGACCATTTTGCTTGATTTTCGGGAAGATATTCCACCAGAGATAGTGCAGCAAAATCTCCAAGCGATCGCAAAACAATATAACGTTACACCCCAATTAGACAACAAGTTTTCGGCGAAGGATAATGTATATATTATCAAGGGCGATCGCCAGCGGCTTAAGGAACTGAAAAAATCCCAATTCGCTAAAACTACGGAATTCATCGAACCAAATTACATATACAAGATTCCAAATCCCGGTAAAACAGCTTGGCTGGGAGAATTTTTACGCCCCCAAGAAGACGAAGCAAGTCCCTCATTAACAGGCCCCAACGACCAATATTACAGCAAGCAATGGAACCTACACAAAATCGGCATTGAAGGCGCATGGAGTCAAACCAAAGGTAGCGGCATCACAGTTGCTGTAATTGACACCGGGATTACGCGTGTGCGGGACTTGTATGAGACAAAGTTCGTTAAAGGCTATGATTTTGTGAACGACCAAGAAGAAGCCAAAGACGATAACGGACACGGAACCCATGTTGCTGGTACTATAGCCCAAGCCACTAATAACAAATATGGCGTCGCTGGAATTGCCTACGAAGCCAATCTGATGCCATTAAAGGTACTCAGTTCCTATGGCGGTGGTACAGTTGCCGATATCGCCGAAGCGATTAAATTTGCTGCTGATCAAGGCGCAGATGTAATTAATATGAGCTTGGGTGGTGGTGGTGAAAGTCAGTTATTGAAGCAAGCGATCGAGTATGCTCATAGAAAAGGTGTAGCGATCGTTGCAGCAGCTGGGAATGAAAATGCCAATGGGTCAAGCTATCCAGCCCGCTATCCCCACGTCATCGGTGTTTCAGCATTTGGCCCAGATGGCGAAAGAGCACCCTATTCCAACTTTGGTGGAGGGGTAGACATCTCCGCTCCTGGTGGTAGCGATGCTGGTAAGATTCTGCAAGAAACTATCGACGAAAACGGCGAAGGGGTATTTCTTGGCTTGCAGGGTACAAGCATGGCTTCCCCACATGTTGCTGGTGTTACGGCATTAATCAAAGCCGCTGGAATCAAAGAACCAGATGAAATTTTAAAAGTTCTTAAGCAGTCAGCACGAGTTATCCAGGATGATGGTTTGAACTATTATGGCGCTGGGCAACTCAATGCCGAAGCAGCAGTCAAACTAGCCTTCGGGGGGCAAATCAGTTTTCAAGATTTCTTCCGATGGTTACGGGATAGCGGCTATCTTAACCCCGGCTTTTGGATTGATGGTGGTGCAGTAGCACTAATACCCAAGGTTTTAATGGTAGTTGGTTCCTATTTGCTGGCTTGGTTTTTACGGGTTTACTTCCCCTTCTCTTGGAGTTGGCCATTATCCAGTGGCTTAATTGCTGGCAGTTCTGGGTTATTTTTCCTCAAGGGAATCTATATCTTTGATCTTCCTCAGTGGCCTTTGCGAGTTTTAGGCAGTTCAATTCCCGAATTAGGCAATACGCTTCAGGGAACTGATGCTTTTAATCCTCTATTTGCTAGCGTGCTAATTCCCATTGTGTTAATGGCATTGCTGCTAGGGAATTCTAGTTGGAAATGGTTTGCGATTGGTTCAACCCTAGGTATAGCTGCATGTTTAACAATAAGTGCAGTTTACGACCCAGCAGTATGGGGATTAGGAAGTGGTAACATAGCACGCGTCTTTCTCATAGTCAATGCCCTACTCTGTTATGGACTTGCTCGTTTAGCATTGAAAAACAACGGAGAACCAGCATAAAAGAGGAGAGGGAGATGGGGAGACAAGAGGATATTGAACCTCCTCTCCCACTCCCCCACTCCCTCACTCCCTACTCAATACTAAGCATGGGCTAAACGCCCCGCTACTGCTAACAACACTCAGCACTCGATAAGAATATGAGCATTACAGTTACAGGAACAATTGAACGCCGTGATATTGGCATGGGCACATGGGCGTTAGTCACAGACGAGGGTGTTACCTACGAAATCCTCAAAGGTGTTGACAAAAACTTACTCAAAGCTGGACAAAAAGCAAAAGTTAAAGGACAAGTACGTGAAGATGTCATGACAATTGCCATGATTGGCCCTGTCCTAGAAGTCAAAACCTTTGAGGTGATTAGTTCTGACTAACTGTGGAATTCAGAACTTCTTGTAGACGACTTCTAAACTCCCCTTTGGGATGACCACCTTTTACCTCACCCACAATCTGAAATTCTGCTTCTGGAGAATCACAGATGATGTAAGTAGGCCATCCCATTTCAGATTTATCAGGATACTGAGTTAGTAAAATCTTGCGATACTTGCGGTAAGAAGCCGTATCCTGCATTTTCACATCGATAAACTGTAAACCTAATTCCTCAGCTACCTTTTTGTCATAAAATGACATTTTGTGGCAGATACCACATTCTTCTGAGGAGAACTTAATCACAGCTAAATTCATGGACTGGTGAATCTCTTGGCTTTAGGCAAAATATTTTAGCATAGATTATGAACCTCAGCATATTGCTGAAAGACTAAACAATGGAAGTTAAAGAATTTAACGTCAAAATATAGAAAAAAAATTAAGAATGTGATTAAATATCACAGCGATCATTTTTGGTTGACATCTCTGGCTCACAATATAAGGAAAGCGATTTAGGGAATGAGGGGGTAGGTTTCGCTCTTTGCACATAACAGCAAGACAATCAAAGTCTACTAGTAATGGCGATAAGAGTAGCAATAACAGACTAGTTACAGGGAAAATGCCGCACTCCACAGTATCGTCCCAGGGTATGCAAGCTAAAAAAACCCCCAATGGGTGTTAACCTACTAGGGGAGTGAGTTATCAGGGTGCATCTACCAATTAAATGTTCTCAGGTTGAACATCATCCTCCGGAGAAATTTTTAAAATAAAAAAACCCCCAATGGGTGTTAGCCTACCAGGGGAGTGAGTTATCAGGGTGCATCTACCAATTAAATGTTCTCAGGTTGAACATCATCCTCCGGAGAAATTTTTAAAATAAAAAAACCCCCAATGGGTGTTAGCCTACTAGGGGAGTTAGTTATCAGGGTGCATCTACCAATTAAATATTCTGGGGATAAGCACTACCTTCCGGATAAAAATATCACAATTAACTGTTGATTGTGATGCCAAACGGAAAAACCCCCAATGGGTGTTAGCCTACTAGGGGAGTTAGTTATCAGGGTGCATCTACCAGTTAAATATTCTAAGGATAAGCACTACCTTCCGGATAAAATTGTCACAATTAAGCCTTGATGGTGATCCTAACCAGAAAAACCCCCAGTGGGTGTTAGCCAGCTATGGGGGTGAATTAACAGGGTATATGTACGAATTAGATTTTCTAAAGTTAACTGCTATCCACCGGACAAATTTGGTTATATTTGATATCTGGCAACGTTTTTAATAAAATCTGAGAAACCGGATTTATGTATGAAAAATCTAGGTTTTCAGGTTTAGGAATTGTAAGAAACCCAGTTTTTGACTGGTGCAAGATGTGAACTAGATTGATTTTATTAATGTTTGCTCACCAAAAAAACTTCCAATGGGTGTTAGCCAACTAGAGGAGTGAGTTATCAGGTCAGGCACTGTTGTAAATTTAATCTTGTAGCTTCCTTATGGGCTACATTCTATTTCTATTTACCAGGTTGAGCCGAGGAATGCTATCTAGGGGGCTGATACCTCTTGTACGATAAATGTTTGGCATAACTTCCCAAATTGCACTTCTTCGCTTATGGCAAGGAACGAGGAAAAAGTCTATTGGGTAAGGATTTTACTCTTAAGTTTACACGAATAGATATCAGGGTATACCTACCAATTAAATAACCAGTAGGCTCTAGTAAAAAAATTGGTGTGTTGGGAGGTGTTGCTGCTTACTCAACATAAAAAACCCCCCAGTGGGTGTTAGCCAACCAGGGGAGCTAGTTATCAGGGTGCATCTACCAATTAAATGTTCTCAGGTTGAACATCATCCTCCGGAGAAATTGACTAAAAGATCGATTCGTTGTTGTGTGCAAAAAAACCTAGTGAATAGTAACTAGCATGGCTCAATTAAATGGACGCTCGTAGTAAGAAACGGTTTTAGGCTTTTGAAACCTTATACAGATACAGAGCGATAAATCCCTCACTACGAACAAAGGTTTTATCTGACATGTAATTACGTCCACTTACTTAACTGACTAGGGAAGTTGAAGATCAAGGTGCATCTACCAGTAAAGTATTCTAGGGTTAAGCACAATTTTCTGCTCAAGAATAACTGCATCAAAGGGTTGCTGTTGTTTGCCAAAATTAAAAAAACCCCCAGTGGGTGTTAGCCAACCAGGGGAGTTGAAGATCAAGGTGCATCTACCAATCAAGTGTTCTAGGCGTAAGCAATCCGATCCGGATAAAGTTGTAAAGGCAGAAAAGCAAAGCCGTTGAAATCAGAAACATTCAGTGGCGGGGTGCATCTAAAGTTATCAGAGGGAGTGAAAAATCGACTTGAAACTTTCGCGTTTCAAACCAGATTTAGGAGGCGAACAGAAGCTGTGACCCAGGAATTTCACATTTCCGTAACCCCAGTAGGGCAAAACGACTACTTGGTGCGGACGGAACAGGTCGCGCCTGGGGTGCCATTGGCTGAAGAATTGGTGACTTGGCCGGTAGCTGATTGGTTAGCAGCTGCTGGACATTTGATGAATGACCCTTTGAAGTCGGTATTACAGGGAGATGCGTTGATGCAGTCCGCCGAAGGCATCGCTAGAAACTCTGTAAACTTAGTGGCGTTGGGTCAACAATTTTATAATGCGCTGTTTCAAGGCACTCTCAGAGATAGTTGGATTACTGCCCAAGGTATTGCTCAGAACCACCAACAAGTATTACGCTTGCGTTTGGGATTAAAAGACACTAGGTTAGCTCGTCTGCCTTGGGAAGTGATGCACGCGGGCGATCGCCCTCTGGCTACTGGGCCTTATGTGGCTTTCTCGCGGTTTCAAAGTGGAATTTTAGGAGCATCTCGGTTGCGCTCAAGAAATATCCCGTCACCACTGGAAGAAGGTGGCGTGAAAGTGTTGATGGTAATTGCTTCCCCCACAGATCAAGTCCGTCTTGACTTGCTTAAGCAAGAAGCTGTCAAACTGCAAGCTGAACTTCACCGTCAAATACTGCGATCTGTTGAAAGTAACAATCATCTGCCAGAAATTGAACTTACTCTGTTAGACCAACCAGGGCGGGAAGAACTGACGCAGGCGCTTGAACAAGGAAGATACCATGTTCTGCACTACTCTGGTCATAGTAATTTAGGTTCCAATGGCGGAGAAATTTATCTTGTCAGTAAGAGAACTGGTTTGACGGAAACTTTGAGCGGGGATGATCTGGCTGGCTTGCTCGTCAACAATAATATCCAAATGGCAGTGTTTAACTCCTGCTTGGGGGCATATACAGCTACACACAATGCCTCTGGAGATACGGGCGAACGTAACCTCGCCGAAAGTTTGGTGAAACGAGGGCTGCGGAGTGTTTTGGCGATGTCAGAACGCATTCCCGATGAAGTGGCGGTGACGCTAACACAATTGTTTTACCGTAACTTGAGTCAGGGATATCCTGTGGATTTGTGCGTGAGTCGCGTACGCCAAGGATTGATTTCTGCCTATGGTTCTCACCAGATGTATTGGGCATTACCCATTTTGTATCTCCAGCCAGAATTTGATGGTTTTCTTAGCCCGGAAATTTATTTATCTGAGAGTCCAGAGTCATTAAGCCAGTATCATTCACCTCTAACGACAACTTCTAGTTCAATGTACTCTGCTGTGGTAGATGATACCGATGTGCCACTAGTAATCGAGGAAATGATTCCTTCTGGTTTAGCACGCGATTCTGAGATGGATTGGCTAGGTGAAGATACCTGGGGCGATCTCGTTGATGAAATTGAGTATGATGACCCCAGCTATGCAGAAGATTCTGCGATCGTTTCGGATTTGTTTCGCCAGCTAGATAACCAAAAAGCTGCACCTGAAAAAACTTCTATGAATGCAGAACTGGTGCAACAAATTCAAGAAAATAATCTTCAGGAAATGCGGGTTTCAGAAGAAATAACTTCCCAGGCTCAAGAAGCAAGATTATGGGGAGAAGACCCAGTTACAGAGATACCAACGACTGGGCATTTTGAAAGAGATTGGGAGAGTCCCCATCTTTTGCGTAGGCGTAGCCCGCCGCAGGCATCGCAGCAACCAATTTCAGGCAAACGTCGTACCCAACGCCGCAAGCTGTGGCCGATTGTTGGTATTGTGGGCGTGAGTGCGATCGCCACTATCATCGGTTTCAATTGGTTGAGACAACAACCTCAAGCAACTTTACCTGAGATCCCATCGATTCAGTCTCTACCCATTCAAAAACAGCCGATTATCGATTTAAATACAGCCCCAACTGGAATTGTCACCGCCACCGCCACTCAAAAACTGAGCCAGGGCGACTTACAAGCTGGGTTGTTAGCTGTAGAAGAATTACTTAATCGTGGCGCACTTGCTGGGGCTGAAGCTGCTCTGAAGCTGGTTCCCAATCAACAAATAGGTGATCCATCTGTCAACTTTTTTAAGGGGCGATTAGCGTGGCAGTTTATCCAAACTGGAGATAATAAATATAGTGTCGATGATGCCCGCCGTTACTGGGAAAATGCTGCAAAAGCTCAACCAGAATCGCTTTTATATAATAATGCTTTGGGATTTGCCTACTACGCAGAAGGCAATCTGAATCGAGCTAATGACTCTTGGTTCAAGGCTTTGAATTTAGCTCTCAAACAGCAGAACACTCCCTCTAACGCTGCTATATTATTCAAAGGAGCATTACCTCGGGATGCCTTAACTTCTTATGCTGGTTTAGCCATTGGGCTGTATAAATCTGCGCCTAATCAACCTGCTAATAAACAAGCACAGTATATTAATGAAGCGATAAAACAAAGCCAAATGGTGCTTAAGGATGATCCCATAAATTTTCAGATAAATAAACTGAGTAGCAATTGGTTATGGACAGAACAAGCAATTGCAGATTGGCGATCGCTTCTACAGGAAAAAGAGAAATAATGAAAAAGCTAATATCACATTCAGCATCATTTTTTTGTTTAGCAACGCGATTTTTGAAATTTTCAAGCTGATCAAGTTTGTAGTTTGTGCTTTAGCGCTAAAGCGCAAACTACGAACCTATCAAATCTAATTTGACTGACTAGTAGCAGGAGTTGGCATACGCATACTGACTTTCAACCGCTTAAACATTGCTTCCCGTGCTTGCATAGCCAAGGTATCATTTAACGGTCGCAGTGCGATCGCCTCCTGATACTTTAGTCGCAATGCTGTTTGAATTAACCAATCAGCGACAAAGGGATTTTTTGGTAACAAGGGCCCGTGAGAATAAGTAGCGATCGCATTCTGATAAAATGCTCCTTCTGTCCCATCTTCGCCATTATTGCCTAAGCCGTATACTACTCTTCCCAAAGCTTCCACCTTTCCTAGTTTGGTGCGTCCGCCATGATTTTCAAAACCAACTAAATAAGGTATGCTACCCGTCATTTCTCCTAAATCCTGCGCTAAACGTGTGGCTGTAACTTCAATTACTAAATTGCCAATACAGCGCTTAGTATTTTCACCAGGATGAATTGAAACTAAATCGAGTATCCCCAAACCTTCAATACGCTGTCCAAATGCTGGTTCATAATAATGTCCTAGTAATTGGGGTGAACCACAGGTGAACACTCCTGGTGTACCATTTTCAATTTGATCGCGCATGGCGTCAGCTTTTGCACCCTGCAAATCACGCATGACAATTTCCTGCTGGCGATCTTGTGCGCCACCGCCAACTATTACGTCTACAGTTTTAATATCTGCGGCTGTGGCGTTTTGATCTAGAGGTAATACTTTAACGGTGTATCCGCGCCACTGGGCACGACGTTCTATAGTAATAACATTGCCGCGATCGCCATAAGTACTCATTAAGGTTGGATACAGCCAACCGATTGTTAATTCTAACTGTTGAGAACTCATAACTCCTCACTCATAACTGATAACTCATAACTTTTTCTTTCTATGCTTCGATAATCCGGTGTGTATGGTAATCTACTCTCGGTTGCGTAATTCGCTGGTACAAAAAAGTGTGTCACCAACTAGTCAAACGAATAGGTATAAATCTTACCTTGATTATTCATGTAATTAGTTCATCTCGTCAAGAAATCTTGATGAAAAATAGAAATCAAGATTTGATGCTTAACCGTTTTAGCAATGCTTTTACCTTTGCTTGGGTCTATGTTACAGATTTAATTAACTACAAAAATAATTTGTTTCAGTATTTTATGTAACAGTTTTTTGGTAATAGTATTGAAATACTCTCAAAATACTAGTTGACCAATTTGAATAAATATTTCGTTATTAGTTCAAAGCTTCCTATTTAGCCGTAATATTACAGAGTTGTAAAGTTTATCTAATAACCTAATAAATTGCCGTATGGATTGTAAAACTGCTACTTTGGTCTACCAGACTGAGAATCATCTAGAAAAAATTCGTGAGATTTTTCCAGAGGCTTGGAAGTTTTTAGAGGAACAATCTTTTGCTTATGTTCAGGGGAAGGAAAACAAGTTTGACTTGGCAGTAAAAGATTTAATTGGTGAATCCAATTTCAAATATAGAATGGTTCACCGTGATGACAAAGATCAATTAACAAAAGACCTAGCCGATTTATTAGGTGATATTACATCGCGGTTACTTCTAGAAAAACATTTTTCTAAACTAGTTGGTCAGCAACTTTTCTTTAGCACTATTTGTTGTAATAGTCATATTACCGCTGACCACGAAATGAGTTTAGAAGAGGTTTTACCAATACAGCGTGCAGCAGTTAAATTGCAATAAGACTGGGGACTGGGAACCAAAAAAATAATTCTTTCCCAATGCCCAATGCCCAATGCCCAATCCCTAACTTAGAGAATTTTACGACCAGTTAGTACTTCTCGCACTTCTAGCATGGCTGAATAAGTAGGGAGAATGTGTAAAGTCTCATTCTCTGGTGTATGCTCTAATGCAGTAGCGATCGCCCGCTTTAAATTTTCTTCGACAATCAAATTTAAGTTACTCTGAGCGGACTTTTCACTATAGCGCAGACGTAGTGCCATATCATAGACGCGATCGCCACTCACTACTAAAGTCCCTCCCCGTTCTACTAATTTCTCTGTATCAACATCCCAAATCCAGGATACATCAGTACCATCGGGCGTGCGATCGTTCAACACTAGCAGCGTGGTTTTGTCAGTACTTTGAGTCACTACGCGAATTGTTTCATTGGTCCCGACGGGATTTTTGGATAATAGAATCCGTACCCGTTTACCGTTTATTACCAAATCTTCAGCACGACCAAAAGCAGCTTGGAAATTGTTAATAGTATCTCTAATTGTCCCTTCATCAACTCCTAACTCAATAGCCGCAGTAGCAGCAGCTAAAGTATTATATTTGTTGTACAAACCAACAAGAATCTGTTGCCATTCGCTGCTTTCTAGAGTCGGTTGACTTTTACTAAAGCCGCAGCTAGGACAGGTAAAATCTCCCAAGTGAGACAAGTAAACACCTTGATAATCTAGGGAGTGTCCACATCTAGGACAATAGATAGAATCAACGGCGTGAGGAATTGCTTCTAGATAGTGTTGTGGTTCATTCAAGCCAAAAAATAACACCCGTTGGGGTAACTGCTGACCGAAATAAGATAAAGTTGGGTCGTCAGCATTGGGAATTACCACTGTTTCTGCTGGTAAGGTGGAGATTACCTTTGTCCAACGCTTGCTGATTGTGTCTACTTCCCCGTATCTATCGAGTTGGTCGCGGAACAAATTTAAACAAAGGATAATTCGAGGTTGGAGTGGTGTCAATACCTTCGGTACAATATTTTCATCCACTTCCAAAATGGCATAATCAACATCTAGCGTACCCACTAAGTTGGTGTTCTCTATAAGTGCTGTCATCAAGCCATTTTCCAGATTTGCACCTGTAGAGTTATGAGCGATGCGGTAGCCTTTGCGTTCTAGGATTGTGCATAAAAGTAGCGCTGTGGTAGTTTTGCCATTAGTACCAGCAATCAAAATCACCCCGTTTTTTGCTTGCTGACTTAATAGTTGCAATAATCGGGGTTCGATACGACGAGCAATTGAGCCTGGTAATACACTAGCAGCACCTAGACGCAGCGTAGGCGCAGCCCGTCGAAGAAATCGCACTAAAAACGTCACGCTTTTTGCCACTGACACCGCTAAACCAAGTCGCAGTCTATCTATGAGTTGTATTTTTTTTCCCACATCCGTACCCTAATCTTCTGGCGATTACTAACTGATAGTCTTTAGTTTTAAATTTGATCCTGTGAGTTTAGCGAATCCTGGCTTAAAAAGCCAGCCATAATATCACTCTGCAAAGAATCTTGGACGGTAATATCAGCCGCTTGCAAGAGATAATCTCAGTAGGCGTTATCTTAAAAAATAGTGCGTGGGCGCAATTATATATCCAGCCCAGTTTGCCGAATTCAGCACAAACTTACGACAAATAGTAGCTTGCAAGGTTCTCTTTGATGAATAGCATAAAGTTTCTTTTTTTACATAACAAAATTACTGACTGGCAGCGGTTTGTGTCTAAATGCTTGCTGTTGCTCAGTTGCCTATTCATTATAGGTATACAACCTGCGTATGCTGGTATCGATAATGATTTGTATGACGGCAACATTTTTGTAGTTTATGCTGGCAATGGCTCACTAGTTCCTCCCAGACAAACCTTGGCACAGTCTTTAGCAGAACATAAACCCACAGTATTAGCGTTCTATGTGGATGACAGCAGCGATTGCAAAAGATACGCTATTTCCATTTCACGGATACAGGAATTCTATGGTCGAGTAGCAGAAATTATCCCGCTCAATGTAGATACTATCCCATTCAAAAAAACTTATGACCCTACAGAACCAGGATATTACTATTCAGGGGGTATTCCTCAAGTCGTAGTGTTTAATAAGTCAGGTGAGGTAGTTTTGAATAAGAAAGGTCAAGTGCCTTATGAAGAAATAGACGATAGCCTTCGGCAAGTGTTTGATTTATTACCTCGCACCGAAACAACGCAGTTAAAACGGCGTGCTTTCAACGAGTTCAGTAGTGAGTTAGCTAAATAACTTTTAGGGTAGGCTAAATTGGTCTGCCCTAATTTTTCGTGCTATCTGTTACTGCATTCGCCATTATGGCAAGGGATAATATTTAAATACCTGCCTGAAATATCTACCATCTGACAACAAGTTAGGAGTTAATCCCTAGTTCATAGTCTATAGCAAATAACTAATGACTGATGACTAATTACTAATGACTAATAGAGTATGTTCTGATGTCAAAGCTTTACACTACCGAGGAGCTAATCCAAATTCTGGCAGCTGAACGCCAAGCTTGCCTTAAAGGAAAACGCTTGAAATTAGAAGTCCCAATCTCTGGTAATCCCGTAATTGACCAATTTATCAGAACTGATGGGCTACAACAGTTTACTGCCTATCAAGATTTCAAAGCTGCCATTCACGAATACCAGAGAAAATATCAAGTTTCAGGTATCGTTTGGAAAGAGGTGAAAGTCAAAGGTAAAAACTTGCTGTATCCAGAAGTGGACACGGAATTAATTGCACTAACTAATGACTTAGAAATATTGAAATCTGCAAAAAATTCTATTTTAGAATTTTGGTATGAAGTTACTGAAGGGATGGAGTTATATTTGAGTTTTAATAATAGCAAACAATACCAACAAATTATCACAATTGATATAGATAGAATGGCTCAAAGAACAGAATGGGCAAGTTTATGGAAATGGGAAAACTCTAGCTTTTTGGAAATGATTTTGCAGTTAGGATGGGGCAAACCAGAAGAAGCTTATTATAAACGAGGAAGACCGCGATCGGGTAGTGAGTATATTCATGCGGTGAATCCTGGAAATCGCCCTATTGGTTGATTGATACCTTGTGTATCAATATTGAAGCTTACCAATGAAATGACGGACAAAATTACGACATCATATCGTTTACTTTCCTCATTCAAAAAGGCACTATATCTGTAACATAAATTGTTCCTGTACAGATAAGCAGTAAGATGAAAGTACGCGAAGTTATTAAGCGACTAGAAGCCGATGGTTGGTGTCTTGATAGAACGAAAGGTAGTCATAGGCAGTTCAAACATTTCGATAAACCCGGCGTGGTTACAGTTCCAGGTAAATTGTCTGATGATTTAGCACCTGGTACTTTAAGTAGTATTTGGAGACAAGCACAGTTGTAAGGAGAATAGTAATGCAGTACACAGTGGTGATTGAAAAGGCAGATGGCAATTACTCTGCTTATGTTCCTGATTTACCAGGTTGTGTGGCTACAGGTAAAACCATAGAAGAAGTCAAGCAGATGATTGCAGAAGCTATTGAATTTCATATAGAAGGGATGCTTGAAGATGGTTTGGCTATTCCCAAACCTACAAGCATCGCTCACGAAGTTGAAGTTTTAAAGTGAATTATTCGGCAGCGACTGGAAGTTGATGCTTGGTATTTTGATGAGCGATCGCTTATCCTACTAACTACACATTGCCATAAAAGGGGTTCAGAATTCGCCTCAGACAAAATCATTGTCTTAAGTTATCAAAAATTTGATTTCCGACCCCAATTAATAACGTATTTTAACTTAGTACTATTCCCCTCAAAACCCTATCTCGGTTGAACGTCACCCACAACTTGCGATCCTGATTCACCTAATACTTTGGAATAGAACATACCTGCCAATATTGCACCTAAAATTGGAGCTACCCAAAACATCCATAGTTGCCCAAACAATTCTACACCAGCGAAAAGTGCGGGGCCAGTACTACGAGCAGGATTAACCGATGTATTAGTTATCGGAATACTGATTAAGTGAATAAGTGTCAGTGCCAGACCAATGGCAATAGGTGCAAAACCTTTAGGAGCACGACCATCAGTTGCACCTAAAATCACAATTAAAAAAATGAAGGTAAGTACAACCTCTGTAACAAAACAGGCAGCGAGTGAATAACCACCGGGAGAATGTACACCAAAACCATTTGTCGCTAGTGGATTGGAACCAGAAAGTACAAATCCTGATTTACCACTAGCAATTAAATAAACTAGTCCTGCGGCTACTATTGCTCCTAATACCTGAGAAATGATATACGGAAGTAAATCAGAACTGGGAAAACGGTTTCCTGACCAAAGTCCAAATGATACAGCCGGGTTAAGATGACAACCTGAAATATGAGCAATTGCGTAGGCCATAGTGAGCACTGTTAAACCAAATGCTAAAGCAACACCTACAAAACCAATCCCCAGTTCATTAGCCTTTGCATCAGGAAATGCTGCTGCAAAAACCGCACTACCGCATCCACCGAGTACTAGCACAAATGTCCCAATGAATTCTGCAATGCATCGCGTAGAAAGTGGCATCGTCATCATATTGAGATTCTTCCTTAAATTGATTTAAGTCAAGTAAGCGATCGCCTCCTTCCCCATAGCCACCAACACTCAATTAACCGGGAACCATTACCGGATAAACAATCAATCAACCCATAAATAAACCCTCAAAAATGAGTTGGAGACTAAAGGTAGTGGGTTCTCTGCTTTATGTTCATTTGATGCTAGCTACGCTCAATTGGTAAAACTTCACTCGTAAGTTAGATGAAGTTGGTACTATTGCCTCAATAGTTTCACAAACCTAATCCCCTTTTCGTTAAAACGTAAAAGTAGTACGAAGTACACCTACAGTTGTTGTATCGTTTGTGCTATTACCCTCTGGGTTAAACAAAATAAACGCACCAGGGGTGATACTGATATAATCATTCAATTTAACGCGATAATAAGCCTCTAAATGGTAAGGAGTAGCTCGATTTTCACCAAGTTGAGCAGAACCACTAGCATCAGTACGGTAAAGTGGCTGACCAAAAATAATACCTGCATTGTTTCCTGACTTGAATAAATCTTTCAAGTGAACTCCCACCATCCAACTTGTAAAGGTAGTGGAAGCATCCACACTATTAGAAGAATCATCAACAAATTTGATTTTTGAAAAAACTCAAACTAAGCGTAATGCTAAAGTTTGCGATCGCAGACTTCGTAAATGCATCTCTATTTAGTGCTCAGTTTCTTTGTAAAATTACAACTTTAAATTCCAAGCGGCAAAAGCTAAAGCACCCCAACCTGCAAGGAAGGCTGCACCGCCTAATGGTGCGATCGCTCCCAAGGATTTAATACCACTTAAGCTAAGAACGTACAAGCTTCCTGAAAAAATAGCGATGCCAATAATAAACAGCCATCCACTGGCGATTAGGGTGGGTGGAGGTGACTCAATGCGACTAATTAGTAAGGCTACTAGCAAAAGTGCCAGAGCATGATACATTTGGTAGCGAGCGCCTGTTTCAAAAATTTCCAGCGAGCGCGCACTAATTTTTTCCCGTAAGGCATGAGAAGCAAAAGCACCAGCAGCAACAGACAAACCGCCTAAAACAGCAGCTACGCTCAAAAAAATCTGCGTCATTAAACCTAGCCGTAAATTGTTGTATTTGACAGAGATGAAGTAGAAATCCCTTGATTGAATTGAAAGTTAGATTTCAAAATGATATAATACAGCCCCTTCTTCACTCACCTTAAAATTAGCATTGAATTCTTTAGCTTTCTTATCTAGATATTGTCTGGCGTCGGCTGCTGGCAGTTGTGATTGCATGGCAAAGCCTAATACAGTCATACGCCCATTATTTTCTTCCAACATCTCATAAAAAACCGATTGCAGGCGATCGCTCGCTTGTTGATTCAGTGCCTTTTTCTGTTGCCGACTTTGACTGTACAATCCTAATGCTAACCATCCCCCCAATATTAAGGTAGGTACACCAAAAACAAGACCGCCAACGGCAGTATTATCATCTTCGTAAGTAGGATTTGGTGCTGGAAAATCATACTCATCTTTGGGATATACGCTTACGTTGTTTGTAGCATTTTTTTCTAGTACCGCGGAGACTGATAGCGTTACAAACATGAATCCGAGTGTGAGCAGCCAACCTGCGGCCAATTTTTCAGCAGTCTTCATATTTCCACTTCAGATTTTAACTTTGCTAGCGATTCTAACTTTACTTTCGCAAAGGTTCCAGTATCTTAATTTGGGATTTTTAGCTGTTATATCGTACTTTTTCGCCAACTCTAGCACCTTGAAGAAGCAGAGTTATTCAGCGCGTACAATATATCTCAGCAATCATGTAATATTTTAATATACTTATTCTCTGTAAAAACTCGGCGTTACACAATTTCAAGATAATGATTGTGAGGTAAACATCCTGCGCGTCACCAAAACGCAAGAACAGGGGAAATGACCATCTGAGCAAACCATCAACATCATTCCGCAAGTATACAAGATTAAAAACTCAACAATAGCAATTGAACTAGTCAACTACCATGAGTCATAATTTAGTTTGTGGGTAAAACGTATTATGATACCATTACCGTCTCAGAGAAATCCTTATATCATTGGTCGTCCTATTAGTGAACCGGAACTATTTTTTGGGCGACAGGAGGAATTATCGTTTATTGAAGAAAATCTGAAACGAGGCGAGAAAGTCATATTAGTACATGGTCAAAGACGTATTGGTAAGTCATCTCTTCTTCAAAATATTCCTAAATTCGTTCAACTAGATAAATTTGCTTTTGTGACCTTTGATTTAGAGCATTATAGACAAGAAAAGATTGAGTATCTGTTAGAAAGTTTAGCAGAAACTGTAATTGAGCAATTAGAAATCGCTCCAAACAAAGTAACAATACCAAGAGGACAACAAATACAAGAACAAAAAGATATTTTTTCTAATAAGTTTCTCAATCAAATTTATGAAAACTTAAAAGCTACTAATTTAGTATTGTTATTAGATGAATTTGATGCTTTTAATGATACAAATATAGGCGCAACATTAGAATCATTATTCAAGCAGCTAAAAAATACTGTTGCTCAAAACAAAAGATTATTCGTGATTATATTTGCTGGTAGAAAATCAGCAGATTTATCAAATTTAATAGAAATATTTCAGGATGTACCCATTGCAGAAGTTGGATTACTAGATGACGAAAGCATTAAGCAGTTGATTGTGAAACCTGCTGCGGCTTCTCTAAAGTACGAACCAAAAGCTATACAAGCAATTCTTGACTTATCCGCAGGACATCCATACTTTATTCAAGTTTTATGTTTTGCGATTTTTAGTAGAGCACGGGAACTTGAAAAATGGCAAGTAACTGAAGAAGATGTAGAAATTATTGTAGATAGGGCTATTGAAGTTGGAGAAGCTGGTTTTGCTTGGTACTGGGACGCTTTATCTGTACTAGAGAAAGTAGTGTTTTCTACAATAGCAGAGGCGCAAAAAATAGCTGCTAAAAAGAAAGATCAAGAGCTAAAGGAAAACCCATTATTGCTACTACAAGGCTCTGATGTGTTGTCAAGATATGTGTTGGAAAAACTAGCTGGAGAACTAACCTATAAGGGTTTTTTAAACGAGCAAGGCAATAGAGTAAGAATAGAATTAGTCCGGCGTTGGATACTGCAACGTCACCCGTTATGGGAAGAAATCAAAGAATTAGAGAAACTAAATCAGCAAGAGATTGATACTACCAACAAAACGCCTCATCAAATACCTCCAATTAGCAAAGAAGTCAGAAATGAACCATTAAATCCAAAGCAAAATACTCTAATTCAGAGCCAGGATTTGAATCATCAAGTCAGAAATGAACCACTAAATCCAAAGCAAAGTACTCTGATTCAGAGCCAGGATTTAAATTACCATCCTCCAAGTTTTAATCATGATGTATCCTCTGTCAAAACGGCAAAGAATAAAATTTATCTGACTAAACGTGAAATCTGGTTAGTGGCTGGAATTATTCTCTTAGGAGTAGCTGCGATCGCTTCTTTTATGATCATTATTTATTCTGCAAAGCAGAGCGATCGTCAAGAGCGATCGCAGAATTTAGAGTCAACTGTAATATCTAGCAATGTTGAGTCTTAAAATTTTCAAATCGCAGCAAAACTCTAGTATTTATCTTGCCGCGATTTTACACTCATTTACATGTAGCTTCTAGTAAACGGGAAAAATAGAAGCGAGTTTTAGTCATTGACTTTCTTTGGACTGCAAAACCGTTACTTTCTAGGATTTTCACCACATCAGCCTCACGGTGCAGATATGCACGAGTAGCTTTACTTGCTCCAGGAAAGAAACTACCAATTTTCTTGAGTATACTTAGAGCGAAAGTCTTTGGTGCAAAACTGAGAATTATCCGCGACTGCGCCAAAGAACAGAGGTGAGAAATCATCTCATCTGCTTTTTCTTGGGGATAGTGGATGAGAACATCCAAGCAAATAACAGTGTGGTAACTACCATTTAACGATTCCAAATCCTGCACGGCAAAGGTAGGATTTTCAGCGTTTTTCAAGGTTTCTAAAGCTCTATCCTTGGCTTCTGTCACCATTTTTTCAGAAATATCGCTAGCATAGACTTTAGCACCTTCTGCCGCCAAAGGGATGCTGAGGCTACCTACACCACACCCTGCATCACCGATTGATAGCTCTGCTAAATTATTATCAGCTTTCAACCAGCCAAGAACTGTATCCACAGTTTGCTGATGTCCATTACGAATGTCTAGTTGGACTTTGTTGACTTCGCCATCACCGTATATCCGCCTCCAACGGTCAAACCCTGTGGAGTTGAAATACTCGCGAACAATTGTTTTATCGTCGGCTGCGTTCATAAACTTTGATTTTTTAGGGTTCCCAATGATTAAAATTATCATTGATAGGAACCCACAAGAGCGCTCTTAAGGATTTTAAGAGTTGAGGGGGTTGTTAAAATCACCCAACTCTTAATAGAGTGAAGACAAATAAAGCTTATATACATTACGCTAATTAAGCATAATTGCCCATGACCACTTCTAAACGCCGCTACCACATTACTACTTTCGGTTGCCAGATGAATAAAGCTGACTCAGAGCGCATGGCTGGCGTTTTGGAAGACATGGGCTTTGAATGGTCAGAAGATCCAAATAATGCAGATTTGATTCTCTACAATACCTGCACAATTCGGGATAATGCCGAGCAAAAGGTCTATTCTTACCTAGGTAGACAAGCAAAGCGCAAGCACGAGCAAACCGATTTAACTCTTATTGTTGCTGGTTGCGTTGCCCAGCAGGAAGGTGAAACACTGTTGCGGCGAGTCCCAGAATTAGACTTAGTAATGGGGCCACAACACGCCAACCGTCTCAAAGATTTACTGGAGTCAGTGTTTGCTGGTAATCAAGTTGTGGCAACCGAGCAAGTTCACATCATCGAAGATATCACCAAACCACGACGGGATAGTAAAGTAACCGCTTGGGTAAATGTGATTTATGGTTGTAACGAGCGCTGCACTTACTGCGTAGTGCCTAATGTGCGTGGAGTAGAACAATCGCGCACACCAGAAGCCATTCGCGCCGAAATGGTAGAACTAGGACAGCAAGGTTACAAAGAAGTAACTCTACTTGGTCAAAATATTGACGCTTACGGTAGAGATTTACCCGGTGCCACAGCCGAAGGTAGACATCTGCACAATTTTACAGATTTACTTTATTATGTCCATGATGTACCAGGAATTGAACGGCTAAGATTCGCTACTAGTCACCCTCGTTATTTCACGGAGAGGCTAATTCGGGCTTGTGCCGAGTTGCCCAAGGTGTGCGAACACTTTCACATTCCCTTCCAATCTGGAGATAACGAACTTTTGAAAGCAATGGCCCGGGGTTATACCCATGAGAAGTATCGCCGGATCATCGATACTATTCGGCAGTATATGCCAGATGCGTCAATTAGTGCCGATGCGATCGCGGGTTTCCCTGGAGAAACAGAAGCACAGTTTGAAAATACCCTGAAATTGGTGGACGATATTGGCTTTGACATGTTGAATACCGCAGCATATTCGCCCCGTCCAGGTACACCCGCTGCTTTGTGGACAAATCAGTTGAGTGAAGAAGTAAAAAGCGATCGCTTACAAAGATTAAATCATCTAGTAAACGTCAAAGTAGCACAGCGATCGCAACGTTACTTTGGACGCATCGAAAAAGTCTTGGTAGAAGACCAAAACCCCAAAGATCCAACTCAGGTGATGGGACGCACAGGCGGTAATCGTCTGACCTTCTTCACTGGCGATATCAATGAGCTTAAAGGGCAATTAGTAAAGGTAAAAATTACCGAAGTTCGTCCTTTTAGTTTGACTGGTGAACCAGTTGAAGTACGCCAAGCCATACCAGTCTAATATTTAGACTACTAAGGGTGCATCATGGAGACAAACTATACATTCAAATTCAATTCTGACACTGCCTTATCAGCCCTGAAAGCTGGTTTATACGACCCGATTAACTTCTACGAGGCGCGTTTAGACCTGTTCAACCTCTCGGTAATGGCAGACTACGATCAGCTAATTTGCCTGCCCACACTAACTGCTATCGACAAATACTGGTATCAGATTGAAACAGCCCGAAAAGTACTTAGACAACTGGGTGGACGCGCATTACTAGCGGATGAAGTCGGATTGGGCAAAACCATTGAGGCGGGACTAATCATAGCCGAGTACTTAGCAAGGGGTATGGTACAGTCCATGCTGGTGTTAACTCCCGCATCCCTAGTTTCCCAGTGGCAATCAGAGTTAAGTGATAAATTTAATATTGCTACTATCACCACAGATAACCGTGACCCGCAACAACCGATAGACGAATTTTGGACGAATAATCCGCGAATTATCGCTTCATTAAACACGGCTAAGTCTGCTAAACATTATCCCCACGTCACTAGTCGCACTTGGGATTTGGTTGTTGTTGATGAAGCCCACCACCTGAAAAATCGCACTACCCTAAACTGGAAACTGGTCAATGCCCTCAATAAGCGGTTTATCCTCATGCTCACTGCTACGCCAGTGCAGAACTCCCTTATTGAACTGTTTAATCTGCTCACCCTCCTCAAACCAGGACTGCTACAAACAGAAGCCGCTTTTAAAAAAGAATATGTCGATTCCAAAAATGGACGAGTCCCGAAAAATCCCGAAAAGTTACGCTCTCTGATGCGGGAAGTCATGGTGCGAAATACCCGCGCCCTAGTAGATGTCAAACTGCCTAAACGCTTCGCCACCACAATTACCGTTACCCCAGCAGCAGGGGAGGAGAAACTTTACCAAGATTTGAGCGAGTATCTACGTTCTTCAGAAGATAAACTAGACAGACTCTCTCGCACCAATTTGCTGATGCGTGCTGGTTCATCCCCTGGTGCTTTGGCTGACTCCCTCAAGCAATTGACCAAACGCCTACCTGATGAAGAACTGAAGTCTTTAGCAAGACGAGCAGCCCAAGTCAAGCAGGTCGAAAAAGCAAAAGTATTGGTAGAAATGCTCTCAAAATCTTCCCAGAAAACCTTGGTCTTCACAACCCATAAAGCAACTAGCACTTATTTGGCTCAAACTCTGCAAGCTGCAAATATCCCCTTTGCAGAATTTACTGGTGGGATGTCCCTTAAACAGAAAGATGAGGCGATCGCTGCATTTCGAGATACAGTTTCTGTACTGCTGGCATCCGAAACAGGCGGAGAGGGACGTAACATCCAGTTTGCGAACGCGATCGTTAATTATGACCTGCCCTGGAACCCAATGAAAATAGAACAGCGCATTGGTCGTATTCACCGCATTGGACAAACCCAGGATGTTTTTATTTTTAACTTTTGTCTAAAAGGCAGTATCGAAGAGTATATTCTACGGATCTTGCATGACAAAATTAATATGTTTGAACTAGTGGTGGGAGAGATTGAAACAATTTTAGGGAACGTGGATGATGAATTTGACTTTAGTGAAATTGTTATGGATATCTGGCTCAAGCATCAGGTTAAACCAGAATTAGATACAGCCTTCGAGCAATTGGCAGATAATTTATTGAAAGCCAAAAACCAGTATCAGCAAATTCAGGAATTGGATGAACAGATTTTTGGCGAAGATTTTGAAGCTTGAGATATTGATTTGATGAAATATGTTATCAGACCCAATTATTGCTACCTTAGAAAAAATTGTTTCTCTCCATGACGGGATAGCAGAACCTGCTGGTGAACACATTTTAAATGTGTTGTTAACATCAAATATAGCATCGCTGCTTTCGCTCCCAGAAGAAGTTACTTTTACAACTATTGCTGATGTACCCCAAAGTGTTTTTGTCACCTATCATTCAGAAGTCTTAAATAAGCTATCTGAACTATTAGCTGTTAAAGGACTTATTAGTGCGTTGGGTGTTAAAATCGATGGACATCTTAAAAACACAGGCTTTGAGAAAATTTTATTGGAGAGACTCACACCTCAAAATGGCTTAATTCGTTTTTTAGATGCTAAACCAGAAATTACTCGTTACATCTTGTGTAATGTCGCTTACACAGCCAATGCTTCCGAAAAAAGGATTGGTTTAGTTTCGTTCATTATCAATGAAATAACAGGAGTAACACCAGTAGAAATTGGTGATGCTTTGTTTTGGGAGTCTGACCTAATGACTGTGGAGCATCAAGAGACACCATTGGCAATTCCAATTGAAGATTTGTTGAGGTTAATCGAACATCAAAGTGCAATATCAATTGGAAAATCTCTAGATAATTGGCAAGCTAAATTAACAAGAGCAAGAGCTAGGGATGAAGAAAGACTCAAGGATTATTACAACACAATTAGCTCGGAAATTCGCAACAAAATTGAGTCAAAACATTTGATTGGTGATGACAAAGACAAAGAATTAGCACGAATTGAAGCCACTAATAGAGAGTTAGAGAGAAAATTGCTGGACATCCAAGAGCGTTATGCAATGAGTGTAGAAGCTTCCTTGCACAGTGCAATGATTATCCATCTACCTACAGTACATATTCAGTGTGAGTTGCAACGAAAGAAAGCGAAACGGACTGTAACAGCAGTTTGGAATCCGTTCACTAAAATTCTTGAGCCGCTTCGCTGTGAATTATCAGGAGAACCTGTTTACAATTTCTATTTAGATGATCAATCAGCCAAAATTATCTCACCAACAGTTTGGAGCAAGTAATAGTAATTCTTCTATGTGGTGGCGACAAGGACAGCCAGGATAGAGACATAGAAAACGCTAAAGGATATTGGCAGGCTTATCAGGAGGAACAGGATAAGCAAGAAACTGAGAAACCATGACGAGGTTGTGTTCGAGCAGATGCTGAACCCGGAAATGGCAAAGGCTTACCTGGACGTTGCCCTTGAAGAGTACGAGCAGGATGGGGATATTGCGTTTTTTCTGGAAGCGCTGCGTGACGTGGTGGAAGCACGGGAGGGGATGACGCGCCTTGCGGAAAAAACGGGTTTGAACCGCCAGAATCTTTACCGAGTCTTGTCGCCAGAAGGCAACCCAGAACTGCGAACTATCAGCCTTATCCTGCACAATCTCGGCTATCGCCTGAGTGTGCAACCAATTCAGGCATCGTTAGGACACGATGACCCCTAGATGCGATGACAAACAATTTACCGATGAAATTGTCACACTTGCCCAACAGTTTGCCACTAGATGGTGCTGTCCGCATCGAGCTAGTAGAAGGAGTGCCGATATTTCGAGCTTCCAGTTTAGTACAGGGGCGAATTGAAGCATTATTAATTAAGCAAAAAGAATCTGCACTTACTTCACAGGAAGAAAAAGAATTAGATGAATATGAAGAATTAGACGATTATCTGAGTTTGGTGAATCGGATGATCAGAAATTCATCGCTAACTCAAAACCAAAGTGAATCATAGGGAATTAGAGATTTGTCTGCGAATCGTTACATTAGTCAAGCTACTCAAAATCAAGTACGACAACGAGCTAAGTTTATGTGCGAATATTGCCAAATAGTTGATTTTTTATCTTCTTAAGTACGGAACACATTCATGTAATGTGTGGGTAGCATAACTGTACCTAAACCAGTGCGCTGAAACATTCATCACATTCTCCAATTCCGCCGCAGCCCGCTTCACCACTCGGTCAATGTGTCTGAGGAAAATCTCTTGGAGCGATCGCGCCTTGTTAATAAACGCTTGTCATCAGCTTGAGCTTGAGTAACTTTCGCTTTGGCAGAGTGTGCTATATCATCTTTGATAGTATTGATTTTGCGTACAACTGTTTTTAAATTAATTCCAGCTTGCTGAAGTTTAATTTGAGACTTAAGCCGAACTCTGATCTTCTTGTCCTCTCATCTGTGTCAATGGAGATAGTAGTTAGCCTCTAGAGATATATCCAGTTTTTATGCAGTCCTTTTCATGTCATTCCATTGAAACTTGTACATACACCATGATCCCAGGTATTATCACAACCAGGTGTTGTGGATGATGACTTGATCTCCAATCTGTTTAACAAATTTGAAAGATTCTCAATATGGAGTTTTAAAAATGTACGACAAAGATGATATAAAGACAATGATTGATGGCATGAGTCTATCTGGTGTGTTAGAGATACTTTCTCAAGTTTGTTACGAGAAAGCTGAACATCTAAGAACCAATTGGCAAGACCCCGACACTGCTAGAGCCTGGGAAAAAGTTGCCAGAGCTGTAGGAAAAATTAAGATAAAGACTGACTTATATTAACTAGGTACTTAAATTTAAAACCCCCTATGTCATAGCTCATGGGGTTTTTTGGCATTTTGAGGTAACATATTATACTATTACCTCAATTATGCTGTTAACTTCTTCTCAAAAGCCCACAACACCAACGAAAAAGCATTTTAACAACTAACAAATATTACTCAAGAGATGAGACTAAGGTCATGGTAGCTTAATAATAAATATCCTCTAAGCAGCCAGTACTGAGCTAGCTGCCTAGTGGATTTCCTCCGTAATTGATTACGGCAACTAAGGAGGCGATATTATCATGGCAAATAACCCTGAAGATCTACATCCTCTAGATGTTACAACAGATTTTCAATCTCTAGATGGTATACAGATTCTTGTAGTAGATGATAACGCCGATAGTCTTTTTTTAACTACCTGTATTCTTGAAAGCTGCGGTAGTCGGGTAATCGCAGCGTCATCAGCTTTACAAGCTCTTGAGGCAATCAAACAATTCAAATTTGATATTTTCATTTTTGACATCGCTATGCCAGATATGGATGGATTTTCGTTAATGAGCAAAATTAGAAAGATGACGCTCTCAGAAAAACGAAAGATTCCAGCTATTGCTTTAACTGCTTTAGGTTCTGAAGAAGGTTGCAGCTTTGCTTTGACATCTGGTTTTCAAAGCTACGTGAATAAGCCTGTAGAACCTACTCTCTTAATAACAGAGATAAAAAAACTGTTGAACAATGGGAAACAATAAGAACGGTCACTCTTGCACTTGAGCGTATACTCTAGAGCGATCGCAATCTCTGCACTGATTCCAAATGATGGAGATTTACCTCACAGCTAGAGCCTAGTACCGCTTCTCTACCAGATGTGACGCACTCGGCATTATCGAAAACGTAGAAATCGGTCGTTGAGGGAAGGGGTTGGGGATAAGATGTAGGGAAAGTGGGGTTCATCTAAAATATCAAGCTCCTTAAATCTTAAGATTGAAGCGATCGCTCCAGAAATTTTGAGGCATTCTGAAGTATCTTAATCCTCAGCCATTAGTCGAAAATTCAGAAGCTCAACATCGATGTGCCAACTACTCGGAATGAACTGCAATGTTCCAACGGATATTTGCTTTTCTTTTGAAGGGTTCTCTGCACGGGGAGGGAAAACGGACGATCATAGCGATGGTTGGGGCATTGCTTTCTTTGAAGGAAAGGGATGCCGGATGTTTTTGGATGCCCAACCTTCTGTTGCTTCTCCGGTAGCAGAGTTCGTCCGAAGCTATCCCATCCATTCAACCCATGTAATTGCTCATATCCGCAAAGCTACTCAGGGTGAAGTTGCCCTACACAACTGTCATCCTTTTCGCAGAGAATTGTGGGGGAAGTATTGGGTGTTTGCCCACAATGGAAATTTGCCAGATTTTCAACCGGAAAATATGGGCTTTTATCAAGCCGTAGGTAACACCGATAGTGAAAAAGCATTCTGCTTGATATTGGAAACGTTGCGTCAACGCTTTCCTGAAGGTGAGCCTACGATCAAGGAACTGTACTTAGTCTTACGGGAAATTACTGGCTTAATTGCGTCAGCAGGCGTCTTTAACTACCTGTTGTCAGATGGAGAACACTTTTTTGCTCACTGTTCAACTAAGCTCAGCTACATTGTGCGTCAAGCACCCTTTGCCGCTGCTCACTTAATTGATCAAGACATGACCGTAGATTTTCGGGAGTTGACTACTGAGCGCGATCGCGTCGCCGTCATCGCCACTACTCCCCTCACCGACAACGAAGTTTGGACGCCAATCCCAGTGGGAGAATTGCTAGTATTTCAGGACGGTTTACCCTTAAAATTTGCATAAATTAAAAGGAGTCACCAGTCAGAAGAAATTTATCTATGGCGGTTCAGATAAGCCAATTAGCACCACCCATAACCTCTGTAGAGACGTTGCATTACAACGTCTCTACTATTTTGGTAAATATTGGGGAGATTGCCCCACAACTGTTCTGAATCAGTCATTTACCCAGTACATTCCTTGAGACATCCACCGCCTAATTGTGAGCACAATTTGTTACTTGAAACCTACGGCAGTTTTAATGCTCATTGAACTGGTAGAATCTCCATATTCCCTATCGAGAATATGCTGTTATCCTCTTGCCTTTGCGACTGGATACCTGCAATCATCTATTACCATAAACAGTATATAACTGTATTCCCATCAATAAGCTGTAGTTTTAGAGGAGGATATGAGATGACTTTGTGGCAGCGCCCACTGAAAAGATTACAAGCGATGGCTGAACAGAAAACACGGTTCAGACTGAATTCGCTCAAAGGCTTTGTATCGCTCTTTTTGGTAGGAGCCGTTTTGAGTGTGACACTCGCCGCCTGCTCTGGTGGAGATGTTAGCAATTCGACCACTGAAACTCCTGCTGCTAGTCCTGCTGTTGCTGCCAACAAGGATGTTGAGCTAACCCTAGTTTCCTTTGCAGTTACCAAAGCGGCTCACGAAGCGATCATTCCCAAATTTGTCGAGCAGTGGAAGAAAGAACATAACCAAACTGTTACCTTTAAGCAAAGCTATGGTGGGTCTGGTTCTCAAACTCGCGCTGTTATCGACGGTTTGGAAGCAGATATTGTCCATCTGGCCCTGGCTGGAGATACCCAAAAGATTGAGAAGGCTGGATTAATTCAACCAGGATGGGAAAAGGAAGTTCCCAATAATGGCATTATCTCCAAATCTGTGGCGGCACTCATAACTCGCCCAGGTAATCCTAAAGGGATCAAGACCTGGGGAGATTTGGCGAAAGGTGATGTAAAACTGATTACCGCTGACCCCAAAACATCAGGCATTGCTAGGTGGAATTTCTTAGCATTGTGGAATGCTGTGATTAAAACTGGTGGAGATGATGCTAAAGCGACAGAATTTGTAACTAAAGTTTACAATAATGTGCCAATCCTAACTAAGGATGCGCGAGAAGCCACGGACACATTTGCCAAGCAAGGTCAGGGAGATGCTTTGATCAATTACGAAAACGAAGTTATCTTGGCACAGCAAAAGGGCGAAAAGGTTGAGTATGTGGTTCCGCAAGTGAACATATCTATCGACAATCCCATTGCTGTGGTGGATCAAAACGTTGATAAGCACAATACCCGCGAAGTTGCTGAAGGTTTTGTCAAATTCCTCTATACTCCAGAAGCACAACAAGAGTTTGTCAAGTTGGGATTTCGACCTGTGAATGAGAAACTCAGCCAAACGAAAGAAGTTACAGACAAATTTCCCAAGGTAAAAACTCTGGGTACAGTTCAAGACTTCGGCGGTTGGGAAGCAATTGATCAGAAGTTCTTTGCAGATGGGGGTGTGTTTGATAAGATTCAAGCCCAAAGGAAACGGTAATTAGTCAATACTCAGTGGTGAGCCAGTGCAGTGCTTACCCTACCCACTGGCTCCTCCTAACTACTCAGGACTTACGCAAGTGTCATATTTTTAACGCCAGAGGTTGTCCAGAATCAAAGGTCAAAAGTCCAAAAAACCTTGATTCTTGACCCTTAACCCTTGACCCTTGACTCTTATACCAAAAGCCTTGTGTGCCAGTTGTGTAAGTCCTACTACTAACAAAAAACTTCTTTTGAATTTTAAATTTTGAATTATTGGCTATGACTCTATCTCCTCCGGTAGAAATTGACCGTAGAATTCCAGTCTGGAAGGCGTTTCTACATCAGTTGTTGCACCTTCCCTGGACTTGGCGAATTACCTTGGGATATTTGACAGTGATGTTGTTTATCCCCATAGCTGCGATGTTCTTAAAAGCAAGTACGGAACCTCCAGCTAGATTTTGGGCGATCGCAACCAGTGATATCGCGCTAGCAACATACAATGTTACTTTTGTCACCTCGGTACTAGCGGCTCTCATCAATGGAATCTTTGGTACTCTGATTGCTTGGGTTTTAGTTCGCTATGACTTTCCGTTAAAACGGGTGATTGATGCCACTGTGGATTTACCCTTTGCACTGCCAACTTCCGTGGCAGGGTTAACATTGGCAACAGTTTACAGTAATAATGGCTGGATTGGTTCGCTACTAGAACCTCTAGGAATTAAGGTATCTTTCACGCGTTTGGGCTTATGGGTAGCAATGGTATTTATTTCACTGCCTTTTGTGGTGAGAACTGTACAACCTGTGCTTCAGGAAATGGAGCATGAAATTGAAGAAGCCGCCTGGTGTTTGGGTGCTTCTCAATGGCAAACTTTCTGGAAAGTGATTTTACCACCCTTATTTCCCACGATTTTGACTGGTGTTGCCTTGGGTTTCTCTCGTGCAGTTGGGGAGTATGGTTCAACGGTGATTATCTCTTCCAATACGCCCTTCCAAGATTTGATCGCACCTGTGCTAATTTTCCAACGCTTGGAGCAGTATGACTATTCTGGTGCAACTGTCATTGGTGTAGTTTTACTAGCGATTTCGTTGGTGCTGTTACTAGCAATTAATTTCTTACAAGCGTGGGCGAGACGATATGACAGTAAATGAGCCAAGTTTTCACTCATCTGGGTCTAATACAGGTACAGTCAAGCCAAAACGGCAGAAGAGCTGGGTACCAACACTTTTGATTGGTATAGCAGTTGTCTATTTAGCCCTAGTTCAATACATCCCTGCACTCAACGTTTTTTTCCAAGCTTTCAGAAAGGGAGTTGGGCCATTTTTATCTAACCTGACACACCCCGCCTTTCTCCATGCAGCTGGGCTGACATTGTTGCTGGCTATCATTACTCTACCTATAAATACAGTATTTGGACTGTGTGCAGCTTGGGCGATCGCTCGCCATAAGTTTCCCGGACGCGCCGTAGTTCTGAGCATTATTGACCTACCCTTTTCGATATCGCCCGTAGTTGCAGGATTGATGATTGTACTCCTCTACGGGCGGAATGGTTGGTTTGGCCCTTGGCTCCAGGCACATGATATCAAGATTATCTTTGCCTTTCCAGGTATGGTTCTAGCTACGGCATTTGTTAGTATGCCCTTTGTCGCCAGGGAAGTAATTCCTGTCTTAGAAGAGTTCGGCAAGGATCAGGAAGAAGCTGCTAAGACCCTAGGTGCAAACGATTGGCAGATATTTTGGCGCGTCACCTTGCCCAGTATCCGTTGGGGTTTGCTCTACGGCTTAATTCTGACCAATGCCAGAGCAATGGGTGAATTTGGGGCGGTTTCGGTAGTATCTGGCAATATTGCTAATACAACCCAGAGCTTACCACTATTTGTAGAAGACGCTTACAAACAGTATGAAACTGAAGCTGCTTTCTCCGCAGCTGTACTGTTGGCTCTACTAGCAGTAGTGACTTTGGTGCTGAAGGAGATTTTAGAACGGAAAACCCGTATTAAAGATGTCGAATAAGGAATTGGGAAAAGGGTAAGGGGTAAGGGGAAAAGCAAAGAACTATTCCTTTGCCCTTTAACCTTTCCCCCTCTTAAACTATTCTCCAGTCCCCTTGAAAGTGATAATTATGGCTAGCGACAACAATACACTTACCAATAAAAGGATTCGAGTCAGGATTCCCAAGGACTATCACCAAGAACCTGTCATTTCTCGCCTGGTGTCTGATTATGGTCTGACTGTTAACATTACTGCGGCAATTCTGGGAGCTAATGCTGTTGGAGATGGTTGGTTTGACCTTGAACTGCAAGGAACAGATGTAAAAATCCAAAATGGATTGACATATCTTTATGACTTAAAACTTGAAGTCTGGGATGACACCAAAACAGACGATTGGTAAGTTTGTTTAGTTGATCAAAGTTTAAATTTCATAGTACCAAATGTCTTCTTCTCGTAGCACAATTCGATGCAGAGAGAGACGATCAATTAAGCCTTCCTGCTCAAACTGTCCCAGAATACGAGTGATTGTCACACGAGTTGACCCCAGCATTTCTGCAAGATCTTCATGAGTCAGACGCATATCTATTAAACGTCCTTTCTCAACTTCCGAACCGAATTTTTTGGATAACCATGCTAACAGCTTGATGAGCATAGTATCCACCTTTTTGTAACTACGAATAACCATCAATTCTTCAGCCTGCTGGATGTGGGCAAGTAGAATTTCTGTTATTTGCGGCCACTCCTCAAGAGGTAACATTGTTGCCTCTACTTTAGTCAGACATTCCATCTGATGGGGTTCTAATTTTGACAAAGCTTTCCCGACGATATCTCCAGGCCCCCACAATCCTAGTGCAACGGTTGTACCATCTTCTAGATAGGTAAAAGTCCGAACAAAACCCGCTTGAATCTTCCAAAGATTATTTTCATGCTCTGGCAAGAATGATCGGCGTGTAAATAGCTGCTTAGAATTTTTACTGCGCGGGTTAGCAAAGCTTGAGTATGAAGACACCATGATATCTAAATCTGTTTTCCGATAAACTAACCGTAGTATATATATATCAGCTTATGACAAACTATGATAGGACTTACGCAACTGGCACACAAGGCTTCTGGTATAAGAGTCAAGGGTCAAGGGTCAAGGGTCAAAAATCAAGGTTTTTTGGACTTTTGACCTTTGACTCTGGACAACCTCTGGCGTTAAAAATATGACACTTGCGTAAGTCCTGTATGAGTATTGCAATTAACAGGGCATTATATTTAAACTCCAGTTACTAACAAGAGTTGCGATGGCTACGCCCGCCGCAGGCATCGCAGCCCATACATACAGCAATTTTGAAAAATGCCTAAATTCCCGCACCATCAAGAAAATCTTCAATTATCCCATCAGAATTATTGCTCTTACCTTTGTCGGTTTGTCCGTTGCCAACTTTAATTGGAGACATTGGCGGAGATTCCAACTGCTCGAACTGTTTCTCTAGAGCTTTGACTCGTTCAAATAAAGCTCGAATCACTTCAGCTTCCACATCCCGGACTTTATCATGATCCAGAACGTTCCCACTCAAGTTGTTCTGACGAGTCACGCGTCCTGGAATCCCGACTACAGTGGTATTACTAGGCACATCTCGCAGCACTACCGAACCTGCTCCGATACGGACGCGATCGCCAATTTGAATATTGCCTAATACCTTCGCACCTGCTCCCACAACTACATGAGAGCCTAAAGTCGGATGGCGTTTGCCGCTTTCTTTACCAGTTCCACCAAGGGTGACACCTTGATAGATCAGAGCATAATCACCCACTATTGCTGTCTCACCTATCACTACTCCCATCCCGTGGTCAATAAACACTCCCTGACCAATTAACGCCCCAGGATGGATTTCAATTCCAGTTAAAAACCGACTAACGTGTGAAATAAACCGGGGTATAAAGGGGACTCCTATTTTATATAGCCAGTGTGCCGTTCGATGGCACAGTAGAGCTTGGAGTCCAGGATAACAGAACAATACTTCCAGCCAGTTACGGGCTGCGGGGTCACGCTCAAAAATGGTTCGCAAATCATTTAGTAACATACTCAGTTGAGATCATCATTAGGTAGGCGAAGCTCTGAAAAAACTTTAATAATTCCTACAAAAATTAGGCCATTATTGGGAATTTTGTAAGATAATCTACGGTAAGTCGATAGAGTTGTGGCTTTTTGGGTAGTGAAATGCTATCACATTTGACCTTATGAGAAAAATTAACTTTGCTACAAATACGATAAATCAATCGATTAACCGTAATATACTGAGTACAGACTTGAATAGCCAAAACTACACTCTTTTGGATCTGTCTTCCAAAGTTGAATACGCGTTACTGGCACTTTTAGAACTGGCAAGCCATCACGGAAAAAAAGTTCCTCTGACCATGAGCGAGATCACTGCTAAACAACCCATACCCGAACGCTATCTAGAACAAATTTTGACCAACCTCCGGCGTGCTGGTGTGGTGCAGAGTCAACGCGGCTCTAAAGGAGGTTTCGTTTTAGTTCGTGAGCCTTGGCAAATTACATTGCTGGAGATTGTCACTTTGGTCGAAGGTGAGCGCAAAGAGAAAGAAAGCTCCGAGCCTCCCACGCTTGAAAGGTGTCTGGTTTATGAAATTTGGGAGCAAGCCAATGCTGCTTCAGTTGAGGTTTTGAGACGCCATACACTGCAAGACTTGTGCCAGGAAAGAGAAGCTCGCGCCCAGCAAAATCCAATGTATTATATTTAGTCAACAAGGAGTACCGAATATGGGAATAGCGAAAGATATCACAGAATTAGTCGGACGGACTCCTTTAGTTCAATTAAACAAGATTCCCCAATCATCAGGAGCCGTGGCTCAGATTGTTGTGAAGCTAGAAAGCATGAACCCAGCGGCTTCTGTCAAAGACCGGATTGGCGTGAGCATGGTGGAAACAGCAGAGAAAGCGGGCTTGATTTACGCTGGAAAAACCACCTTAGTGGAGCCGACTTCTGGTAATACAGGAATTGCCCTGGCAATGGTGGCAGCCGCCAAGGGTTATCATCTTATTCTAACGATGCCTGACACGATGAGCCAAGAACGGCGAGCTATGCTCAGAGCTTATGGCGCTCAACTAGAGTTAACGCCAGGTGTGGAAGGGATGCGAGGGGCGATCGCTCGTGCAGAGGAAATTGTCGCTCAAACGCCCAATGCCTATATGTTGCAGCAGTTTCGCAACTCCGCCAACCCCAAAGTTCACGCCCAAACTACAGCAGAAGAAATCTGGAAAGACACCGAAGGAAAGGTAGATATCCTCGTGGCCGGAGTAGGTACTGGTGGGACTGTTACGGGAGTTGCAGAAGTTATAAAAGGGCGCAAACCTAGTTTTCAAGCGATCGCAGTTGAGCCAAGCAGCAGTCCAGTACTAGTTGGTGGTCAATCAGGGCCTCATAAAATTCAGGGTATCGGCGCGGGGTTTGTTCCAGCTATTTACCGTGCGGAACTGATAGATGAGGTCATTCAGGTGACGGATGAACAGGCGATCGCTTACAGTCGCCGATTAGCAAAAGAAGAAGGATTACTATCGGGCATTTCTTCTGGAGCTGCTTTATACGCTGCTATTCAAGTAGCACAGCGACCTGAAAATACAGGTCGCCTGATTGTGATGATACAGCCTAGTTTTGGCGAACGCTACCTCAGTACCTCACTGTTCAAAGACCCAGAAGAGAATGAGTGGTTAGGGACTTCCAGAAAATAAAATATAGAAAAGACTCCGTATGAGAATTATTATTATTCTCATACAGAGGGGGTGGAAGGGCTTCCACCCCCCTTCTAATAAGTAAGCATGAAAACTTCTACACTAAGA
>NZ_JADEXR010000211.1 GCF_015206995.1 aff. Roholtiella sp. LEGE 12411 | reverse complement strand
CCCATGCCCCATGCCCCATGCCCCATGCCGCAAGTGGCGTAGAGTTTTTAATACAGCAATGTTTTAAGCAGTGTACCACTCTGGACCAACCTTATCTGCATCGCTGACAGCAGTCTCAGTCGCTCTCGTCCCATCCATAGTCCAGATAGTGTCTGCACCACTTGTCTGATCGCGCCAGTAAACGTCAGTTTTGCCATCACCGTTGAAATCGCCAAGCGATGGTATCAACGCTGCACCATTACTTGGTAGAAAAGCTTGACTACTAACTGTTGTACCATCCATCAACCAAGCGGTGTTCTCACCAGTTGCCTGATTGTGCCATAAAACGTCAGTCTTGCCGTCACCGTTAAAATCGCCAATGTTAGATTTCCAGTTTGAGTCAAGTGTTCCCACAGCACCCTCAGTCACTATGATGCCATTTATCTGCCAAATCTTGTTCTCACCAGTTGTCTCATTGCGCCACAGAAGATCAGTGCTCAAATCGCCGTTGAAATCACCACGGGTAAAAGTCCAGCCTACATCTTGTGATTGCAGAGCAAAATTATTTACTTGTGCGCCATCCATAAACCAAACGTTGTTTTCACCCGTTGTTTCATTACGCCAGAAAATGTCGCTCTTGCCATTGCCGTCAAAATCTACCACGGTAGGAGTCAACGCTGTATTTGTACTCTCTAGAACAGTTGCGTTGAGAACTGTTGCGCCATCCATCTGCCAAATAGCATTTTCGCCGCTTGTGCCATTATGCCAGAAGATATCGGTTTTGCGATCGCCATTGAAATCGCCAATGTTAGGAGTCCAAGCTGGATCAACTCTGTCCAGAGCAACTGCACTCGCAACGTTGATTCCATCCATTAGTGCAAGATTATTCTCACCCGTTGTTTTATTACGGAGTAAGAAGTCGGTCTTACCATCGCTGTTAAAATCGGCAGTTTTGTAAGTCCAGGAAGATATGTCAAACTGTCCCAAAGAGCCTTGTTGGAGAACTTGCGTACCATCCATTAGCCGAACCATAATCTCACCGGTTTGAGAATTAACCCAAAGTTTGTCTGTTTTCCCATCACCGTTGAAATCAGGAAGAATCGCCGCATTAGTTAAGTAAGGATTAGGATTTGGATTTGCAGCGGCTACTATAGGCTGGATCAAAGACTTACTTTGGAATGTTTGTGAAGAACTCTTACTCCCAAAAGCATAATCAGAATTTAAATTCTCAATAGAAGATGTCAAGATTTGTGATTTGGCGAAAGAGTCTGTTGCCCATCCAGATGTATTCAAAGATAAATTTGAGGAAGTTTTGCTTTCAAACATGGTGTGCTTTTATGAGTAGTAGTCATCTTTTTTTAACTTTTTTTTGAAATATCTTTCTGTTATTAAATTACATTTGCCGGAGTTTCAATATTTCTTTATAACTATTTTTTTTTAATAAATGTCAGTCTTTAAAGACAAATACTTGTTTTACATAAATGATTTATTATGAACTTTCAAGTGATATATAAACAATTAGAAAATATTTGATTGTACTTTATGTGTGTCAAAATTTATAGATAAAATATCGCTACGCGTAGCTTGCTTCTCCGTAGGGGTACGACAAGCTCAGTGCATCGCTCGGGACTGGGAAAACATTCCCAAATATGTTTGGGGTTAGAGCAAATTCCATAATTTTTCATTTGAATACCCCAATGCCCAATGCCCAATGCCCATTAAAAAAATAAAGAGGCAAATCATTTTTTGTAAACGCTTTACCTCTTAACAATAAATATTTACAACTAAGTTAATGTACGTCCAAGTTGCACATTCACTGGCTAAGACAGTCATTAATCATTTGTCATGCGTCCTTTATAAATACTTTCGACTAATGACAAAGCAAGCACGACAGATCTCATGAATAATTGTGCAATTTAAATGTGTTTTAGCTTAGCAATTACACCTTAGTGCGATCAGTCAAAATCTCATAACCAGTATCTGTCACTAAAACTGTATGCTCAAACTGGGCCGATAGAGCATTATCTACAGTTACTGCTGTCCATCGGTCAGATAATGTCCGTGTATGTCTAGAACCAGCATTCAAAATTGGCTCAATTGCCAGCGTCATCCCTGCACGGAGTTTAACATTAGGCATCTCGCGCGTACGGAAGTTGAATACTGAAGGTTCTTCGTGCAGGTTACGACCAACACCATGTCCGGTAAATTCTTCCACTACACTAAAACCATTGGCTTTTACATGGTCTTCAATTGCCCCAGCTAAGTCAAGCAGGTATACACCAGCTTTGACTTGTTCAATACCTTTATAAAGAGCTTCTTCTGCTACACGAATCAGTTTTGCCGCTTCAGGGGTAACTTCACCGACAGCAATTGTAATACAAGAGTCCCCATGAAAGCCTTGGTAATAAGCGCCTGTATCTACTTTTAATACATCCCCTGTCCGAATAACTTTCTTCGGACTAGGAATACCATGTACAACTTCATTATTAATACTGGAGCAGATAGAACCTGAAAAGCCGTGATATCCTTTAAAGCTTGGTGTTGCATCCATTTCACGGATACGCTTTTCTGCATAAGCATCCAAGTCAGCTGTAGTCATTCCTGGCTTGACTAGCTCCGAAATTTCTTTGAGCACGGTTGCTACAATTTTCGCTGATTGCCGCATAATTTCAATTTCACGCGGCGATTTAATTTCAATTCCTCGGCGTTGTTTTTTTGCAGGAGTAGACTGAGTTGCTTGAGAAAGTAAGTTACTGAGAATGTTCATGGGGGATTAATAATTACTGGCGTCTTGCGACTTAAGTGTGGATGTTTTTTCTAGATTAGTTGAGAAATAATATCTATATTTAAGTTAACTTATTTTTGGTTACACACTCTGCCTCATAGCTTCTGTGCAATGCTTGTTAATTGCCGTGAATAACCGGAGCATTTCTGTCGCTGGTTTGATCAAAAGTATTGGTGGCAGTGGGAAATTATACTAATTCGTAATATTAATTCTTTGTTCTGCCAACACAGCTGGCCCAGCTGTGACGACCACGATTTGGTCTGGGTGAAGTAACTCACGAGCCGCTTGATTTACTTGAGTAAGGGTGACTTGCTGAATTTTTTGAGTAAAAGAGCGCAATTCTACTGCATCCAGTCCATATACTTCATTCATCAGAATTGTATCTGTTAATTCCTCTGGGTTTGCCAGAGAAACGTTGTAGTTGCTGATTAGAGTGTGTTTTGCTGTCTCAACTTCTGGTGCGGTGACGCCTTGTTGATGGATTTGCTGTAGCAATTGGTGGGTACTAGCGATCGCTTTACCTGTATCTTCTGGGCTAGTTTGCATCTCAATCAAAAATGTCCCGACCTTCTGACCTACTTGGAAGTAGCTATAGATTCCATAGCTTAGTCCTTGGCGATCGCGCACTTCTGCCCCTAGCCTACTTGATAGGGTATCGCCGCCCAAAATCTGATTCAACACTAAGGCTGCATGAAACCGGGAATCTTGACGGTTAATACCTGTGTAACCCATATAAGTGATAGCTTGGGCTTTACCCGGTAAAACGGGGTTGACACGCACTATTTTTTCTGGTGGGGACACTGTGGGATATTTTAGCTTTGGTGGTTGCCCAATAACTTGCCAGTCACCAAACTCAGCTTGAAGAAGCGATCGCACTTGGTCGGGATCAAAATCTCCAACCAGCGCGATCACTATCGTGTCTGGACGATAATGTTTTGCCTTGAAATTAATCACATCTTCACGGCTGATATGCTCCAAACTCTCCTGCGTGGGAAAGGTGTGTAATGGATGTTTCTTCGGATAAATAGATTGAACAAACGTTCTTTTAGCTACTTCTAATGGGTCATCTAATTCCAGTTGAAGAGTAGTTAAAGTTTGTTGGTGATTTAGTTCCAACTCTTTTATTGGAAATGTACTATTTCTCACTACATCTGCCAATGTTTCCAGGAGTATGGGTAAGTCTTTTGCTAGACTATCACCCTCGATATGCACGCCTTCGCGGTGAGCTTCAAAGTCCAAAGTTGCCCCTCGTTCTTCTAAGGCTTTGGCAATAGCTAGGACATCTTTGGTTTTAGTCCCATTCATCAAGTTGTCTGCTACAACAGAAGCCAGTCCAGCTTTATCCACTAGGTCAAATTCCGTCCCTGCTTCGATATAGCCGCTCAAAGTTACGGTAGGAGTACTCTTGTCCGGTAACAACAATACCCGCAGACCATTGGCAAATGTGAATTGCTGGGGTAAGATTCGTACGATCGTATCTGTTGCCCAGTCTACAGGTGGTAAGTACTTCAAAACTTCAGACGAAAGCTCAGGTGTGCCAAAAGAGAAATTTTCTGTAGTTTGTGTTAGGTGTGGTTTGTCACCAATCCCTTCGGGTTGCTTCTGGGTTGGTTCAAAAAACCCAACTGTACGTGCTTCTTTTTTGAGGTATTTTTTGACTACAGCCACAACATCTGCCTCTGTTACCTGACTGATGGCTGCTAAATAGCGATCTGTGTAGCGATAATCATCAGCAGTTGTCTCATCAGTACCGAGTTGCATCGCTTGACTAGTGATATCACGGTTACTTAAAATTACGTCTGCTGCCAATTGAGTCTTAGCTCGCTCTACTTCCTCTGGTTTCACCCCTTTTTCTACCACATTGGCGATCGCCCGACTCAACGCTGAATCAATTTTTCTCAATTTTTGACTAGGTGCAGCCGTAACCAACAACTCGTACCAGCCAGATTCGCGCAAACTGGTAACACCTGCTGTTACATCATTAGCTAAACCTGATTCTACCAATACTTGATAAAGACGAGAATTCCGCCCCTCTGTCAAAATGTAATCCATCACATCTAACGCTGGTACATCCGGTTGATTCACATCAGGTAGTGGATACACCACTTGCAATAACTGGCCTGCTCCTGGTTCTCGTAACACTATGGGAGTGCTGAGTGATGAGTAGTTTTGACTCTTGACAGAGGCGATTAATCGCGTCTCTACTCTTGATCCTTGACTCTTTGGTAATTTTCCAAATACTTCTTTAATTATTTCGAGGGTATTTGCAGTTTTAAAATCTCCAACAACCACTAATACAGCATTGTCGGGACTATAGAAATTGTGGTAATACTTTTGTAGCTGCTCTACCTGAAACTTATCTACATCAGCTTTGGTGCCACCCACAGGTAACCCATAAGCATGATTGGGAAATGCCGCTTGCATCACAGCTCTATTGAGGCGGTATTCCGGGCTATTTTCGTAACCCTGTAACTCAGAAATTACTACTCGCTTTTCACTCGCTAGTTGCTCTGCATCAATTAGAGAATTTTGCATTCTATCTGCTTCTAGCACCAAGAGCGCTTTGAGTTTGTCCCGTTCCACAGTGCCATAATATGCAGTTTGGTCATAGCTGGTGAAAGCATTTGAGTCGCTACCAAGAGCACTAAACAAACGTCCAAATTGAATTGGGCGATTTTTCGTGCCTTTAAACATCATGTGTTCCAACTGGTGAGCAATGCCATTTACTCCCGGTTCTTCATTACGCGAGCCGACTTTGTACCACACCTGCACTGTCACCACTGGCGCAGTATGCACTTCTTTTGTCAGGACAGTCAGACCATTCTCCAGCACTATCTTGCGGACGTTCTCTGTCACTGTTATAGGCATAGTTTTTTTTGCTACTAAACTTGAGTGGTTATTTTCCTGATTAGATGTGGTTGCATGTTGGCTCTCCCCAGGTTTACTGATAAGTAAAAACACTGCTATTAACCAAAGGCTTAGCAGTAATAGGGCAAAACGATATTGATACCAGATGGAAAATACAGACATGTATTTGGTAAATATATCTGTAAATGATTTTACATATTTCTTGAGGAGGATGAATAAAGTCTAATTTTTTGTAAAAGTCTTTCACTTCGGCAACATTACAGAGACTGACTGTTTTATCAGCAAAATTAATCAAAAAAAGCTCAATTATTAGATTTTTGCTAAGATTCGGATGAATTCCAAAGGTAAGCCATCAGTATCGGCAATGAAAGCAACTTCGTAAATGCGATCGCCTATCTGCTGCTGTGTCGGTTCTAAAAGTATTTTTAGTGGTGGTAGTTCTGGTTGGCTCTCTGCTGCTAACAATGCACGTTTTTGTAAATTTGTCAACCAACTGGGTAAATCTGGTGTAATCTCAGTTAAATCGAATGAGAGATGATAATAGCCTACATAATGTTCGTCAGCGAATGCATCTGGAGCGGGTTTTGGTTGCGGAATTTGAATTAATTCAATCCTGCCTCCTAATCCTTCCATCCAGCAAGCTAGGGTGTAGCCTGTAGTGAAGCGTTCTGAAACTATAAACCCTAATTGTTCATAGAAGGCGATCGCCCGATGAATATTCGCCGTCCGAATAGAAGCGTGGTGCATAATTTGTCCTCTCTTACAAAGTTCTGAGCGGAGGTTTCATCCGATCAGACTTTGCGCTTTGTTCTCAGTCATTAGTCATTCATTTGTCAAATTACCAATGACCAATGACCAATGACAATTACTCAAATAATCTGAAATAAGGATAGCGCACGGGGACTCCAGGCTCTTTTTCCAAGTCAAAATTAATCACTTCCCAACAGGGATCTTCTGCCGAATCGGGGCTAAACTCTACAGGTAAGCCGTATAGTCGTGCAGACGTAATTTCCGGTTGTCCAGAACGCCAAGGTGTGCTGCGTTCTAAATAGCCACTCATTAATTCCTGATAGCGTCGAGCAATAATCACTCGTGTTGCTCGATAGCCTTGGGTATACAGCTTGTCTAATGCTTCGTGAATTTCAAACCGAATACCATCAGGATGGGTATGTTGCCTATACCATTCATTATTCCACCTTCGCCAATGACGCCCTGACTGTAGATGGATCAATTCTCCATTTTTAGGATTAGCTTCAAACGCGCCATGACGCGGACATAAATAGGTATCTGTTAATGTCAGCGCCGGAATAGTTTGGCGACAATGGGGACACTGTATTTCAGGGCCAAACATTGGGTACTGCAAGCCTGGATTCATCATGAAGTGCGTACAAACATAATTTTGTCTTCACCAGCACCATTGGGTTGGATTTTACACTTCGGCTCCGTCATTTTGGGTTATTTGCTCACTGCTGCACGGACACGGAGTTGCGGCAAGAACATATTTCACTAGTGTCTTCCTCATCGTAGAGACTTGACGCTGTGATATTCTGGTTGTGCAACCAGCCTTAATGGTTGGAGTTTCTCCAGTGTTCCTGGGTACCATATTCATATTCTATCGTGTCTACCGCTTCTTACTGGACATCTGTCGATTTTTCTCAAGCTGCCTTCGTTGCAGCTAATGCTGTCATAGTCGGCTCGGTAAAAATAGCAGCCGGTGCGAGCATTTGGTATGGAGCAGTGGTTAGGGGAGATGTAGAACGCATTGACATTGGCGAATGCACAAATATACAGGACGGAGCCATTTTACATGGCGACCCTGGCTTTCCGACAATCTTAGAAGATCACGTTACCGTAGGGCATCGCGCTGTAGTACATTCCGCATACATTGAACGTGGAACTTTGATTGGCATTGGCGCGGTAATTTTAGACGGGGTACGAGTGGGTACTGGTAGCATTATTGGTGCTGGTGCAGTGGTTACTAAGAATGTACCGCCTATGTCCCTTGTTGTCGGCATTCCTGGAAAAGTTCAGCGTCAAGTCACAGAAGTTGAAGCCGCAGAATTAATCAAACACGCTGAACGTTACCAAAAGTTAGCTTTGGTTCATGCCGGTCATGGGACTGATCTCGGTTTTAGCAAGTCTTAGGGATTGGGGACTGGGGAACAAATTCAATACATGCCCAATGCCCAATGCCCAATTCCCAATTCCCAATGCCCAATCCCCAATGCCCAATAATTTAAACATTCTTTACACATGGATTTGGAAAAATTGCCCACTTCAGCTAAAAATAAAAATGAGAAGAGTTGACAAAAGTTAAATTTCTACCTAGAAGAGAGGCTCTAAACATGGATATTGATTTCCGTATAGCGATCGTTTTAGCACCAATCGCCATTGCTGCTGGTTGGGCAGTATTTAATATTGGTGCTGCGGCTTTAAGACAAATTCAAGGCTTTTTGGATAGGGAAGCCTAAACTCTATTCAATATTATTAATCTTCAACCGGCTGTTTTTCTTCACCGAGACAGTCGGTTTTATTCATCGGATAAGAGTCAAGAGTCAAGAGTCCAGAGGATAGGGAAAAGACTTCCCCCACTCCCCACTCCCCAC
>NZ_JADEXR010000210.1 GCF_015206995.1 aff. Roholtiella sp. LEGE 12411 | reverse complement strand
AATAACAGGTTGCTATAACAAGTTTAAAGAATCCGTCGCCTCGTTTTAGTTCTGCCCTCAATTAATGTTGATGAATCTTCCAGAATGAGTTTCAGCGATCGCCTACGGCGGGCGGGTACGCCATCGCAAGCTACACCTTTATACACATTTATTTGGTTAGATGTAAAATAACAGTTTCAAAAAAGTAACAGGTTCGTGCAATCAGTTAAGTTTGCTTTTGGTTAGGCTATCTTTGAGAACAAAATTAACAGTTCTCTATTCATGCGATCGCCTGATCTAACGTCGCCGTCTATATATGTATTTGGGCTTTCTTTATTCATTCTATCAAAAACCAATTATGGATAGCACAATTATCTACCCAAGCTACTTTCGTATATTTGAATGTAGAAACGGACGTTGGTTCATTAAAGATACTGAGCCTTTTTTATCTCCCAGCGCAACAAATCATGATGATATTAATACCCTATATGGCATTACCGAGAAACAAATAGTGATTGAATTGTTCCGAATAAATGGCGGCAAAGCAGGGTATTATTTAGCCAATATTCGGGATAAAAAATATTATTACTGCGTTGACCGCCATGGCACAAAAAAACAGTTGCTTGAGTTAGGTATTGGTCGAGCAGATCCGTTGGAAAACAAATATGGCTAAATCAGGATATCAACGCCTAAAACAATGGCGTGAGCGCGTTTCAACTGGTGAGCAGCTTCCCAAGTGCAAAATATGCGATCGCCCCATCAAAGGTAAATTAAGTGTGGAACGTGGGGTATGTTCTTACTGCTTTCCTAAGACCGACGAAGGTAGTAAAGCAAACATTCAAGCCGTAAAGCGTCACCGAACAAAAGGGGTTTAAGTCCCCTGCCTCTATAGGCAGCGCGTTTTGTGTCGGGGTTTAAATCCCCGTCACAAAACGTAATTGCGAATTGGTTTAAGTCTGCCTCAATAATTTGGTTTGGTATCAGCCTATTACTCTAACTGGTTATATTTATCCTGTTACAGTTTATTCTACATAATTAACTTGTTATTTGCACTAACTAACTTGTTATGTTAAAGTAATAACAGGTAAGGAAAAAGCGGGAATCAACCCGCCTCAATTTAAAAGGATGTCTGTATGTTAACTCAAACCAAGACTAAGACCCAAGCCAAACTTGATAGCTACTACGATGGAGAATTTGACGCCGCGATCGCCCTACCTCCAAAGTTCCGCGAGGGCCAATACTGGCGCGGATATCTAGCCAAAGCAAACCAAACAGGTAATACCCCCTTTTAACTACTAGAGGAGGTTCAAGCCCTCCTCCCTCTTCAAACCAAGCTTTATTTCGCTTCAAATAAGGACAATTAACAAATCTGCGATCCTTCAGGGTCGCTCCCTTCATCCTAAAAAACATCCGATCATGAATAACGCAGAAAGAGCAATCGAGATTTTACGATTAACAGACGATGGTGATCAATTATCGCCGCCCCAATTGTATTTAGTAGAGTTGGCTGTAAATAATATGTTGTCTAGGGCTGGACAAGAAGAATTTAATAACTTATACCAAAAGGTTTTACACAGAAATGTTGAATCCTAATACAAAACTTTACATATCTAGTTAGGGCTTGCTGAAAAAGAAAGAGAAGCTCACAGTAGACCTGTCCTAAAACTTGAAAGCAAGTACACACAAGGCTTTTAGACTAAACCTTGCAGATTTTCTGTCAACGTAATAATTAGGGTTTGATATCGTTACTGATAGTTTAGACAAGCAAAATACAGTTTTATAATTATAGGCGATCGCTATTATTGTCTAATTTAAGTAACTGCTAAAATCAAACTACCAATTCTCAACCTTACCAATCCACAAACCGTGAAAATTATATCATTGTAAACATCGTTTTTTAGTCGGAATCTTTGTGATGCTATTTGAAAAATTTTCACCAATCTTATGAGATGCTCAATATATATCCGATTACTCGAAAATACTTTATTTTCTTGTTTTTGTGCATCACTTAATTCCTGGTTTCTTTTTTTCTTGTGAGGAGTCTTTATATTTTTACCACCCTGATATCCCTTGTTGCCTCCAAATCCTTGTTTGATGTGAAATTTTTCTTGTTGAGTACGAAATAAATTTATGTCCGCAGTTGGGACAGGAAAGCCTACTTCTACATCGACAATATCCTGAGCTTCTGGAAGACCAACAAACTGATTTTTTCTAGTATGTTGTTTTTTCTTTCCTGAATAGTATTTTTTTGCTCTTCTGGCTGTGATGGTCTATTTATAGGCTGTTCTGCACTATCAACTAGTAGCTGAAATTTGGTTAAAATCTCTTGAACAATTTCCAAATCACTATCTATTGTTGAGACTTGTTCGAGTAAGCTTGCCGGCAATATATCCCGAATAATTTTCCTCCAATAATGAAAATTATCATTTGCTTCTGTTTTGGAAATACCAAACAGCATTCCTAAAATTTCAAATGATGGCATTTGTCTGAGATAAAATAAGCATAATACTATTTGCTCAGAGAATGATAATTTTTGTGGTCTTCCACCTCCGGCTGCGTTAATTCTTACTTTTTGATTCTCCTTGATTTTTTCTAATTCTTTATGCTTGATTCCTGATGATTCTGTTAGCGATCGCAACTGTTCATAGCTAATACCTAATATTTGCTTTGTCCGCAGTGGATATTTTTCGATATAATCAAGTACAATGCACATTTTTACTTTGAGTAGTAGATACACATTTTATTTTTCCACTTTTTTATACCGTATTTATATTTCGGACAGGTCTAATGGATAGCTGGCAGTTGGGACAATTTTTGTAACTCTATTTTTAATTCTCTCCTTAATCCCAGCAGTGCTTGAACATTTTATACATTTAAGTAAAATGTATGTTTTAGCGATCGCCTCCGGTATAGTGCAATACGGTTCAGTTAAGGCTAAAAGCGTTATTGATGATGTGAAAATTTGGAGCCTCAACTCGCTGTCCAGTACCTCTGTGCTTTGGTTTTTTGGAGCGAAACTTTGATACAGGTTTTTTCACAACCCTGGGGTTACACCGATGAACCCGTTCGGGTAACAATGTATCCAGAATCTCTATAGTCAACCAATCGAAAAAAGGGGCAAATCTTGGGAGTTAAGACGTTGAAACTTAGGTACAGCACGACGGATAACTCGTAAAGTTCCGGTAAAACTAAGACGTAATGGAGCAACTCCAGCACTGGTTGCAGCTTGAAACATTAATACTCGTACTGTCCAATGTCCCAACAACCAAGCATATACCTCTTGCACAACCTCTCGTGGTTTTTGGGAACGGACATGAGTTTTTCGCCCCAGAAGATGTATTTTCAACTCATCAATGGTGTTTTCTACTTCCCATCGCTGATGGTATTCCCTCGCCAACAACTCGGCAGGAAATCTTTCAATGTCTAATAAACTAGTAATCAAGCGATATGTCAGTTGTTCTTCTGGATTGTCAGGATGCTTAATTGTATACTCAATGATGCGTACAAGTATTGGCTGACTACCTTTTTACCGATGAAATAAATCGCTCATCACTCTTGCTCCTAATCGCTGCCGAGCTTGTGTAATAGCTGATTTACAGGGCACACGCCAGTATTTACCAACTTTTACCCACGACTCTGACATCCCATCTATTAGGTTTTTAAGTACGTCCCGCATTGAGTCTTTAGACCAAAAACTCATTGCTATTACCAGACTTACCACTAATTGCGCTGGTAGCGATCGCTTACGCTCTTCTTCAGTTTGGGTATTAGCGATCGCCTGTTCAATTGCCTTTACTGGAATCGCCGTCTCGATTGCTTTCAGCAGTTCCTCAGTTTGTATATCAGGAGACACCAACGAGAAATCCTTGAGATGCACCACACTCAACTTCCATGCTTGGGAACAATGCTTAATTTACATGATTTTTAGCCTTAACTGAACCGTATTGCGGTATAGTGGAGCATCGTCGCTGGTTTTTGTCCGACTTCAGAAAATCGCGTTGCTCCCTCTCGTTAAAAGAGATTATCTTGATTGCGACACCATTTTTCGTAGAATGCTTTCCGGTTTTGTTAGTAGAACCTTGGGAGAATCAAATTCCATAATTCTACCTTGCTCCATTGCCATAATTCTATCTGCATCAATCACAGTATGAATACGATGGGCAATAGTGACAACTGTGCAGTGTGCAAAATCATCATTTAGAGTCTGCTTAATGAGATTGTCGGTTTCATAATCCACGTTGGCAGTCGCTTCATCTAATAGCAGAATACGAGTATTCTTTAGGAGGGCGCGTGCTAAACAAAGCAGCTGTCGCTCACCCATACTAAGATTAGCTCCGCCTTCCTTGATGTCTGTATCCAGTCCGGCTGATAAATGTTTGATGACGCCTTGGAGATGGGCACGTTGCAAAGACTGCCAGAGTTGTTGATCTGTGAATTCATGGAACGGGTCTAGATTAGTACGAATTGTTCCCTGAAATAGAACTGGTTCCTGGGGAATGATGGTAAGGCGCGATCGCAATTCTTGCAGCGGTATCTTAGCAATATCTACATCGTCAATATAAATATGTCCCTGGGTTGGCTCCACCATACGAAACAAACTCAGCAGGAGAGTGCTTTTACCAGATCCCGTCCGACCTACAACTCCAATTTTTTCACCAGGAGCGATCGCGCAGGAAATACCTTTCAAAGCCGGTTCTAGTTCTGGGCGATAGCGTACTTCTAAAGCAGCAATTTCTATTTTTCCTGCAAGTGGCCAATCTGCATTGATAGTTTGCCGCCCCTGCCATTTCTCTGGGGGTAGATTGGCATAGTGCTGCGTCCGTTGTATAGAATTCATACTAATCTCCAGTTCTGCAATGGCGTGAACTGCCCTTCCCAATGCTCCTGTAACGCTCATGGCATAAGTAATGGAAAGTCCAGCCAACCCAGAGGCCAAAATATTGCGGGACATAACAGCCGAGACGGCGACGGTACCCACAAGCAACACCCCCATGATATCTAGTCGCAGACTCAACCATCGCTCAAGACAAAGTTGGGTGAAAAGCGCCCGTTGGCTTTGGTCAATTTTTCGATAAATTTCTAGAATAAACAGCTGTTCACAACCAAAAGCCCGGATCGTAGAGGCTCCTACCAGGGTTTCTGAAAAATGAGCATAGATTGGTGAATGGGCGATCGCTTCCAAGCGATTGACATCGCGGGCAGACGCCCTAAAATATTTTTGGATGTTGTAATAACCCCAAACTAGCGGTACAATTGCCACTAGAGCTAGAGGAGTTGCTCCAATAATCACAACAACACTGGAAAGCAAGAGAAACAACGTACTCATGCCTTCTAGAAATTTGAAAATGACTTGCTGATCAATTATCTTTTGGTCTTTACTAAAGCGATTTAACACTCGCCCGCTCGGTGTAGCTTCAAAAAAAGAAAGTGGGGCATGTAATACTCCAGAAAGCAGCTGTTTGTGGATTTTATTAGCAGCGTTCACACCCCTAAGTGCCATATATATTGCTCGCAAAAAGGTGATTATTCCCACAAAAATTCCCAGCAATATAAATCCCGTGAGAAATAAAGCCCCAGGATTTCGTCCGTCAGCAGCCCAATAAGCCAACCATAAATCTGAGCCGATACTTAGTATTTCACGCAGGATGAATAATCCAACTATAAAAAGCAGAGATGGTTTAGTTCCCAACATCCTAATATAGGAAAAATACAACTCTGCTTTGACAGCACCACTAGCTCGTTCTTCTTCTTCAATGATCCGAGAATTTGCCGTTATTATCGGCTGTTGCTCTAGTGCATTTATTTGAGTTGCTAATTTGGCCCGATGTGGATTACATTTAAGAGTATTTGTATCACCTTCATCTCCACTAAGATCCAAATTGATTAAATTATCATTTCCCCCAATTTTTTTGCCATCATTATACTCATACATCTTCAACATTTGGGCAAATTTACCGTCTCTTTCTTGCAACTCTTGGGGCGTTCCGACTTCTGTAATAGTGCCCTGTTCTAGAAAGATAATTCGGTCAGATGCCATTGCATAATCTAAGTTATGAGTAACTAAAATTCTAGTTTTTTTACCCAATATCCCTAGCAGACATTGTTGTAGAATTTGTCTACCAACAATGTTATCTAAAGCACTAAAGGGGTCATCAAGAAAAAATACATCTGCATCTTTATATACTGCTCGTGCTAGGCTGACTCTTTGTTTCTGACCTCCTGAAAGGTTAATTCCTCTTTCTCCGATTTCTGTACTGTCTCCAGAGGCAAAAGTTTCAAGGTCTTCTGTCAAGCAACAAGCCTGAAGTACTAACTCGTATTGCTGCTCTTTTAAATCAGCATTAAAAAGAATATTGTCTCGCACAGATTGATTTAAAATCCAGGCTTGTTGTGAAACGTATGCAATGCGTCCAGAAACCTCTCGATGTCCTTGCAACAATTCTAGTTCTCCCATCAAACAAGAAAAAAGAGAGCTTTTACCAGAACCGGCTGAACCAACCACAGCCACGAATTCACCTGGTTTAATATCAATACTGATATTTTTCAAAGTCGCTGTTTCTTCTATCTGCCAAGAACAAGAAACATTAGACAATTGCACACTACCAACTGGCAATTCACTTGCAGGCAATTTTGTAAATGAGGGTAAATTCAAAAAGCTTTCAAGCCTGCGGATAGAAACTTGTCCTTCTACAAAGCTAACCACGAGATTAGGAATGTGGAGTAAGGGTCTTTGTAGTAAATTAAAGCAAGCCAATCCAGAAAAAACATCCGCGACATTTAATCCTTTACCTAATAAGACATGGCAAGTAAATGTCACCATAGCTACCATTATGGGAGTTGCCAAAAAAATGAGATTCAGAAGCGCTGCCTGCCAAGCAAATTGCTTGAGTTCTTTGATTTCTTGTTCTCGAATTGCGGAAAGATTGCTGCTGAAATTCCTCTCCCAAGCATAAAATTTGACAACTCGAATACCATTAAGAATATCGTTGATTAATCCTACGCGTCTATCAGCAAAGTGATTGCTGCGTTTGACAGCCCCTTCCATTCGCCTGGCAATTTGGCTAGAAAGAGGAAGGGAAATTATCAAAGTAAGAATTCCCGCAAAACTAGCTGTTCCCAAAATTAAGTAAGTAAGAAATATAGCAGCAATTACCACAACTATAGCCATAATTAATATTACAAAACTTTCTGCTGCCAAATAAACATTTTGTACGTCTTTAGACATCAAATTGACAATTGTCCCGACTGGAAAGTTTTGTTGTGATTCTGGTTTAAGTTGTAAAGATTTTTGATATACTGCACCAACCAAACCAGCACGTATACGAAAGCCCAATTTGCCAGCAGTGAGGAAGCAGTGGTGGATTGCCAACCATGACAGGAAACTTGATATAAACATACCTCCTGCCAGTAGTAAACCATAATAGGTTTTAGATTGTGGCTGCTCTAAAAAGTTCAATAGATACCGAAAGAGAAATGGAGTGACTACACTTGCCATTGAGTGCAGAATACCGAGACTTATCGCACTTATAAATATATTTTTATGAATTAGGACAATAGATAATAGAATAGGGTGCTGCTTCTGAGAATTTTGTTGCAGAGCCTGAGTAAGCTGCTCTGCACATTTATGTGACTCTTCTAGTGGGTTAAGAGGGAAAAGCTCTTCTTTTTCAAGAGTTCGTCTGTTGCCAATATCAAGTAGGGGTTTAACCCATGAAGTGAATAAACGCGAGTACCACGGTGCTTGGTACTCTGGAATTAATGGCGACATGAAAACCTCAGATCAGATGAATAGAATTATCTAGCAAAATGCAGTTGCTTCTCCTGCTAGATGTTTTTAAAAGGAACACATCCCACACAATTTAAATTGAATGACATATTATAGCTCGAAGGCACTCTTTTCGTGATAAAAGCCACCCCGCACAGCAGGTTCACCTTCGATTGTCAAATAGGGAAGGGTAGAGTCTGCTGAGAGTGATTTCATAATGGCATCATAAGCGTTGAGCGGAAGTAAGCGGAAGTCAATACTCACGCGAGTAATTCCTTCAATGTTCTCTGCTGTGCCATGAATTACACGAGGGTCAAACATTATTACTTCCCCAAATTTACTATTAATACCCGTGCAGTTCTGAAGCAATATATCCTGGAGAGCTTCGTCCGTATTGAACAAATCGAAGAATTGCTGGCGTGAATTACGAAAAGCTGCAAAATCATACCCCAAGGTCTCGGCGAACTTGTCTAAAATGAAGATGCTCTCTGGAAAACTCGTCATCTGAA
>NZ_JADEXR010000209.1 GCF_015206995.1 aff. Roholtiella sp. LEGE 12411 | reverse complement strand
TCTCCACAATCGGCTCGGCTGTCGGTGTTGCTGATGGTGAACCTTACTGGAATGGGTATTTGGGGCAATGGCAGGTTTGGGTTAACTTTGCCCACGGGTATAGGTCTGTGGTGTGCGATTGGTTGGTTGCGGTGTAGGTTATGTTATTACCCGGCTTGCTGGTTTAACCAAACTTCTAAATCTACCACAACGGAAAAATCTAGTAACGCTTCTCCTAACCCTTCCAGTTGCTCAATAGATAATCGTCGAACTTGTTCAATCAACGATGCATCAATCTCACCAAAACGACGATTTAGTAGACGTATAATTAAATCCTGTTGTCCTTCTTTTTTAGCTTTTTCGCGGTCTTGTTGATAAAGTGGTTCTAATCGCATAACTAACTCCCTATCGTCTGATTCTAAATTTTGATTGATTCTTAAATTTTCACGCAGATTATAAACCAATTCTAGCGTTACTTGCTTGTATGGGTGATCCAATGGTAACGCTGATAATTCCACAATCGCCTGTGACTGTGTGCTTCCTCTACCCAGTATTCTTAACCACAAGGTTTCCGGTATTTGCGGCAGTTGGTGAATAGCAACAATTGCTGTCCGTAGAGCATCACCTAAAAAGTATATCCCTGGTAGCCACCCCGACTTCTGATTAACATTAAAGCTCGATAGTATTGCCGGGGATGCAGTTGGAGTCAGAACCCATAGTTTAGAAATATTTGAATCCTGGAGTTTGGTTTTATTCGCTTTAGCATCTCGTCGCAATCCCGCTTTTACTTCTAATAACTTTTGAATACAATCACAGATTTCATCACCAGAAGCTGCATTGCGAAAGGGTTCTAATATTGCCGGAAATTCGGCAAATCTTCCTAGTAGCCCTAACAATTCTAGATTAGAAGTTTGCTGTGCTGATGGAGTAAATAACACATCAATTTCTTTAATCTCTCCTGATACTTTTTCGGATGATTTTACTTCTCCATAAGATTTTAACAGTTCTTCTAGATAGTCCTTAGCAAATTCGTCATGTACAAATCGAGTCATTCAATTTGGTTTTTTTGAAATTGATTTGATAGCGGGGGGTTCAAGTACTTATCCTACTCTTGTTATTGTTAAATCACCGAGTCAAAAATTTGTTGCGCGCTTAGATTCAACTGCAAAAAAGTAGGAGACACTATAAGGTTTGTTCCTCTAAAGGGTGTCATTTGATATTCACCATCAATAAGTTCACAGACAAAAATAGTCGGAACTTTGGGACTACCAATAAATACACGTCCACCCAACGCTGCATAATCCACAATCCAATATTCAGGTATACCCATAGCTTCATAGTCACGAAGCTTATCGTAATAATCATCCTGCCAGTTGGTTGACACTACTTCAACTATTAGTTTGACCGAACTAGCATTATGGATAACTGATTCCTTCTTCCAGCGTGTTTCGGTATCAATAGTTTCTTGATTTAAAACAATAATATCCGGTTCGTACCCTGATTTGTCTCGGTATGGTTTAATAATGGATTCTTTCGGTATAGTCCAGATACCGCGCTTACCCATATCTCTAATTGTGATCAGTAATTCTTCAATCAAAAAACCAGCTAAATCAGAATGCTCCCCTTTAGGCTTTGGCATCTCCACAATCACCCCATCATGTAATTCATAACGTACTTCTGAGTTTTCTGGATACCATTCGATAAATTCATCGAAGGTCAGTAGCTTTAGTTCCGATTGTGTTTGACTCATAAAAGTTACTGGATTTATTTTTACCAATGCACGCAGGAAAATCCCTCGTCCCATTAAGAAGTCAGCGTCAATTCTTGCCGCTTGGCGGAATTAACCATTTTCATTAAGTGCTGATTGAGATAACTTTGCGCTGAGATGTACAAACTTTCCCAAATTTCTTGATTACGACAGATTCTTGTTCCCACCGTATTCCCTGCTATTTTCTCCGATACCAGGTATTTCCGGTAATAGTTATTCCACAGATGCTGGAGAAAGTCTTCTGAAAACTCCTCAAAAGGAATAATCCAGTTATAATTCTCGTCCAAGAACACCCGATAAGATGCAATTATCGGCAACGCCAGATCAGTTGGCGCACCAAACCCAAACGAGTACTTGCTGTCGAGAAGCAGAGTATTTTTGCGTGTATCGATTGAGGCTAAATCGTTGACGCCCTTTCTTCTGGGGTTGCTGATATGTTCTTGGACAATTTCGTATAGTCTTTGCTCAATCCATAGAGATTTGGGAAGTAGAGGCAGTAAAAGAGTTAATCTTTGCCTCTCCGTGTCTGTGATGTGACTTGGAGTATTAGTACCCGTAGGATGCTTGGTTCTTTTATTGCCGTCGGGGTTATATCTATTTCTGTCAAGGCAATTAATTAATTTGAATAAGTGATTAACATTGCACTGGGCATTTCTAGGAGCGCCGCTTTGGTTCTGGTAATAGGCGACTCGGAATTTTCTGTCCTCCGCTCTTTCCAAAGAAGCTAAATACTGCTTGATGAAATCAAAATCACCTCTGGCGTTGACTTTAGAGCGAGAATCCACTGGCGTAGTGGTATTGGATGCGAGAGCGATATCTTTAGCTGATTCTTCAGAAAGTCCAATGTGAATGGTAACTTGAACTCTGGCAAGGCTCAGGTTGTAATTGTAATTCCTAGCCTGGTCAAAAGCTAGAACTGTATGCCCGCCATTAATGATACCATCGCTTCCCCCTTCGGAGGCTTCAAGTATCTCTAGTTCCAGTTCAGTTTTATTTTTGCTGGGTTTAACTTTGTTGGCACACAGCACAATTCCACTGTGGCGGGAGAAGAATTTTTCGGGTTGAGTCGTTACAGAATCGAAGATTTGCCTATACGTGGCACTTTTGCGGTTAGGTTCTCTAATGTTGGGTTCTAGGGGTAAGTCTGTAGGAAAAGTGTCAATGTGGGCAGTGGCAATGATGCATTGTGGGTTGGCATGGTAATAGCTATCTATTTTCAGATTCCAGGTTTTGGGCATAATAGAGTGATGAAGCTCAATTTGACTATGTTAACGCTCTAGTAGTTCGCCAAGGGAGTTTGGCGGGGTAAAGGGAAAGGGAAAAGGGGATTTTCTTCATATTCGGAGGTTTAAATGAAAGAAGATAATCGTTATATTCTTTGGCATTTGATTGGGTGGATAGCGGGAGGCGTTATAGGGGTGTCCCTGGGATTATTGTTGGCATATCTTATCTCAACATTTTTTTTAGGAGGGAAAACTATTACGGGTGAAAATTTTCACCTTGAAAACAATCCTCTTACAAGCGATATTCTTTCTGATACCGATAAACATATTTTAGGTACATTGATCGGCATTCCTGTTGGCTATGGCGCAGTAATTGGATTTGGAAAACTCTTCAGGAGTCAGAATCAATGAGTGGGAGATTCATACCCGCCACTCATTGTAGACCACTAAATTTTCAATTTGGTGGGGGTCTTATACCCATTTATTCAGACGCCAGTTACACAGAATTCAATTCTGAATTCTGGCTCCTGAATTCTATTTGATAAAATAACCAGGAGTAAAAAATTCAAATGGCAAGTTTTACAATGAATTTAGTCGCTTTGATAACTTCGGATATGTTAGCGATCGCTCAGAAAAATTTTTGATGAGTGAACTGAAATTAATCATTAGAACTTAGGAAGCGCAGCTACCCAGCAAATAAAACTGATGAAAAAAATTACAATTAATTGCGACAGATGCGGTACAGAACTTAGTCCAGGAAATTGGAAAGACGATACTGAAGTTTGCGATAATTGCTCCAATCTGGCGGCGGCTGCTGCCGAACTAGCCAGCGCAGATATTAAAACTAATTCCAAGTCAGGGGAAAGTTTGAAGCTTTTAGTTCAAAGGATAAGCGAGTAAATCCCTGAGCTTAATTCTTCTGGACGGAAAATGTTTTCCGTATAGATAATCAAATTGAACTTGATTTCCTTTTAGGGATAGAGTATAACAAAACGCAAGTATTGTAATTGCAAATAGATGAAGCAAGTTGTTCTCTGGATTGGAGCCAATGCCGGAGGAGTTTCCAAAACTACACTAGCCGTTCATATTGGCTATGAAATGGCAAAGCGAGGCTTTGACGTTGCGCTACTCGACCTTGATACTAACGTTTCCATGAGCCAGTTTTGTGGATTGGACAAAGACCCACCACTAGAGCAAACAATCGCCGCAGTATTCAGCGAAGATTTTGATGGTAACTGGCCTTTGCTGATGCCAGAATGGGGAAAGCCGAAGGGTAAATTACAAATATGCTTGGGTGGGCCAGTAATGATTCAAGTTGGGTTGGAATTGGCAGTTCGTAATCGTCGTGAGTACGCTTTAGCAGATAAGTTTGAGGATTTTCCTTTACCACATCAACTTGTAATTCTGGATTGTCCTGCTACACTGGGAAATTTCAACGACTTAGCGCTGGCAGTAGCTACACATTTGTTAATTCCTGTCGAACTCAGTCCTAAGTCCCTAACAGGAGCCAATGTATTGCTATCTTGGTATCGAGGAGCGTGTAAAAAACTACGCCTCAATCCCCAGCCTCAAATTTTGGGATTTGTGCCTACTAAATATGACAATAGTGAGGCAACCCAGCGAGATTTGTTGAATCAATTACCGGAAATGCTTACTTCGTTAAAAATTAAATGCTATCCGCACATCCGCTATTCTTGTGAATTCAGCAATGCTTCGGGAAAAGGCATTCCCTTGCACTTGCATCGCTCAACGCATAAAGCGATCAAGGATTTTTATCCTATCTGCCAAGAGTTATCAGTTATTTTGCAGGAGGGAAAAGGTGACAAAAAAGTTGCTCCCTAAAAGCTATGGCTATTTTTCTACTAATTCCCAGGTAGCCGAAGTAGAAGAACAGCTAATTCAATCACAACAGCGTATTGCCGAACTAGAATCCCTGAACACACAATTACAAGGGCTGGTAGCAAATAATAGCGTCCAGGGTGATACTGCTAAATTTGCTGTGCCAACTGATAAAATTGTCTGCAATTATGAACAAGTGCGTCGCTACTTCGATCCTGACAAGCTTGCGACCCTAACTGCTTCTATTAAAGAAGTAGGAGTGCAGTCACCTTTGTGGGTGCGTCCCTATAGCGATGGAAAGTATTTATTAATTGCAGGTGAACGCCGCTACCGTGCTGCACAAGAAGCTGGGTTAACGTCAGTTCCTGTTGTCATTTTAGAGGTTGACGAAACTTCGGCTTTAAAGCTGTCCTTACTGGAGAATTTGCAACGCGAAGATCTCAATCCAGTAGAAGAAACGGAAGGGATACTGCACTTATTGTCTTGGCAGCTAAACTGTTCTACTAAAGAAGTAATTGCTTTGCTGAACCGAAAAGCACATTTAGACAAGAAGAAAGTTGAGTGGGAGGGCGAGAATACGGAAAACGTTTTCCGCAAACAGTGGAAAGTTGTAGAAAATGTGTTTCTAACAGTTGGCAAACTATCACCAGAAAGCTTTCGTGTCAGTCGGCTGCCACTGTTAAATCTGCCAACAGATGTTTTAGATATCCTACGCTCTGGGCAGATTGAATACACTAAAGCCAGAGCGATCGCTACAGTTAAAGATGAAGCGTTGAGAATTAGCTTGTTAACACTGGCAATTAATGAAAAGTTATCTTTAGGACAAATTCGAGATCGTATTGAGAAGGTGAAACCTCAAAAAGCTTCTTCTTTGAGAAAGGAATTTCAAGATATCTCTCAGAGGATGTTAAAGTCCTCACAGTGGAAAGACCCAAAAAAAGCTAAGAAAATTACAAGCCTTTTACAACAACTAGAATCCTTGCTAGCAGATTAATGAAATCTACCCAGGGCTCATCCAACCTCCCAAACAGCAGCCTAAGTCCAACGACTAAAGCCCAAGCTCTAGGCTCCCTTTGTGCTGGTTGCTTAACTACTCCCCAACAAGTCTTGCCTCCGCAGCCAATCAGGAATGACGTTGAGATAATCCATTGAGCTAATGACTTCAAATCTAGTATTGCCTTGCGATGTAACATACCAGCTTTCTCTGGTGTTGTCTTTGGCAAGATTGCGGTAGAGAATAAATCCACAACGTTTCACAATCTGCCGGAACTGCTGAAAAAATTCTTCTTCAGTAACACGGCCATCAATGAGCTTTTGAACCAGGGCATCTACCAATGGGGCTGCACTTCCATTAGAAAAAACCGCAGACGTGGGCATTAAGGTAGATTTACTGTCGTGCATTGGCTCAGAATTGAGATTCGATTCCTGCTTAGGAGATTCAGCCTGCTCTCTCAAGCCGCCAATTCCCCCAGCGATGCTTGTAGCTTTGCAATTTCTTCTAGAACAGGCGCTAATTTGGTTTCTATACGCTGATCTATATCCTTCTCTAATAAAGGGGAAGCGATTGCCCTAAGAGGCAAATCATTTCCCTGATTTACCCAAGCTACGAAATCTTGCAGCAGCGAGGACGCGCTTACACCTCGCTTTTTAGCCTCCTGCTGAAACATCTCCCATTGCTCGTCTTCCACTCGAAATGTAGCTAATTTACTCATAGTTATATACATCTAAATGATATCTGTATAGAGTATAGCGTCTGTCTATAAAAACATATATAAGGTTAAGTCTTTTTGTATATAAACATGTATATAAGTAATCTGGTTTTATCTATAAGATTGTATATAATAAATATAGAAAGGTAAAAGAGGGACGAAAGGAACTCCCAGCCAATCTACAAATCTACAAGTTAGTTAAAGAGCGATCGCCCAGTCTGGACAACAACGCGATCGCCCCTTCACCAAAACCCCAAAAGGAAATGATGATTACTACAAGATTAGCACCAACTCAAGAAGCACAGTCCACTAACCAAGCCTCTGTTTACCCTGTTCATAGTTCTAGCTTTCCTTTGTGTTTTATTCGCTTCATTTATCAAGCGACGATTAACCAATCATAGTCCCCGGTAATTCCGGGGATTAAAACCGCAGATGGAGCGCATTGAATCACCACTAGACGGGTTTTATGTCTAGTGGGCGCTCTCTTTCTTATTCGCTTTATCTACCAAAATTTGCATTTAGGCGAGGAAAACTGAATCATGGCTAAGAAGAAGTCTAATCTAGAAGCTAGGCATACATTAATCAACATCGGTAATATTGTCATAGATGGTTATGAAATGCTTCCAGAAGGGAGTGGGGATTACATTTGTGCGAAAGTCCAGGTGTCTTCAATACTTGATATTAATCATAGACGGTTCGCGCAATTGATCCGTCTAAACCTAGCTAAAATCCTTATGCCAGAGGGGCTACAGGTTCGCGCAATTTCTACGCTGACAGCACAAATAGACGGTATCATGTTAGAGCAAGTAACAAAATTATGGGCGTTGGCGGCATCAAGGGGAAATGAAAAAGCTGCTATTTTATTAGCTGCTTGTGGTACAGAAACATTAGAGCGCAGATTTGACAGAGCGTTCAACAAACAGGTATCAGAGAAAGAGCGAGATGATAAACTTACTTCTCGAATATTAAATGCACCACAGCCCTGGACACGCATGTTCGAGGCTGAATTTGAGTCACACTTGGCAAGGATAACTAAACTGCATAAGAAGAATATCAGAAATGGGTTGTACTACTGGGAGTTTATCTATAGTTGGATGACACCAGAGGAAAAAGCCAAGCTCGATGTTGTTAACCCTGCACTTCCAAACGGACGCAGGAAACACAAAATACATCAGATGCTATCTGACCAAACAAAGAAGAGATTGACACCGCACGTTACCTCAATCTTGATTTTGATGAAGTCGGCTAACTCTGTACCAGAACTGCGGCGATTGGTGCAACGACAGTATGGGGTAGACCAGCCGAATCTGTTCGATGGGTGGCAGATAGGGTAGACGAGCTTCAGCTTTCCCGCCTCTAAACAAGCGGGAAAGCTGAAGTTACAGTTTTTTTTGACCAGGGCAAATTAATTACCTGCGCCGTTTAGGTTTACTCTTGTTACGTTCGTACTCAGCAATAATATCCTTGGCCTGCTGTGGAAGAATTACACTTTTGTTGTTGAATCGCATTTGAAATACCAGATAACAGAGGCTTTTGGGATCAGGGCAAGAAAGATTTGTTGGTAGATTAATGATTGATACTCCTGCAAAAGTCGCAGAAGCTAACATGGCAGAGATGAAAAAGAAAATCCCAGAGTGACCAGAACCGACCCAACCACCAACCCAGAAAAGAAGTCCTTTGCATTGTTCAAAGCGCTTGTGACGAAGTTTTTGATTTTGTGCCTGGGCTTCATTCCATGCTTGTAGCTTTTTCAATTTGTGAGCAGCGAGTCGAGTGGCCTTGCAGGGCAAACGCATCTAAATATTGACAAGCCTGAATCAGGATGAAATACACCAAGATTCAAACTACATAAGGCTTTGAGGAAATTAAATCTCACTGAGTGTGAAAATGATAATCATTAGGAGGGGAG
>NZ_JADEXR010000208.1 GCF_015206995.1 aff. Roholtiella sp. LEGE 12411 | reverse complement strand
CCCATGCCCCATGCCCCATGCCCCATGCCCCATCTCTACGAATCAGTTCACGAATCAAATCGGATTACTATATCTATATAAACAGGAGTGATAGCCATAATGGCGATTAATCTACAACAAGCTATGGATATTGGGAAGTATTTAGTTACCCAGCGTTTGAAAGGACGTAAACGCTTCCCCCTAGTATTAATGTTGGAGCCGCTTTTTCGCTGTAATCTAGCCTGCACTGGTTGTGGTAAAATCCAGCATCCAGTAGACGTACTAAAGCAAAACCTCACCCCAGAACAGTGCTTTGCTGCTGTGGAAGAGTGCGGCGCACCTGTTGTATCGATTCCTGGGGGAGAACCTCTATTGCATCCCCAGATTGATCAAATTGTCCAGGGATTGGTTGAGCGCAAAAAGTATGTTTATTTATGCACTAATGGCTTGTTGCTAGAAAAGAGCTTAGATAAGTTTCAACCTTCGCCTTACCTAACTTTCAGCGTGCATTTAGATGGAATGCGCGACTTGCACGATCACTATGTCGATCGCAAAGGCGTCTTTGATATTGCTGTCAAAGCTATTCGCGCCGCTAAAGCCAAAGGATTTCGTGTCGCTACAAACACCACCATCTTTGATGGTGCTGATCCTAAAGCAGTCCAAGAGTTCTTTGACTTCGTAGAAACACTCAATACTGATGGGATGATGATTTCTCCTGGTTACAGTTACGAGTGGGCCCCAGATCAAGATCATTTTCTCCAACGAGAACAAACACGCGCCCTGTTCCGGGAAATTCTCACTCCCTTGAAAACGGGTGAAAAAAACTGGAACTTCAATCACAATCCACTTTTCCTAGATTTCTTGACTGGTGATAAGGACTACGAATGCACGCCTTGGGGTAGCCCTAGTTATAGCGTTCTCGGTTGGCAAAAACCTTGTTATCTATTAAACGAAGGTCATTATACCACCTTCAAAGAATTACTAGGCGAAACTGACTGGAGTCAATACGGCCGCGCCAGTGGTAATCCTAAGTGTGCCGATTGCATGGTTCACTGCGGCTACGAACCAACAGCAGCTATGGATGCAATGCAACCGCAAAATATGGCACGTGCCCTTGGTAGTGTGTTCGGTAAGAATTAAAAAGCAAAGGGGCAAACAGAGGAGAGCTATAACTCTGTTCATCCACCTCAGAACTGGATTAACGAGTCTTTGAACTGGATGAATCCATCTCAGAACTCCATCAAAGAGTCTTTGAGCTTCGTTCATCCACCTCGGAACTGGATGAATCCACCTCGGAACTGGATTAACGAGTCTTGGAACTGGATGAATCCACCTCAGAACTGGATTAACGAGTCTTGGAACTGGATGAATCCACCTCGGAACTGGATTAACGAGTCTTTGAACTGGATGAATCCACCTCGGAACTGGATTAACGAGTCTTTGATACTCGTTAACAAGCATAAAAACTCTGCCCCCCACTCCCCCACTTTCCCAGGAAAAAGTATGTCAAAAAATAACTCAGTCTTAGGAGCCAAACGGCGATCACTATGGCAACTTGCTTTAGAGGGAGTGCTGGATGGTGGCCCTTCTACTTGTCAATTTGCAATTACTAGCGTATGCAATGCTCGTTGCGGATTCTGTAATTTTGCAGTGGATAAGATGCCAATAGATGAGCGGCATTCTGTAACCCTGGAGCAAGCAAAACAAGCCGCAGAGATACTCTATCGCAATGGAGTGTATTTCTTGATTTACGTGGGTGGCGAGCCAATGGCTCATCCCCACCTAAATGAGATGATTGCTCATGCATCTAGCATCGGTATGGCACCGATGCTTGTGACTAACGGCTCCCTCCTAACACCAAAGCGAATTGATGAGTTAGCTGATGCTGGGTTGATGAGTGTGATTATTTCCATTGATGCGGCTGAGGTGGAAAAACATGAACAGAATCGTGGACTTAAAGGAGTGTGCGATCGCATCCGGGATGCTAACATTCATTTCCAGCGTCGGCATATCAGCACTACTGCTTCAGTTACCATGAGCCGACTGATAGATGATTACCATCAGTTGCCACCATTCCTCAAGTCGTTGGGTTTTGACAGCGTAACTTTCTCTTATCCGTTAACCACCCTAGCATCATCCTATCTTGGTTACGCCGAGTCGAACTTAGTAGATTACACTGCCGAGGAGTTGCATGAGCGCTTCGATACTTTAAAGGCACTCAAACAAGATTTTCCAGTTGTGAATCCTACCGCCTCCATTGAGGATATGCAACGCCATTTACGAGGTGAACCAGAGCAATTCGGCTGTCTCGGTGGCTGGAAGTTATTTTACCTAGACTGGCATCTTAACCTTTACCGCTGCCACAACTGGGATAAACCCATGTGCCACATTACTGAGTTTGACAGTTCGCAGCGAGTTCGTGATGGATGTACCGCCTGTATGATTGACTGCTACCGCGACTCCAGCGTTATGCAGCATATCGGTGTGTCTGTCAGTGATGGTGTGCAGGCACTAACCAAGGGAAAATTGAAACAAGCTTGGAAATACTGGTTTAACCACAATAACCTAGTTTCCCTCAAAGCCGTCTGGGAACAAGCAACTTGGTTACGTCGCCTATAGCCGATTTTCCTTATTTCCTTATTTAAGGATAACTTCATGAAAAGATTGATATATTCTCCTCTTATGGCTTGCTTGCTGATCGGAGCAACAAGTCAATTAGACATTACTCAGGGTCTAAATAACTATTCTCAAATGGGGCTAACTTCTTCAATACTGTTTCCTGGATTAGATCAAAATACTGGTGTGAGGGTTTCTCAGGCTACCCAAGAACTTAATGAAAAAACAGCCCTAAGCTTAGTTTGGAAACTACCACAAGTGCAACGCAAAGCCCGAGAAATTGAACGACTTTCTAAGAGAACTATACGAGTTGCAGCAATCGTCGATGGCTATCCTACTCCCAATGAACCTTATTACAAAGTTCAAGTATTTGAAAAACATCCAGATGAGAATGTCACGATTTATTGGTTTCGCGTCTTAAAGACAAATGGTGTTATCGAGGTTTTAGACTTAGTGAATAATCAATACATATCATTAGAAAAATGGAAGCCTGATTGATATCAAAACTTCTTATCTTAGTTATCTATGCATTATATGTTGATAAATCCATTTACCACAAAAGGCAAACCTAGCTTTCTCTTCAGGGTTATCCCAAGTACCCCAAGTTAGGGATTAGTCTTCATTTTGGTAAGCCCACCTAAGTAGGCATCTATTACTATTGTTTCTAACCTTTACTTCTGTGATGTCTTTATGCAAGTTTATGCAAATGCACAAAGAAAACCTAATATTAAACTAACTAAAGAATAAGCTTTTTAGGGTTTTTCGCCTCAATGGCATCGAACTGCTCTACCAACTGAGCTATAACCCTTTAAGTGCGTTGTTTATACTGCATTAATTATTGGTAATTTGTCAAGTAGTCTCTAAAATTCAGTGTCAAGTATCTCATCTGCAACTTAGTATGAGTACTTGCTACGACAGTTGCAACAAATAAGTCATACAGTGACCCATTAGGAAGTAAACTACTAACATGGCAGCAGCCGCTAGACCAACTAATGTGCCAGCCAACATCAGAGAAAATTCTTTATTCTCGTAGGCTTTTTCCATTAGGTGCAGCGACCACGCTACCAGCGCAACATCAAAAACTAAAATAGGGATCAACATATTTCTTAATATTTGTTAATACTTGTAAAATAATATTAACACCCTTTTCAGGAAGTGTGTCTAACCTAAGATAGATGTCATTTACGGAGGAATTACAAATCAGAAAACTTTGCGTACTGGTACGTTGCGATCGCCCAAATAATCTTTAATTTCTGCAACGCTCAATTGCCCGTAGTGTAACAGAGATGCTAGTAATGCTGCTTCAGCTTTGCCTTGAGTCAACGCTGTATAAATATGTTCACAATTACCTGCACCACCAGAGGCAATAACTGGAATTTCTACAGCTTCAGCGATTGATCGTGTTAACTCTAGGTCATACCCGGCTTGAGTTCCATCAGCATCCATACTTGTTATTAGCAGTTCTCCGGCCCCCCGTCTTTCAACTTCTTGTGCCCACATTAAGGCATCTAAGCCTGTATTTTCCCTGCCACCGCGTACATATACATCCCACCCAGGATTATTGGGTTCAACTCGTCGTCTAGCATCAATAGCAATAACTATGCACTGATTACCAAAGCGATCGCTTGCCCGATTAATCAAATCTGGTTCGCGTACTGCCGCAGAATTAATACTAACTTTATCTGCTCCCGCTCGTAACAAAGCTTTAACATTTTCTAAGGATTGAATACCACCACCCACAGTTAACGGAATGAAGACTTGTTCAGCAGTGCGGTAGACCACATCCAGAATAATTCCCCGGTCTTCATGAGTCGCTGTAATATCCAGAAACACTAACTCATCTGCACCGGCTTGATTGTAAACCTTTGCCAATTCTACGGGATCGCCTGCATCTTGGAGATTGACAAAGTTAACTCCTTTCACAACCCGTCCCGCCTTCACATCCAAGCACGGTAAGATTCTTTTAGATAACATAATAACTTTTGCACTTCTGGGTAATTGTCCGGAATTTAAATTTTAAATTGGCCTGGGTATTCCCAAACGAAAATTTTCCCGCCCTTGTTTATTCCAACCATTGCAGTGTACATGGCTTTCTACGACTGGTTATTGAGTGTTAGGTAATATAAGTATCAGGTATCAGCTATAAACAAAATTCTTTCTCATTCCTTATTCCTCATTCCCCCTTATCCCCAGAAGGGTAGATAAACAGCAAATAGTTTGCTCACAAACGCTTACGTATGCTCATATTTAGGGATGTATGCCATCCCCCTCAGAAAAGCGGTCGAGTTTCTGGGTTTGCATCCAAACACTTTAAGGAAGTACGCAGATGAAGGCAAAATCAAAAGTATCACAAACGAAGCAGGACAACGCCTCTATGACGTTGAATCCTATAGGTCTCCAATTCCCCATTCCCTTTAAAAGTTGAATTATGGCGATAATCTCCTCGAAAAAACAGCCTCCAGAACCCAATGGAGAACCAAAGCAGCGTCGGGAGTTGGCGAAAGCAGACTCCACAGACAAAATTTTGCAACCAGAAGCTGCTATTGATGAACAAGATAAGCAAGAAGAGAGTATTCGACCGCAGCGATTTGCCGATTATATTGGGCAAAAAGACTTGAAAGATGTGCTAGATATTGCCATCAAAGCAGCTAAGTCTAGGAGTGAGGTGCTGGATCACTTACTACTATACGGGCCGCCGGGATTAGGTAAAACAACAATGGCAATGATTTTAGCATCAGAAATGGGGGTAAGCTGCAAGATTACCAGTGCGCCTGCTTTAGAACGTCCACGCGATATTGTTGGGTTACTGGTGAACCTCAAACCAGGGGATGTTCTATTTGTGGACGAAATTCATCGCCTCTCACGGATGACTGAGGAAATACTCTATCCGGCGATGGAGGATTATCGCTTAGATATCACCATTGGTAAAGGTTCAAGCGCTCGAATCAGAAGTTTGCCGCTGTCCAAGTTTACCTTAGTGGGAGCCACAACCCGTGTAGGTGCGCTTACTTCACCACTACGCGATCGCTTCGGCTTAATTCAAAAGCTGCGATTTTACGAAGTTGAGGAATTGACCAAAATTGTACTACGCAGTGCCCAATTACTTAAAACACCTGTTACAGAAGATGGTGCTACAGAAATTGCCCGTCGTTCGCGAGGAACACCGCGTATTGCTAATAGGCTACTCAAACGAGTGCGTGATTATGCGGAAGTAAAATCATCTGGTCAAGTTACTGAAAATGTAGCAGCCGAGGCATTGCAACTATTCCAAGTAGATCCCTGCGGTTTAGATTGGACAGACCGTCGAATGCTGAGTGTAATAATTGAACAATTTAATGGTGGGCCAGTAGGATTAGAAACAATTGCCGCTGTTACAGGTGAAGATACCCAAACAATTGAAGAAGTATACGAACCTTATCTGATGCAGATTGGGTATTTAACCAGAACTCCCCGTGGTAGAGTGGCGACAAAGGCTGCATACAAGCATTTGGACTTTACGCCGCCTAATGAACAGTTGTCATTGTTGTAGTGAAGGAATAATCATCCTCACGCAAAGGCGCAGAATTCTTCTTAGCGCATCTGTTTTGGAAAGTGACTGACGCTGGTTCCTGTCTACGAGACGCTCTTGCGAACGCTACCACTGCGCCTCTGGATGAAAATTCTCCCTATGATAAGTTGTGGAATTTAAACCACAGATAGACACAGGTAAACCTAGATGATTAAGTTAATTGCTATTTTTCTCAGTTTGTTGCTTGTGTTTGGCTGGGGTAGGCCAGTTATGGCACAACCCCAACTATCCATTACTCAAGAGCAATTAAAACAAGGCGATGAGTTGGCAAATCAAGCGTTTGCTGCGACAAATCAAGGTGATTTTGCCACGGCTGAAATGTACTGGACACAAATTATTGAGCAATTTCCTACTAATGCTGGGGCTTGGAGTAACCGGGGAAATTCGCGGGTGAGTCAGAACAAATTGCAAGCAGCATTGGGAGATTACAACAAAGCTATAGAACTGGCTCCGAATGTCACTGATCCTTATTTAAATCGAGGTGCGGCGTTGGAGGGGTTAGGAAAATGGGAAGAAGCGATCGCCGATTATAATCATGTTCTAGAACTCGATCCTAACGACGCAATGGCGTACAACAATCGAGGAAATGCCAAAGCAGGTTTGGGAAAATGGGAAGATGCGATCGCTGATTACAAAAAATCCAATGATATAGCCCCGAATTTTGCTTTTTCCCGTGCTAACTACGCCCTCGCCCTTTATGAAACTGGTCAAATAGACCAAGCAATCCGCCAGATGCGGAACATCGTCCGTAAATATCCTCAGTTTGCTGATATGCGTGCTGCTCTCACCGCTGCTTATTGGATCAAAGGAGAACAAGGCGAAGCCGAAAGTAACTGGGTAGCAGCTTATGGACTAGATCCCCGCTATAAAGACATCAACTGGGTGACAAATATCCGCCGTTGGCCTCCTAGCATGGTAATAGCGCTGGATAAGTTCTTGAAACTACAGTAAAGGCGATCGCTAAGCGTACACATCACAATTGTGCGATGATTTTTTTTTTAATTTCACGCTAAGAAAATCTTTGTGACTTGGCGTGAAGTTTGTCCATTGGTTAGCCTGTTTTACCTGATAGACTCTAAACTATCTGCGATCGCCAAACATTATTCCGTAACTAAGCGTTATCTTTTTTTTTAAACAAAACTACAAACTTGAAGAAATTATTAAATTTTTAGATTTTATTTTGATTTATACAAAGCTGATTGGGCAAGAGTTTTCCATTTTCAAGATTGGCTCTTCAATTTATCGAAATAGTTGATTGGTATTCCATATACGAGTATCAAATTAGCAATTTTAATCCAGCATGATTTTTTCTTAGAGGTTTGATAAATTACTATAATAAATCCGCCAGTGTTTACTTAGTGATCATTTTAAAACTGTGCAAATTCATCCTCACTCACAATTTGAACATAGCCCAAATCGCCATAGAGAAGAGGGTTTACAAAGATTGCTTGACGGTCTGATCAAAACAATGCAGCGGGATGAGTTAGTCCGGCAAACGACGAACCAACTGAGAGAATCGCTCCAGGTTGATCGCGTAGTTTTGTATTACTTTTACGGGCAGTGGCAGGGACAGGTAACATTTGAATCATTGAGTTCTCAGGAATTCTCAATACTTGGTTCCACTGGCCCAGATGATTGCTTTAATAACGAGTATGCCGCTTTATATTTAGCAGGACGGGTAAGAGCGATCGCTGATATTGAATTAGAGCCAATCCAACCTTGTCACCGAGATTTTCTCAGCAATATGCAGGTTCGTGCCAACCTAGTAGTACCAATTTTGATACCCAGAGGATTATGGGGATTGCTAGTGGCACATCACTGTCAAGGGCCACATTATTGGTCGCTACTAGATATGGAAATGATGCAAACAGGGGCAAAAACTCTGGCAACAGATCCTAATATTCTAGAAAGTTAACTTACTTAAATCGCATACAGTTAAGTAGCTAGGATACCTGCCAGCAATATTCAAGAGGAGAAAAAATTGTGAAATTTGGTTACACAATCATCTGGGTAGACGATGTTGTTAAAACCGTTGAGTTTTACGAAAAAGCATTTGGTTTGGTTCGTCGCACTCTTCGGGATATGGATCAGTTTATCTGGGCTGAAATCGAAACCGGAGATACTGTACTAGCTTTCTCCTCTACTAGCGAAGCAAAAATGTTATTTCCTGGGGGTTTCCATCCCAATGATCCCACCAGGGGATAGCGGGAAGGTTGGGAGCTTCGCGTCTTCAGACCGAAGGGGAAAACCGAAGGAGTGCGAATTTATTCGCCTCCAATATTCTCACCCATGATGAGGATCATTGATATACCGTTCTA
>NZ_JADEXR010000207.1 GCF_015206995.1 aff. Roholtiella sp. LEGE 12411 | reverse complement strand
CCCATGCCCCATGCCCCATGCCCCATGCCCCATTCCCCATGCCCAATGCCCCATGTCCCATGCCTCATGCCCCGCTATATTTAGCAGACTATGAAAAATAGAGACGCTATTAATTGCGCCTCTACCTTGTGTAGGTTTGATCTAAAAATGCTTTCAAACCTTCAAAACTGCTGAGAGGAGCTATATGCAACCGCTCAGACTTACTTTGCATTTTTAACCTAGCGAGAACGGGGTTTAACAACAGGTCTACTAGGCCCGTTTCCACGTTCTTCTCTCGTTTTGAGCGGTGGCGATCGTTCTTCCTGGTCTTCATCAAAAGACATACCCTCCCGACCAGGAGTAGTATTGCCAAAAATGTCCAGGTATACTGACTGTCCAGTAAGTTCTGCCGCAGCGGTAATTACTGTACGAATCGCCTGAATATTGCGTCCCCCTCGACCAAAAACTTTTCCTTTATCTGTGCTATCAAAAGCAATGCGAACCCAAGCCCGTTTGAGGGTGTGAGAAATTTCACAATCGACGCTTAAAGTCTCTGGAGATTCTAGAAACGGCTGCATCAAGAAGCGTACTAGCCCAACATAGTCGGGACTGGCTGTTGGGGATTTTGTTCCGACGTTAGGATGCGACTGTGGCACTGACCTGTTCAAAAACATTAGCTTTTACTAGGATGCGACGGACGGTGTCAGTGGGTTGAGCGCCTTGTTGCAATCGCTTGACGATGCCAGGAACGTCTAATCGCACTTCATCGGTTCTGGGGTTGTAGAATCCCAACTCTTCTAGGGGACGACCATCGCGGCGTGCGAGGCTGTTAATGGCGATAATACGGTAACTCGCTTCCCGTTTTTTACCGTATCGCTTTAAGCGCAGTTTGATCATGGTTGAAGAATCATTCTCCTGTTGATAATTTACTTAGCAGCTAGTTGATGTTGAAATGCTAATTTTAGCACTTGCCTAGCATTCACTGCTATTTGTCATTTGTCCAGAGTCAATGACCAATAACTAAAGATTGCCGAAGCCTTTTTTCTTTTTGTCTTTCTTTTTCTTTTTCGTGCCTGCTGCACCGGTGTTGTAACCGCGCCATCCAGGGGCAGTTGGGCGATTACCTGCACCTCCGGCGAAGGCGTTGCCCATACCGCCGCCGCCACCAAACATTCCTGCCATTCCAGGGAACCCACCTTGACCCATTTGCTGCATGAGCGATCGCATTTTTTGGAAATCAGCCACTAGTTTACTCACATCCGCCTCTTTATAACCAGAGCCAGAAGCAATCCGCCGTCTGCGACTGGGAGAACTCGACAACAAATCGGGGTCGTGGCGTTCTTGGCGAGTCATGGAATTAATCATCGCCTCACAGCGCTTGAGCTGGGTTTCTCCATGCTTGAGTTGGTCATCTGACAGCTTGTTCATCCCTGGAATCATCTTCATGATGCCTCCCAGTGATCCCATGTTCTTCAACAAGCGCAACTGCTTGAGAAAGTCGGTAAAGTCAAACTTCGCCGAGAGGATTTTCTCCTGCATTTTCTCAGCATCTGCTAGGTCAAACTCTTCTTGAGCTTTTTCTACCAGGGTCAAAACGTCGCCCATTCCCAGAATCCGCGACGCCATGCGATCGGGGTAAAATGGTTGGAGTGCCTCAACTTTCTCACCCACGCCCACAAATTTAATCGGCGCTCCTGAAATCTGTCGTACTGACAGCGCTGCACCACCACGGCTATCACCATCCAGCTTGGTGAGAATCGCCCCAGTAATCCCAATTTGATCATGGAAGGTGCGGGTCAGATTTGCTGCCTCTTGACCAGTCATGGAGTCCACTACTAACAGGGTTTCGTGGGGGTGGACGGTTTCTTTAATGCGAGCCAGTTCCGCCATCATGTCTTCGTCAATTTGCAGACGACCAGCGGTATCTATAATTACTGTATTGACACCTTCTGCTCTGCCGCGCTCAACACCTTGCCGAGCAATTTCTACGGGGTCAGCATCGCTTCCCAGTTCAAATACTGGCACGTCAATTTGCTTACCCAATGTTACCAGCTGATCAATAGCTGCTGGACGATACACGTCTGTTGCCACTAATAAGCAACTGCGATCCAGTTTACGTAGATGTAGGGCTAACTTAGCGGTAGCTGTAGTTTTACCAGTCCCCTGTAACCCAGCCATCAGCACAATAGTGGGTTGCTCCTCGGCTTCCGCTAGAGGAACATTCTCTTCCCCCATTACCTGCACCAGTTCATCATGAACAATTTTGATGAATTGTTGGTCAGGTCGCACGCCAGAGACAACCTCGGCTCCCTGCGCCTTAGTTTCGACTTCGGTAATAAAATCTTTGACTACCTGGAGGTTGACATCTGCTTCCAACAAGGCGCGGCGCACTTCCCGCAAAGCGTCTTGAATGTTGGATTGAGAAATTTTATCCTGTCCCCGCAGTTTTTTCCAGGCGGCTTCTAAACGGTCAGATAGTGCATCAAACATAATTCAGTTACAGGTAGTTAGCCAGTGGAAAAGCCCAAACCGCCAATAATTGCGATTCAGAATTTCCGGTAGAGTTTAAACGTGCTATTTACCAGCTTAGTAGTTTTCACTCCGAGTGTAACAACTGGATACCTAGCTATATTAAAGTGGCAAACCGTCCTTAACTTACTAAGGTCAAAGCGGCGATTAAGCAATTAATGGCTATAATTTAACAAGTTTTGCATTTATAACGCCTATCTAGCAAGCATTGCTAGATGAATAACTCCAGGACTATTTTTTTGGATCTATCTATATTTCAGAGTATCAAACGCACAAATACTCCAATCAATAATCAATTCTTGGGATTTATCATATATAACTTATTTAAGTTGTTTAGCTATTTTATTTAATGTCAGTCATTTATTATTAAAACTAGATTTTTTCTTTGTTGGCAGCAAAATAGAAACCGAGAGCGCCACCAATTAAAGTAACTTGAGAAGTCCAAATTAAAGTTATAAGTTCTTTACCATCTTTACCCTCATCTTCATTTTTGACGACATAAATAAAGGTTGAATCGCCGAGCTTAACCACTTTACTATCATCGTCTTTCTCTTTGGGCTTTTCACTTGCAACAAAAAAAGGCAATAAAATGGGAGCAGCAACAAAGGCTGAAACTAAGAGTTGCGTCAAACCTATACTTATGAATAGGGCCAAAGAAAGAAAAGTACGAGTGCTTTCTCGCCATCGTTCTCCGTCAAAAGCTTTAGTCTCTGGAGGACGATAAACGCTTTTTCTATCTTCAGTTTTAGTAACTGAATCTAAATCTGGCACACCGGATTTTCTCTCTTCAGTTGCACTAACTGAATCAAAATCTGGCACGTCAGAAGAACCAGGCTCTGCACTCGTACCTAAATCTTCATTTAAATCACCTGGCTCAGGAACCACAACATTTACCTAAATAAAAACTACTTGCTTGGTAACACCATTTGGTTCTTTAATCAGGACTTTTGCATCCTTATTAACAGTTTCCCTTCTCAAAAAGTCCTCGGTTGCAATTGCTTTACGTAAAGCAGCAGTAGCTGTAATCCCTTGTTCATCAGCAAGCCGCTTAAGAATCGCAATAGTTTCTTGAGGAAGATTAACGGTTATCTTTTGAAGGGAAGATTTTTCTTTGTCTGTAGACATAATACGTTACTCCTAAATGCTTCATCTGAGAGCATTAAATCAAAATTTGTAGACATTAGGGAATTGCTCCCTAGATATATTATATCCAATACACCCATACAATATACATACTTTTACCATACTTTTATAAGGCAAAACGTTGATAGAGTCAGAGAGGCTGCTAATTAATGGATGGAAGATTTACCTGGAGCGATCGCAAAGCCTGTAAAGCCTATAATGACTTGCGAATAGTATAAAGTACAGTAAAGCTATTGTAGAGAGCATACACTACATATCGCTATGATTAGCAACACTCTGATTGAACCCACAGAAATCATCCACCTCTCAGGTATTAGTTGGCAAACCTATGAGAACTTACTCACTGAGCTTAATGCTAGTCGCCGTCTCCGGCTAACTTACAATCGCGGTACTCTAGAAATCATGGTTCCCTCACCTGAACACGAACGTTACAAAGAACTTGTGGGTCGATTTGTTGAAACTCTGGCTGAAGAATTAGAAGTTAGCATTGAACCCCTTGGTTCTACTACTTTTAAACGACCAGAGTTGAGTGGCGCTGAACCAGATAAATGCTTTTACATTGGCAATATCAATGTTATTAAAGGCAAGAAAATAATTAATTTGCAGCAAGATCCGCCGCCAGATTTAGTAGTAGAAATTGATATTACTAGTAGTTCTAAGAATCGCTTTGAAGTTTACGCCGATATGGGTGTACCTGAAATCTGGCGATATGATGGTAAGGATTTTAGTATAAATATTTTACAGGATAAAAAATATATAGCTGTAGAGCAGAGTTTATCATTTACGAATTTGCCTATTCTTGAAATCTCTAATTTTTTACAACAAGTTGGGCAAAAGGATTATTTAGATTTGGTGAGGGAATTTCGCAACTGGGTGAAAAGTCAAATTTAATAATAATGAGTGCTGAGATGCAATTATACTCTTACGATAAGACACTCTCCGAGCGTCTACGCGTCTGTACAATAGTGATGATTAAAAAAGTAATAATTGCATTCAGCAATTCTGAAAGTATGAATTCAGGCATTGACTAAATTTTCTACAGTACTCGCATCATTCGGTAATGCGGCTGTTAAAACTTCGCCGCCTTCTGTAGTAACTAAAACATCATCTTCGATGCGGATTCCGCGCACATCAGCAAATTGAGATAAACGCTCCCAATTCACCACATCTTGATATTTTGAGCGTAAATTGGCATCATTTAAAATTGCTGGTACTTGATAAAAACCAGGCTCAATTGTGACTAACATTCCTGGACGCAGAGGACGATCTAAACGTAGGTAGCCCAAGCCAAAGCGATCGCTCCTTTTGCGACCCTCTTCATATCCTGCTAAATCGCCCAAATCCTCCATATCGTGGACATCCAAACCCAGTAAATGACCGATACCGTGAGGGAAAAACAGCGCGTGGGCATCCATTTCTACCAAATCTTGGGCGTTTCCTTGTAAAATGCCTAAATCTACTAAACCTTCAGCCATGACTGTGGCAGCCAAAAGATGAATATCCTCATACTCCACTCCGGGGTATATCTTGGCAATGCAAGCATCATGAGCCGCCAGTACGACATCATAAACTACTCTCTGAGTCGATGAAAACTTGCCGGAAACAGGCCAAGTACGGGTGACATCAGCAGCCCAACCTGTCTCGGTTTCAGCGCCGACATCGGCAAGTAGCAAGTCACCTGGTTGCAGAGAGTGGTGATAATGCTCATTGTGCAAAACTTCGCCGTGAACAGTGACAATACTGCTGTAGGGGGTAGTCATATTATGGGCAATAATTACCCCTTCCATCGCTGCACGAACTTCTGCTTCCAGTTTAGCTTTTGGTGTTGCTGCCATACCGGCTTTGTGTGCTGCAACAGTTACAGCGGCAGCTTTTCGCAACTCACCTAAAGCAGCATCATCGTGGGTGAGGCGTAGAGAAACGATCGCCTTAGCTAATTCCAAGTCAATTCCTTGAGGAGGATTTTGCGGCAAAACCCATCTATTTAATAGCTGCGACTGCTGCGTCCAAGTAGCGGATTCCTGCACAGCGATTGTGGCTGCACCTTCTAGCCAGAATTCTAATTCTGCCATTGGTCTAGCAACATCTGCTCCAATCTTCTGGGCTATTTCGTCACGCGTTGGCATTTCTCCATACCAAAGGGCGCTGCTGGGTTGGGGGTCATCCATAAACAGTTCTAGCTTACCCGCTTCTAAGCGAATAGCTACATTGGACAACGGTAGTCCCGCAAAATAGAGAAAATGACTGCTAGCGCGCAAAGGAAATACATTTGCGGGAAAGTTGCGCGGGCTGCTGCCTCCCGACCAGATAATTGCTGGAAAATCAATGAGGCGCTCTAGTCGTCGCCGTCGGTAACGTAGGGTATCGGCAAAGGAACTAGTGGTGTTTTGGCTCAGCATAATATAGAAACTCGAACAAAAAGATAAAGGTTATACTTCGGTCTTAATTTAGTCTTTATCATCTTTATCATCGTTGCGATCGTTATCATTATTGCGCTCATTGCGCCCGTTGCGATCGCCGTCATCGTCGTCATCGTCGTCGTTCTGGTTAAGCTGTTGTTCTGGTTTTTGCTGTTCGATTGGAGCTAACGGCTGCTGTTCTTTAACACCGCAGCTGACTAATCCTCCAGAAATGAGCGCTAGGTTGAAAGCAGCTAAGATACCCGCGATAATTTTTATAGGAAGTCGCCGGGAAACTCCATCCCCAGGTGTCTGTGGAGGGATAGCCGCCCGCCGACTTGGGTCATTGGGCATTGGGCATTGGTAACTCTTCCCCATTCCCCATGCCCGATTCCCCATGCCCAAAAACTCCATCCCCTTGTGAGTGGAGTTTTTTATTCTCAAGTTGCCATTTGTATTTAACATTGACCACTAGTTATGCAAAACTTTTTCTATTGTGACTGATTCTACGAAAATCGAAAAAGTCCAAGGTACTTTTGAATCAGGTTTTAGTCTTTTTCGTGGCTTGCCACAAGCATTGTAGTTTTGGTGAACCGATAAAGTCGAGCTATTCAAAAATGCTGGATGTAAATATTTGCTTTGGTGTGTGTAAATTTCTAACGCACTCATGATAAGTATACAAAGCTGCAAATTTGCTGCTTCAACTTCCAGGGTACCCCTATGAGACGAATCATTACTCAGGTTGATGCCTTTACCAATACACACTTCACAGGTAATCCTGCTGCTGTGTGTGTTTTGCTTGAACCTCAAGATGATGGCTGGATGCAGAACGTGGCGCAGGAGATGAATTTATCTGAGACGGCTTTTTTAGTCAGACAGAATGATGGCTTCAATCTGCGTTGGTTTACACCAACAGTGGAAGTGCCGCTTTGTGGTCATGCAACCTTGGCTAGTGCCCATGTGCTTTGGTCAGAAGGACATCTGTCAAATGATGAAGCTGCCCGCTTCTACACTAAGAGTGGAATACTGATTGCCAAGCAGCAAGGTGAATGGATTCAATTGGATTTTCCCGTGAATCACTCACAAGCAACAGTCGCCCCGCCAGAATTAGGCGAAGCCTTGGGTGTATCTTACAAATCTGTGTATCAGAATTCTCTAGGATATTTGGTGGAATTGGAGTCTGAAGATTTAGTACGAGGCTTGCAGCCTAATTTCCAGCAAATACAAACTTTACCTGTTGCTAAGGTCATCGTTACTAGCACCAGCTACCCTGATTCCAAATATGATTTCATCTCTCGCTTCTTTGCACCGGGAGTAGGTATTAATGAAGACCCAGTTACCGGATCTGCCCATTGTTGTCTTGCTCCCTTCTGGCGCGATCGCCTGCACAAAGATGATTTTTTAGCTTATCAGGCATCTAGTCGCGGTGGAGTAGTAAAAGTAAGTTATACCGGAGGCGATCGCGTCTTTTTAGCTGGACAAGCAGTCACCGTCCTCCGAGGAGAATTAACTACATCGTAGTAAGAAGAACGGAGATAGGAGTGTCTTGACTCAATAGACGCGATTAATCGCCTCTCTACAAGAGTCACAATATTTAAAGAAGCCCATATTTTAGTTTTTCAAATGTCTGTTAAACAAATAGATAATCGAAGTCCGGTCATATCTGGTGACTGGCCGATTGAGCAATTACCTGGATTGAGCGAAGAAGAACAGTCCCAACTACAAAATTCTGGGATTAAAACTACACTAGCGCTAGTCAAACAAGGCAAGACTTTAGAGATGAGAGTGGCGTTAGCAAATAAACTACAGGTTCATCTTCAGCATGTAAATAAGTGGATGGCTTTAGCTGACTTGGCGCGTATTCCCACCGTAGGTATACAATATTGCGGTCTATTGCTCCATGCGGGTATTGGTTCTGTAGCGCAGTTAGTCCAAACTCCCACTCACAGATTGCACCGACAAATTTTGCGCTTACAAGTAGCAACAATGCAGCGGCGAGATTTGTGTCCAGCGATTGAGTTAGTGCAACAGTGGAGCCAACAAGCGAAAACAGTGCTGAGTCAAGAGTCAAGAGTTAAGAGTTAAGAGTAGCCCTGTCAAGCTGGTGAAATGGAAGCTACGATTGGCCACCTGAATGCAACAATGCCTGATTTGCTACCAGGTTATCGAGTAAAAATTATTGATGGTAATGCGATCGCAGCAAGTGAACATCGTTTGGAAATGTTGCGCGACATTAGCAGGGATGATGATTGCGATTCCCCCCGAAGAGTGGCGTGTTTTTCAGAACATGACCTTATTATCATTTCACTGGGCGCAAAGAGGCTATTAATCTGTAAATTTAGTTAGACGCTAAAAAATTTACTAAGACAGAAAACGTAAATTTAGATAAAATTTTGATATGATTATAGCGGTTATCAGTCCAGTGCAGTACACTAGGAGAGAGCAATTGTACTGATAACTGGTCGGTATGAAACCCTACTCTCTCGACTTGCGCCAGAAAATTGTTGATGCTTATGCCTGCGGTGATA
>NZ_JADEXR010000030.1 GCF_015206995.1 aff. Roholtiella sp. LEGE 12411 | reverse complement strand
TGTGTATAAGAGACAGGGCATGGGGCATGGGGCATGGAGAAGAAGTAATAAAGATGTACTGAATTTTTTTCAGAAATCAAATACTAGCTCTATATCAATTAAGAGCGATGTCTGAGGACAAAAACTACGAATAGGCCACAATAGACTGGCTTGCAATACTAGGGCGAACTATTTGCTGTAGTCTACTCAATTAAAACAAGCACAGATATGACTAAAATTAGGAATGCAGACATGATTAAACTAAGTCAAGAACATTTGCAAACTATCCGCGCCCATGCTGAAAACATATATCCTGATGAGTGCTGTGGTATAATTTTCGGCTATCTGGCTAGTGAGACTAGTGAGAGTAAAACTGTAGTTGAAGTAATGCCAACAGAAAATGCCTGGAGTACAGAGGCGGCTGATTTTCCAGGTACACACACAGCAGAAAGTAAAAGGCGACAATATGCGATCGCACCCCAAGTTATGTTACAAGCACAAAAAGAGGCACGCGATCGCTCATTGAACATTATTGGAATTTATCACTCCCATCCCGATCATCCTGCCATACCTTCAGAATGCGATCGCCTATATGCTTGGCAAGGATACTCATATATAATAGTTTCCGTTCAGAATGGTAAGGCTGGGGAACTCAAAAGCTGGAGTCTTGATAATAGTCATCAGTTCCAACCAGAGTCAATAACCAGACCTGAATCAAATGATTTTGATCATAAACTACTTTGACTAAGAATACAGCTTACATATTCACCTTGTTTTCATAGTTTTTACTTCAACTTTCTACAAAAATCAACATAAAATGAAAATGGAATTTATTAATTAACTTCTACAATTGCACTCGGTTCGTTACCGAAGTTGAGACATTATTTATAATGAGGAAGTTTGCCAAAAAATATTTATCGATATACGTTGCTCGGTTGTTTAACAATTGATTCGATCACTAGACATCCAAAGCAGATTCTATAGTCTCGAATTAAAAAAGTGCTTCTCCGTAGACTAAAATATTACTATCCAAATAAAAATCTAAAGAAGCGGCTAAAATCGCTAACCTAAAGCTACTACTTTAATACTAAAATTACTAGACTAAACCTTAGAACTGTTGGTACACGGTATGTCGCTCAATCCCAATCTGGATGAAATTCAGTTAACAAAAGACGATTACGAACGCTACTCGCGGCACTTGATTTTGCCGGAAGTTGGACTAGAAGGACAAAAACGCCTAAAAGCTGCCAGTGTATTGTGTATCGGTACAGGTGGACTAGGTGCGCCACTGCTTTTATATCTTACAGCGGCGGGTATCGGACGCATTGGTATTGTCGATTTCGATGTTGTCGATACTTCCAACCTGCAACGCCAAGTAATTCACGGTACATCTTGGGTGGGTAAACCCAAAATTGAATCGGCAAAAAACCGCATTCACGAGATTAACCCCTATTGTCAGGTTGATTTATACGAAACTCGTCTCACTTCCGAAAACGCTCTAGATATCCTCGCTCCTTACGATATTGTGGTGGATGGCACCGATAACTTTCCCACCAGGTATCTAGTTAATGACGCCTGCGTATTGCTGAATAAGCCCAACGTGTACGGTTCAATTTTCCGCTTTGAAGGGCAGGCTACTGTATTTAACTACGAAGGTGGGCCGAATTATCGTGATTTATACCCAGAACCACCACCACCAGGAATGGTTCCCTCTTGTGCAGAAGGTGGAGTACTGGGAATTTTGCCAGGGATTATTGGTGTAATCCAAGCAACAGAAACTGTCAAAATTGTTTTGGGACAGGGTAACACCCTAAGCGGGCGACTACTGCTGTATAATGCTCTAGAGATGAAATTCCGGGAGTTGAAACTGCGGCCCAATCCCATCCGCCCAGTGATTGAAAAGCTGATAGACTACGAACAATTCTGCGGTATCCCACAAGCTAAGGCAGAGGAGGCGAAACAGCAGATGGAAATTCAAGAAATGACCGTCAAGGAATTAAAGGAATTGCTCGATAGTGGTGCAAAAGATTTTGTACTTCTGGATGTCCGCAACCCCAATGAGTATGACATTGCGAAGATTCCTGGTTCAGTGTTAGTGCCCTTACCAGATATTGAAAACGGTAATGGTGTTGCCAAAGTCAAAGAAATACTCAATGGTCATCGCTTAATTGCTCATTGTAAGATGGGCGGGCGATCGGCGAAAGCCCTCGGCATTCTCAAGGAAGCTGGGGTTGTGGGTACGAATGTCAAAGGCGGAATTACCGCTTGGAGTCGGGAAGTCGATTCGTCAGTTCCAGAATATTAAAAAGGCTAGGAATGCTTTTTTGGGGGCACAAAGCTCAAACTATGTCCTCAATGAGGAGTCTTTGAGAAGCCTACACTTACCTGTACTCAGGAGGTGTAGGTACGTCACTTCATCCCCATTCAGTCCAATAGGACTTACGCACACTCTACGAATTTTCGGCGTTCTTCTGTACGAGACGCTGCGCGTTGGCGAAAGCCTATCGTAGAGAAGGCGGTTCGATAAATTAAGCTTTTCGGCAACTTTTGCGTAAGTCCTGTCCAAGTCACTTTGAGCTTTCCGGCGCGAATGAATCCACTTACTCTTAACAGGTGGCTGTGCCTATTTAGCGACTGATGAGCTAGCTATTTTCTAGACCTGAAATCTTTATTTATCCTAGCTCCTGGCGGCTTTGCCGTCATATTTTCTAGGTTACTGTCCACTTGATAATTTATCTTTATGCCAATCATTGATTCATTTGCATCCATTATTAAAAATTCAGAATTATTAATTTTAATGACTTCGTATCTTTCTGTTATAAACAAAGATCCGAAATTAGCAACCATGTCTGCAATAGAAACCCTAGATAATAGGGGTATCTGTAAATTGAAAATAGATTTTGGAACAGTTTTTACATTTAAACACAATTTTCTTTCACTTACGTACCATACGCCAGTAAATTTATTACCTGTTATAAATTCCACAGGTTTATGTAAAATAAATGTTTGAATTCTGGTTTGCTCGTATGTCATATCATCTTTAAATTCAACAGATATTTTTTCCCAAGATTTATCAAAACGCCATTTTCCAAAAAGTAACTTTTCTATTTCTATATCCGAAAGATTGCTATTATTCATGTCTATCTTTTAAATTAATTAAAGTCTGATATCAAACAAGCATAAATTATAAGGCAAAAATCAGTTCTACTATCCATCATCAGGGCATAATCTTGAAACTTTTCCTTTAAGCCCGTTACAAATTTTGGTACGAGAAAAGAATAAATGCATCTGCAAAACTAACCAACACCCTACCCGCCATGCTCCCATTGAAAGGTGTTCCGCAGATGATGGGGATAAGCCAAAGGTATCTTGGTCATAGTGCAACCAGTGGACTGGTAAGTGTCCTATTGGTGTTGTAGGGGATAATTCAAAAGTTATTTCATTATAGTCTAACCAGTTCCCCTCTTTGCGCCAACCAAGGCGATCGCCAAGTCTTTTTTCTGTTTCGTAGTCTACTTTACCACCCTCTTCACTCCAGATACTTTGCTGAACGCTGAAGCCAAAATAACCATGACTGTATTCTCCCCAAAGTTGATCAATGGTATGGAGATCTTCACAAGAAAAGCTATGAATATCTTCTTTATAAACTTCATTCCAATAACTCTTACCCATGATTAGTAGCATTAATTTAGTGGTTTCAATATCAGCTTCTTTCCACTTGTGCTGCGCCAGGAAATTTCGCAGTTTGGTATAATCAATGTTTTGGTTATTTTTACATTCTTTTGTGAAAGTAGCATCATCATTAGTCAGTCCTGTCTCTTCTGTTTTTTCAACAGAAGGGAGAGGCACTATGGAGACCAAATTTGCTTCTGCTATCCCTAATACTTTTCTTTGATGGGTAAGTTCCTTATATATATAGTTAGATATTGAATCAATTGATTTGTCTAAAAAGACTCCATCATCAGCCGATTCCAAATTATGGACTTGCCAATCTAATAATCTAGACTGAATAAAAGCATCTTTTAATCGTTCTTTTTTCTCATAACTTGCCACCATAAAATCGAGAAAAGTTTCAGAAATTGCTTCAGTTTGTTTGGGAATTAATAAAGTCGATTGAGACTTTAAAATATTATCCGCTAAACTTTTAATATCTCCGACAGTTGAGTAAAAATCTTCATCTATTTTTCCTACTTCGTCTATTAAAGATTGAAAAGGACTAAAGTAGTCTTGTAAATAATTTTCAAAATTGATTGCAGTCTTGGCTATTTCTGCTATTTCTTGACGAAGTTTTTGGGCTTTTTTTTGATATTCGTAAATTTCTTGATATACTTCTAAATCTCTAACTACTTGCTGAACAATTTGCTTTTGAATTTTAGTATCTTCTGCCAGCGTTTTAAGTCCTTCACTAAGTAATTTTATTTTTTCTAACATCAAAAAAGAGGCATTGCTCAAGAGTAAAACTGCTTGAAAGTTTTCTTGCTTTTCCCATTTTAATTCATCAATAATCTTCTGATTACTCTGATTTCTAATCTCTAATGTTTTCCTTTCTTCATCCAAAGTCTTGATTTCAAGATATTTTTGTATAAATAGCTTTCTCAAGTCATCTGTAAGCTTCAACAAGAAATGTTGATAACTATCTTTATAAGTTTCTAAAAAATCAATAAGATGAGTGTATTCTCTAATTAATAATTGTATTTCCTGAAAAATTTCTCCTTGACTAATTTCCTCTTTTCGCTTTATTATTCCTCCAAAATGGTGATGATATCGAACACCTTCTTTAATTAACCTTCGACGCTCTCTAACTTGTTTTTGAATAGTTTTTAATCGGGTGTTTTTTAGAACGGGTAATTTATAGGTTCGTTCATAAATCGTAATCTTTTTGTAAGTAATTAGTTGTCTTTGCTGTTTAGTAAGCATGATACAAATACTCTCCCTACTGCTTCTATTTGATACTAGTAAGTTTTGGCGATCGCTTTTACTTTCTCCCAAAATTCCAAAATTGATTAATAGCTGTAGGAAACCTTAGTCGAGCAACACTGATGTCCCAGAATCTTGTAGCATGAATCCAATGCGATCGCCTAGATAATTTGGGTCAATCGGTAGGTATGCTCCACCCGCTTTGAGGATAGCGAGTAGACTTATAATCATCTCCAAATACAGTTCAACGCAGATACCAATTAAAGTGTCTGGCTGAATTTGGTGATTTTGAATCAGGTAATGAGCCAGTTGATTAGCTTTTTGATTCAGTTGCTGGTAAGTAAGTCCGTGGGATTCAAACACCAAAGCGAGATTATCAGGAGTTTTGGCGACTTGGGTTTGATCGTGGGGATAGTCAGTTTGAGTCCGATTCCAGCTTTGTAGTTGCAAAAGTTCAGCCGCTGTCATCAGTTCAGAAGTTAAGGCGTTTTTACTAGATTTGGAGAGTTATTATAATTTTTAACTCAGTTCTGGTTTCTGGGCAATCTCTTCCAATTCTACATTTTCGTAAACGTCAGTAAATGATGCAGTTAGGTTAATACTTTGGAGTTCAAAGGTTTGGTCATCGGGTGTATAGGTTTGTAGCACCCATAAGCCTTGTTCATTACGGCGTAAGGTTTCAATTCGTTGGTGTTTTGTGTTAACTAAAACGTATTCCTCTAGGCTTTCAAGGGTTTGATAGTCGTTGAATTTGTCACCTCGGTCAAAGGCTTCGGTGGACTCGGATAGAACTTCGATAATCAGTTTAGCAAAGCATTTATATGTGGGTGTTTCTCGGTCTTTAGAGTCGCAGGTTACAAGAATATCAGGGTAATAAAAGCGGTTACGTTTTTCAATTCGGGCTTTAATATCGGCAAAGTAAACTCGACAGTTTGACCCTCGAAAGTGGTTACGAATCAAAATAAATAGGTTTCCGACAATGGTGTTATGGGTGTCAGTTGTTCCCGCCATTGCGTAAACTTTACCATCAATATATTCGTGTTTAATGTCGCTTTTGTCTTCTAGTTGTAGGTATGCTTCGGGAGTGAGAAAACTGGGATTAGATAGGGCAATCATGGCTTAAGTTAAAGATAAATTTTACTTGATAATGTGTTTTCAGCCGTAGTGATTTAAAATTCAATTTCCTCTTCATGAGAGTTGAGAGACTGCATACTTTCATTTGTGGAATTAACCCAAATACAGGTATAAAGATAATTCGCTAATTCACTGAGTGTGACAAATTCAAATACCTTCCGCAGAGGCAGTTCCACTTTGAATTTATCACGGATGTGGGTAATCAGTTGGGTTACTAATAAAAAATGACCCCCCATATTGAAGAAGTTATCATGGTGGGCTACGTCTACACCCGCCCCAGCGATCGCTTCATATTGAAGCAGCTTCGACCACAATTCAGCAAGCAATTTTTCTGTCGAGGTTACAGGCAATTCAATGTCTGTTGAGAAACCGATTACATTTTATCAAGTTACTAAATCTAAAGTTTGATTATGACCTAAGAAGTTTTTTCTACTTCTTTTGATAAACCTTTAGTTTGAGTTTTCGGCTTGTACCAGGTAATAAACCTCTTGCACGAAAAAACCAGATATAAAGACTCTTTTATTTTTTACTCCTGTAGAGACGCAATTAATTGCGTCTCTACTCCTGACTCCTAAATCCTACTATATTGTCATTCGACCTGAAATCTCAGCGAATGTAATAGTGACAGGACTTACGCAAGTGTTATATTTTTAACGCCAGAGGTTGTCCAGAGTCAAAGGTCAAAAGTCCAAAAAACCTTGATTCTTGACCCTTGACCCTTGACTCTTATACCAGAAGCCTTGTGTGCCAGTTGCGTAAGTCCTAAGTGAAATTACTCTTCAACGATTTCAATTGTCTTTGGGGGCTGAGGTACTTGAGAATCAGTAACGATTTCTGGGCTAAGTTGGTTTTTCAGTTTTAGTTTTAGCTCCTCTGTAATAGGTAAATCTTTAATTTCTTTGAGGAGAAATCTTACGGATTCGGTTTTGCTACGTTCTGCATAAATATTCGTGAGAACGGCTTCAATTCCAAATCCCGCTATAGTCTCCCCTACAAGGGTTGCTAGACCAAGCACGCCCAGACCTCCTATGATGCCAAACGGTCCTCCCAATGCTGTGAGAGCAGCCACAACGGCGGCACTACCCATCATCCCTGATGCTGAGATTGCAATCACCAGAAGTATGCCAGGAAGACCCAGAGCGGAAATTTTTTTAACAACTTCATCCATTGTAATTACCTAAAATCCTTACACTCTTGGTTAAAACATTACTAAGGGTACGAAAATGAATTCTTTGTAAATAAAGAAACTCATCTCAAAACCTAGACTAAACCAGATAACAATCATTTGCGCTCAGATTGGGTTAATACTTGATAATTTTTATCTCTATTCACCCTGATCTGATTTAGTTGGATAAAATACTACACAACTCATCGATTTGTTGACTTCTTTCTTGAATAAGTCGATGGGCTACTGCTTGTAGCTGACGAAGATTTTCTGACTTGACATTATCGATGGCTTCCAAGTCACCCGCTAGGAATGTTTGAAACCGATAATAAGAACCTTTAATTTCTTTGTCACCAGGCTCAAATAAGCGTTCTAATTCTCCGGCTACTACTTCACTACCACCGTCCATCACAATATTTAAGAGAGGTCTTCCCCATTGCAAAAGTCCCCAATTTTTGACTTCCTTATAAGTGTAGACACTTGTAAGAGAACCCGTACCTAATGAGACTATCAATATATCATCCGTATGCAGAACTGGTCTTTTTTCTTGTCTACTAATTTTCGCTTCCATAATCGCCAAATTAGCTGGATTATTAGCAATCAATCCTCCATCGACTAAATTATAGAAGCCGTTGGGATTATGGGAAGTAGAAACGTGATAAGGAGGAAAATAAGTCGGAGTCGCACTAGTTGCCATTGCGGCATCTGTGAGGGTAAAGCCGATGCATAACTTGCGAAACTTTTTAGATTCTGTCTGTTGTTTTTCTACTTTGTTGGTAAAGAATATGGGAATTCGTTGCTCGATATCGTAACTAGTTACGAAAACTTCTTTGAGATTATTTTCCAGAGGGGTGTTGCCAAAATATTGCCTGATAATTTCTTCTCTTCCATCAGAAGCATATTTTGGCTGGGTAAACATATCTTCTAGTGGGCCGAGTATCTGTTCAAAGAATGGCTCGTAAAAGATCTCAGCCCCATACTCAACATATAGGTTGAGGAGATCCTCAGCACTGTATTGGGCAACCGGCGAGTTATCAGGTGCGTCTAAGATTAATTGGGGTTTAGTTAGTCCGAGTGCAAGAATTCCTCCGGTGGAAGTACCAGCAATTAAATCGAACATACTAAAAATCGGCTTTTGTGTCCGTTTTTCTATTTCTGCAAGGATCATTGCTGGGATAATCCCCCGAATACCGCCGCCATCAATGGAAAGTATTTTATATTTGGGATTGGCTGTTGTATTCATAGTTTTTTGCGATCGCTCCTGAGTTAATGTTTCTGGTTGTTCTTGCTGTTGGATATTGACTAGAACTTCGTTTTCCCTAGTTTGGGCTGTTTCGGCTTTCTCCTGCTTTGGCTGAGGGGTTGGAGTGGTTTGGATGTTGTTGGATTTTTCCCTATCTCTCCTTGTCCCTTTTTTTCCTTTCGACTGAGGCTCGTCTTTCGGTACCACTGGCGCTAAAGTAGGTGTCGCCTCGAGAAGGACGCCAGTTTCTACAACGGGGGGAACCTCAACGGATACTTGCTGCAAGTCGGCTTCGCCAACGGTAGTCCCTTCAACAGAGGGAACCTCTTCAAGGGACTGGCCCCCCTCCTTTGGACTGCTCGCTGTCTCATCTTGTCTCTGGCTCTCATTCGATGATTGTGCGCTCATCTGGAGGCTTGACGTTTCGTGTACCGCAAATGGAACTTGTGCTAAATCCCAGTTGGGATTACCATGCAAAGTTCCATGAAAGGTATTTCCAATCTGGTTTCGGACAGTTGTGCCTTGTCCTTCATTTAATGTCCAGTAGGCGACTAATCCTTGTTCATTACCGACTAGAGATCCAGAGCGATGCGTTTGGATTTCCACTGGGGGACACGGGTAATTCCAAACGCTGATGTGAGCTAACTGACCTGTGAAATATATTTTGTTGTGTAAAGTCGCGCCCAGAGTTACAGGACTAGATGCTTTGTTTAAAGAGTCACCTGTAAGATAACCAAAATACTCATGATCATCTAGATATATGGTCAGTTGACCCCGATTAAAAACAATAGCAAAGAAGTGCCATTGTCTGATACTTAATTCTCCATTGCCAAAGGTTTTGATAACCTTGTCAATCTTCTCATCAATATATACATCTAAGTTCCCTTCTTCACTTATGCCAAACTCAAAATTATCGCTGTATCTATCTGAAGAACGGGCAAAAAAGACATTACGCGTCCCATAAGTACTGGTTTTATTTTTTAGCTCTTGAGGATTAACCCATCCGGAAATTGTAAAGGCTGAACTTCCCTCAGCAAAAACACCACCAATATCATTCTTACCAAAATCTATATAATCATCCTGACCATCAAATGTCAGAACTGATTGGGTATGTACATTTGTCACGACATTTTAATCTCCAGCGCTAGAAATAAAGGAGCTATTTAAAAATTATTCTATGATTGTTTAGTTACCCTTCTGTGTCTAGATTGCCGTTCAAACAATATCATCAGGCATGGTAAATCACCTGAAGAGAAACGCTGTGTGTGCCGGGGGTTTTACTGCTTCGTCGTATTTTTGTCTTGGACACGGAACAGCCTGGACAGAAACGGGGAATTAAGCTTTTAAAATAGAGTTTGCGGATTGATTAATACCTTTGTTGGGGGTCTGACTGAAAATTTGATATAGTAATCCGATTTGATTAGTGACCTGAAAATAATGATGGAGATGTAAAACTGAATAAAGCTTATCCATCCAAATAATCTCAGCTTTATCAAAAAAATGCAATAGCAGGTAAGACAGTTAGGGAGACAGTTAAAAACTAATTATGAGACAGTTAAGACAGTTAAGACAGTTAAGACAGTTAACAATAAAGTAGATTAGTCTTTATAAACTCCTAAATTTTGTTTTAATCCCTCTTTTGTTACTTTGAGAAAGTCAAAACAGAAAAAAACTCAAATGGCTACGGGTAAAAGGCTATTTGAAATATATCAAAAAGAACTATGACTGACGTAATAGAAGATTTGATTGACTCAGTTAAAGCTTAAAAATTTTGGTGATGCTAGATGGCAGTATACTAATTGAGCCAGTGAGTGATTTTAGGCAGTTCCTCTGCTTATTTGGGTTATTCAAGTAGGGCGGGGCGATCGCGTTCAAATTGAGAAAGTTAAATCAGGTAAATCATCGGATTTACTTAAAATGAATAAACTTCCATCTCCTCCACGTCCAATTCTCAAGGTTTCATCTAAGTAAGTAATGTCGAGAGTGGCAATTCTGCCCGTAGGATTATTAGCATTTGATACCTTAAATGGGTTAAGTTGGGGAGTATTAATACTGGCAATCTTCTGAATTGATAGGTAGCGTTTGTCAAAATAGACGTTGAGGCGTTTATTCGGTAGAGGCTCAAAACTTTCTTTCGCTGGCTCAAAGCTAGCTGTTACTTTGACATATCCTGATAGTAGTCCAAGAGAATGCTTAACTTGCGCTAGATTGAAAAACAATTTATCTACAACATCAATCACCTGATATACTTTACCCACCTTTAACCCCAATGGCAGGGAAGCTAAAGAGCGGATTTCTTTAGCAGTGGAGTATTGCAGTTGCCAAGCTCCTTCCAGCAAAGAAGTAGCGTAAAGCAGAGGATAGAGATTAGGATTAGCGCTTTCCAATTCCGTCGTCAATTGTTCAATTTCTGCTGCTAAGGTTTTGTCTAGCTTCAAATCGGTAACAGGAGAGCCATCGTTCCTGGTTTGAATCTGCTCAAGCCTTGCTTGTAATTTTTCTTTCAATAAGAGTCGATTGTTCAAGGATTGAATATTTTCCTTATTTTTGCTTACAATTTTATTTGTACTAGTACTTATCTAAGAAATTATAATAAGACTATTTTTGGCAACTTAGTATAAGCACGATAGACTGAGGGAAATTTCTTGAGGAAGTATTGATGGCACAGTCAAACCGGGTAAAAACTGAAACATCTACACAGGAATTGCCTACGGTTTCAGACATTGAACAGCCAGTAATAATTGAAGATTCGGCTGAACCAGTAGAGGATGTCCAGGATATTGACAGCATCTTGAACTCACTAAAAACTTTATTGAGTACCGTAGAAAAACTTCAAAAAGTTCGGCAGGAAGTAGGCGACATCAAACCTTTGATTGGGCGGATGCTCGATGGGGAGCTGCTTGCGGGTGAAGAACTAGAGCAACTCAAGACAGGCGTAAGCGGTCTTTCTCGCCTGGTTCGTGCTTATAGTGATCATCAAGCGGCGCTGAGCAAAGCGCAACCTGCTAGAAACTTACTAGACCAAGTGCTGAAAGAGGGCCAGGCATAATAGAGATGTTCTCGACCTTATAAACGAATAGCAAGCTTCAGTGATTATATGCGATCGCCCTGCTAACCCCGCCCAGAATGCGCTCCTTAGAGGCTCTACCTTTGTTTTAGGCAATCAGAGGCAAAGTCTCTTCAGCTAAAACACATTTAAATTGCACAATCATTCATGAGGGCTGTCATGCGTCATTTGTCATTAGTCGAAAGTATTTACAAAGGACGCATGACAAATGATTAATGACGGTTTTAGCCAGTGAATGTGCAACTTGGAAGTCCCTTAGCTTATAAAGCTTTACGAGCCTGAAGCCTGGTAACTAGAAGAAGTAACTGCTATATAACTGCTAACTTTTAACTCTTTAAACTGCACAATTCAACTCGCCAGCTTTTTGGGTAAAGCGGCGGTTTTCCCGATAATCCACGGGACAATCGATCACCGCAGGCACATCTTGAGCCAGGGCTTCTTTTAATATGGGAATCAAATCAACAGCAGACTCAACCCGGTAGCCTTTTAAACCCATGCTTTCGGCTAATTTGACAAAATCGGGATTGCCAAAATGCACGAAAGATGAGTTCCCTTTGCCAAATTGATTTTCTTGCTTCCATTCAATTAACCCGTAGCCACCATCATTGAAAATTAAGGTGACAAAAGGTGTACCGACACGCAAAGCTGTTTCTAATTCCTGGCAATTCATCATAAAACCGCCATCGCCAGTTGCTGCTACAACTTTGCGGTTGGGATGAACGAGTTTTGCTGCTAAAGCACCAGGAATGGCAATACCCATTGCTGCAAAGCCATTGGAAATAATACAAGTATTAGGACTATGACAATGATAATGACGGGCAATCCACATTTTATGTGCGCCAACATCAGAGATGACGATATCATCTGAACCCATTACCTGCCGCAAGTCATAAATTAACTTTTGTGGTTTGATGGGAAACCCCTCATCATTGGCATGTTCTTCATAGTCAGCACGAATATTTCCCCTTAAGCTGATAGCAAAAGGATTAGCTTTTCCGTGGCGATCTGCCAATTTTAAGATTTCATAGAGGGAATCAGAAATATCTCCTACTACTTCTGCATGAGGAATATAACTACTATCAATTTCCGCCGGACTTACCCCAATATGCACAATCGGAATTTCACCATCGGGATTCCATCTTTTGGGGGAAAATTCTATCAAATCATAGCCAATAGCAATTACTAAATCTGTGTTGTCAAAGCCACAGGTAATGAAATCTCTTTGCTGTAAACCCACTGACCATAAAGCTAAGTGATGAGTGTAGGGAATTACGCCTTTGCCCATGAAAGTATTGGCAACAGGAATATTCATGCTGGTGGCGAATTGCGTTACAGCATCACTAGCGTGAGAGCGAATTGCTCCATTTCCTACTAAGATTAAGGGGTTAACTGCCTGGGAAATTGCCGCTGCTGCTGCCCGAATACTTGCAAAAGAAGCATAGGTTTTTTCGCTATTATCCTTATGCAAAGGTTTGCCTTCTACAGGCATAGCAGCAATATTTTCTGGTAAATCAATGTGAACTGCACCAGGTTTTTCGCTTTGCGATCGCTTAAAGGCTTTCCGCACAACTTCTGGTGTAATACTCGGTCGCACTATCTGCTTATTCCACTTGGTAACAGGGGCAAACATTGCCACTAAATCTAAATATTGATGGGATTCGATGTGCATTCTATCTGTTCCCACTTGACCGGTAATTGCCACTAAAGGCGCACCATCGAGGTTAGCATCTGCCACCCCAGTCATCAAATTGGTTGCTCCAGGCCCAAGTGTAGAAAGGCAGACTCCAGCTTTTCCTGTCAGGCGTCCGTAGACATCCGCCATAAAAGCTGCACCCTGTTCGTGACGAGTAGTAATAAATTGAATGGAAGAATGTTTCAATGCTTCCAATACATGTAAGTTTTCCTCGCCAGGGAGTCCAAAGACATATTGCACCCCTTCATTTTCCAAGCACTGTACTAACAGTTCAGCCGTATTCATTTGATTTCCTCACTAGCGATGAACAAAATTGGGCATGCCCCATGCCCCATGCCCCATTCCCCATTCCCAATCACTTCACCCACACAGTTTTAACGTTGACAAACTCATGTATACCCTGGATACTCAGTTCTCTGCCATACCCAGAATGTTTAATACCACCGAAGGGCAATCGAGGATCAGATTTAACCATCCCGTTGATAAATACCGCACCTGCTTCAATTTCCTCAACTAAGCGATCGCTTTCTTGATCATTGGTTGTCCAAGCACTTGCACCTAAACCAAAGGGTGTAGCATTGGCGAGTTTAATAGCAGCATCGATATTCGGAACACGGAATAACAACGCTACCGGGCCAAAGAATTCTTCTTTGGCAATTGAACTGTCATGGGGGATATCTTTGATAATCGTTGGTGGATAAAAGTTCCCCGAACGATCTGATAAAGGATGTCCACCTGTGAGGACTTTACCACCGCTTTCTATGGCAGCTTGCACCTGTTGGTCTAAATCCTGGAGGATACCGGGGGTTGCTAATGGGCCCAAATCAGTGTCTAGTTGCATGGGATCGCCTATTTTCAGCGCCTCGAATTTTTCTAAAAGCAATTTTTCAAATTGGTCAGCGATCGCCTCTGCTACAATAAAACGTTTGGCTGCAATACATGATTGCCCATTATTTAACATCCGCGCTGTAGTAGCTGTGACAACTGCTGTCTCTAAATCAGCACTTGCTAACACTATAAATGGATCACTTCCTCCCAATTCCAGGACGGTTTTTTTGATTTGTTTTCCCGCAGCAGCAGCGAGGGATGCGCCTGCTGGTTCGCTTCCTGTCAAGGTAGCAGCTTTAACCCGCTCATCAGCCATTAAATCGGCGACTTTGGCAGCACCTATCAACAGAGTTTGAAATACACCTTTAGGAAAACCTGCTCGTTGAATAATATCTTCAATTGCCAAGGCGCACTGCGGCACATTAGAAGCATGTTTGAGTAAGCCGACATTCCCCGCCATTAGTGCAGGTGCAGCAAAACGAAAAACTTGCCAAAAGGGGAAATTCCACGGCATAACCGCGAGAATGGCCCCCAATGGTTGGTAGCGAACAAAACTATGGCTGGCATCAGTTTTTACAGCAACATCAGCTAGAAAACTAGGTGCGTGTTCGGCATAGTAGCGGCAAACGGCGGCGCATTTTTCTACTTCTGCGATCGCTGCTTTGAATGGTTTGCCCATTTCCAGAGTCATCACTTTAGCAAATTCTGCTTTGTCTTGCTCTAAAATATCCGCAGCTTTTTGCAACCAGTGCGATCGCTTAGAAAAACTAGTTTGGCGATACTCCTCAAAAGCTTGATGTGCCAAATCGAGTTTGGCAGCAATTACTGTATCGTTATATGGCTCAAAGGTTTTGAGCGTTTCCCCAGTGGCGGGATTGATGGTGGCGATAGCCATTGCCTGACCTCCCGTTAAAAATAGCTTAAAGTAGGCTTCTTAGTGTTACATATATATGTGTGTGGAAGCCACCACCTAAATTTTAATCTTTTAGCCAAGAATTGGTTGCTTAATATTACATTTTCGCAATTAACTTATAAACTAAATATACGGATTAACTATGTATTTATAGTTAAATAAAGTTGATTTAGAAAAACCTTCAGGATAGACGATACAAGCAATCCATGACTAAATAATTCGTAATTTGCAAGTGGTAATTTGTAATTAATTAATTATGGTTTTATCGCAACTAACTTTAGTTAGATAAAATAGAAAAAAGCGCAGCCTGATTGCTCCAGATTAAGTGAATTTATTCATGGTGTAAGAATTACTAATCTTGCGTAAGTCCTGACAGGCAAGACATATATTTTATAGTAGAGACGTTACATTGCAACGTCTCTACATGGTTTATCTGTCACATTATTTTTTAAATTCGTATAAATTATCTTGACAAAATACTAATCGTGTGAATTAGTAAAAACTGATAAACTTATTGGTGCTTTGGAGAAGCCTATAGCAATTCTGTGATGGAAAATAGGCGTTGTCGGTCTATTTTTTGAAGCTTGAGTTTTTCGGCGTAGAAAGCTTGATAATAGGACTGATAGCGCTCTGGTTCAGCTTCTGGATCGGTTTGTTGCCATAATTCTAAAAAGTGACGATAGCGTTTTTCCCGCATTACTAAATCCATACAGGCGATCGCAGTTTGAACCCCTAGAGTGGTGCGAAGCATATCATCTTTCTTGCTTTTTTCATTTAAATGAAACAAATGGGACACTAATCCCAATTCTTCAGACAATTCTAAGTATCTATCTTGCAGAGTTGATATTAAATCTCCTTGAGCTACACTTGACTCTAAAATCTGTTGCCACAAAAATCGGTGGTGGGAAAGGCTAAATTGTAAATCTCGCTCCTCTAGTTCCTCAACAATAGCTTGACGCTGTTCGGGACAATGCATGTAAATTCGCAGTAATAAAGCTTCTGCGTGTTCTAAAAGACTGCGATCGCTAGGGATTGGAGATGGGGAAACACTACCTCCCCATGCTTTCTTTGCTGACACTGGTTTAGAGTATGTAGCCACCGCAGTTGGAGCAATCTGAGTTAATAGATTTTCGACTCGTAGAGGTATAAGTCTGGTATCTCCTAAACTGAGTATTTCTGCACAGTAAGAAATATAATAATTACGAGTATCGCTGTTAGCTATATTTTTGAGTAACTTTACTATCTGTTGAGTTACTTGCTGAAAATCAGTAGCTTGTTTTAAGTCGCGGTCTTTAATAATTTGCTGAATCTGCCAGTCTAGCCAAAGTGGCGCATTTACTAACAGTTGGTGATAGTCTTCTGGGGTGTGGCTATACAAGTATTCATCCGCATCTTTGCCATTGGGTAGGTTGAGAATCTTTAACTGAACTTCGCCTTTATATGCCAGTTCGGCAATTTCGCCGATCGCTCGTTCTGCGGCATTAGTTCCGGCTTGATCAGCGTCAAAATTGAGTACCAATTGCTTCGATTCAGTGTAGCGTAATATCTGTCGCACTTGTTCCAAGCTTAAAGCAGTACCGAGAGAGGCGACAGCGTTGGTAATACCAGCAGCGTGGAGAGCGATCGCATCAAAATATCCCTCTACCACCACCGCTTGATCGAGTTGGGAAATCCCACCTTTGGCTTGATCAAGGGCAAATAATGTTTTACCTTTACTAAAAAGTTCGGTTTCGGGTGAATTTAAATACTTAGGTTGCTCATCAGTGAGAGTTCTACCACCAAAAGCAATCACCCGCCCTTGGACATCGCGGATGGGAATCATCAGGCGATCGCGAAACACATCATAATAACCGCCCCCTTCTTTTCGGGGTTTAATCAATCCCGCTTTTTCCAGCAGTTGCGCTGGGTAGCGTCTATCTTCCACCAAATAGCGATGGAGAGTTTCCCAACCTGCGGGGGCATAACCTAAGCCAAACTGCTTAATAGTTTCTTCCTTAAGATAGCGGTTGGATTGCAAATATTGCATTGCCTTTTGCCCTTGAGATTGTTTAAGGGCGTGTTGATAAAAATGTGCCGTCGAAGCCAGAACTTCATATAACTGCTCACGCAAAGATAGCTGACGCTGTAATTCTTGCCTTTGTTCTGGTTCCAGGGTTTGTACAGGTACTTGATAACGCCGCGCTAAATCCAGTACTACTTCCGCAAATTGGCGCTTTCCCAAATCCATTACAAACTTAATGGCATTTCCTCCAGCTTGACAGCCGAAGCAATAGTACATTTGCTTAGTCTGGCTGACGGTGAAACTAGGAGTTTTCTCATCGTGGAAGGGGCATAAACCGACGAAATCTTTCCCTCGTTTGCGTAAAACTACGTATTCTGAGACGACATCTACAATGTCAGCTCGTAGTTTAACTTCTTCAATGGTATCTGGGTGCAAGCGCGGGATTTGCATATTTAGTTATTATTCATAATTGATTATATTTTGCCGCAATCTTCAATTCACCTGTCAAGGATTACTTTGCCAAAATTGCGGCATTTATGCTTATTGCAAACTGGCTGATAAACGAGTGTTATTTTTCCTCAAGCTATTCAGATGGTAACTCGAATAAACTTAGCAATTGATAAAATTGTAAATCTAGCCTTCCAAAACATCAGAGGATTTACATCCGTGACACTCAAAGAGTTAGAACAACAACTTCTTGCCCTCAGTCCTGGTGAAAAATTGCAGGCTATACAGTTACTTGCTCAAAGTCTCGGCAACAATTGGCAAGGAATTGAGAAAACTCCTAAAGTCTGTGGTGGAGAGGCTCGCATTGCTAAAACTCGTATTCCCGTCTGGGTACTTGTGGAAGCTCGCCATCTTGGATATAGTGATGCTGACCTTTTGACGAGCTATCCAACCATTACAGCTACAGATTTAGCTAATGCTTGGATATATGCAGAAGCTAACCCCAATGAAATCGAATTGGCAATTGAGCGTAATGAGGTAGCCTAGTCGATGGCACGGTTTTACGCAGATGAGCAATTTCCGTTTCCAATTGTGCAATTATTACGTACTTTGGGGCATGATGTTTTGACAGTCCAAGAAGCAGGAAAAGCAGACCAAGGTATAGCTGATGACGAAGTGCTGGAATTTGCTACAAGTCAAAAACGCTCGATATTAACTATCAACAGACATGATTTCAGGACTTACGCAACTGGCACACAAGGCTTCTGGTATAAGAGTCAAGGGTCAAGGGTCAAGAATCAAGGTTTTTTGGACTTTTGACCTTTGACTCTGGACAACCTCTGGCGTTAAAAATATGACACTTGCGTAAGTCCTGGATTTTATCCGTTTGCATCGTCGTAATTCTAACCACTTCGGCATTATTGTTTGCACGAACAATCGTAATTGGGAACAGTTTGCAGCACGGATAGATGATGCTGTGACAGCAGAAGAACCGTTGCAAGGAAAAACTAATTCGTGTGATACGTCCAGTCACTTAAAAAGGTTTTGATGGAACGCGCAAACTTGAGATATTAAGATGCGATATTGCCCCTTCGCCCCTAATCCCCAAAGAGCGCCACGTGTTCCCCAATTCTCAATCCTCAAGTTTAGAGAAATAACAAAGGACAAACGACAAAGGACTTTTGATGGCTATTATATTCTTGTTGCTAGACCAAGAATGATCTATATAACTGCTTACACTTAATTTTATCAGAGGAAATACTGAAAATGGGACGTATTTTTATTTCGGCAGCTCACGGAGGCAAGGAAGGTGGAGGAATTGATCCAGGTGCGATCGCAGGTGATACAACTGAAGCTAGAGAAATGATTCTACTACGGGATTTAATTGTCACAGAACTGAGGGCAAGGATTTTTGAAGTTTTGTCAGTCCCTGATGATCTGAGCGCCGCCCAAACTATTGCTTGGATAAATTCCCGTAGTCGTCGGGGTGATATAGCGTTAGAAATTGAATCTGATGCCGCTAACAGTCCTTCTGTGCGTGGGGCTAGCGTCTTCTACATTACCAACAATAATGAGCGCAAGAGCAATGCTGAACTGTTGCTAATGGGATTATTACGCCGCGTACCCCAATTACCAAATCGGGGAGTTAAACCAGATACAGATAGTGGCTTAGGTAGTTTGGCATTCTGTCGCCGGACAACACTTCCTTCTTTGTCGATGCAAGTCGGTTTTCTTAGCAGTCCAGAGGATCGCGCTTTGCTGCAAACTCGTCGCCGCGATTTTGCTTTGGGAATTTCTGATGGATTGGCATCTTGGAGTCGGGTGATTGACCCCAGTCCCGGAACTCCTGAAGAACCGACTTATATGGCAATTAATATCAATATCAACGGGCAAAATTACTTAGAGCAAGGGGTGCTGATTAATGGTAATGCTTATATACCTATTGATTTAGTAGATCGCTTGCGGATTGACCTATCGAAAGCGTCTAATGTTCGCCGGATTACCTATCGCAAAATAGTATATGTTAAAGCGATCGAACTGAGAGATTTTAATGTTGCAGTTAGTTGGGATGCTGCAACTCTTACTGTCAGCTTGCGATCCAATTTGGTAGTTTGTCCTGGTCAATTGGATCGAGTGATGTCAAACGGTAATACCTCGGAAGTGCAGTTGCAACTATTCCTGAGAAACAATCATGAAAATGCCTTGGTAAAATTTCCTGACATCCCAAAACTCTATCGGGAAGAAGCAGGTATCGAGGGGGTGAACTATGACATTGCTTTTTGCCAAATGTCTGTAGAAACTGGTTTTTTACGCTTTGGCGGCAGTATTAGACCTGAGCAAAATAACTTTGCAGGCTTAGGCGCAATTGGTGGTGGTGTGGAGGCTGCGTCTTTTGAAAGTGCCAGAATTGGTGTGAGGGCGCACATCCAACATTTAAAAGCTTATGCTAGTTTAGAACCTTTAGTGCAAGAAGTAGTAGATCCACGGTTTCGCTTTGTCACTCGCGGTGTTGCACCATTAATCGAACAGCTATCAGGGCGCTGGGCAGCAGATGTAAATTATGGTGCAAAGATTACAGCAATGCTTAAACGACTGTATGAGTCAGCAGGACTTTTATGAGTGCCGAGTGTTGAGTTTTTCGGCGTTGCTGCGATCGCCTGATTCATATTTTGATAAGAGGCAGGGGGAGGGGGCAGGGGGAACTAAAGGTACAAGGCTCACCCGCAAGTGGCGTGAAAGCTCCCTTGCTCCTTTTAAGAGTTGGTTGAAACCTCACCCGCAAGTGGCGTGATTTTTCCCCCTGCTTTTTCATTCAGCAACGCCACGTTTTTCAATATAGTTGTCTTGACTTAACTTGCATAAACTTGCATACTAGTAAAGGTAAAAACAGTTTCATAGAACTAATTAAAAAGCTTAACAGCTTACCTATTAGGACTTGAGGGGTTATAGCTCAGTTGGTAGAGCGCCTCAATGGCATTGAGGAAGTCAGCGGTTCGAATCCGCTTAGCTCCATTCAATTAACACCAACAAAAATGAGTGAATAATTGTAATATCAACTACAATAATCCACTCTAAAGTTACTGAATATAGTCACGAAAAAACACCCAATTTAGATCATTTGCAATTGGGACATTCTAAACCAATTAACGTGACTCAGTTCCTTGATTGGGGCTACCTGCTACAGAGTCTTCTCCTGGTGCTTCTGGTGTAGCAGTGGGTTTAGCATCATTCTTTTCAGCATCGCCTGTTTTGCGGATACTCTCTTCGATGGGGGTTTGATAACCACCAGAAGCGCTGGGTGTAGTACCTTGATTATCAGATTGTTTTTCTTCAGCCATTATTATTCTCCTAAAAATCATTTAGTCTTTGGCATTATTCTAAGAAAATAGGAAGGGCGAGTTCATCTATCTAGAATCTAGTTATGGCTGATTGATCTCTCTATCGGAAGTATTGTTTAGTACTACTCATATCTGCTTTTAAGAATGCATAAACCAGAGGTTGTTGAAGTATGAACAGTTCCAGCAGTTAAGGGAGAACTTGAAACAGTTTGAAGTGATTATATGCCAAGATTCCTTGGTAATTGCTTAATTATCAGCCGATATTGACTGTCAAATATTCACAGTACTACCGTAAAAAGAATAACCTGTAGTTTTTAATACCAAGGTTAATCATGTCATTAATGAAACAGCACGATTTATCATTACCAACTGGGTGTGTTCTCCGCAAGGCAACATCTGCGGATAAGTGGTCAATTATATTGTCGGTGTTTTCAGCTAAACTTGACCCAACTCAATTACGTTGGCAGCAATTCTGGGTAATTGAATGCCATGGAGAGATAGTAGCTTGCGGACAGCTACGTAATTTCTTAAAAGCACAAGAACTTGGTAGTTTAGTGGTTGCACCTGGTTGGAGAAGTCGCGGTTTGGGTACTTTTCTCGCGCAGCATTTGATCAACACGGCGACTCAACCACTGTATCTTGAATGTCTAGGTGAACAACTAGCGCAGTTTTATAGTCGCTTTAGGTTTGTGCCAATTTCTTTTGAGGACTTACCGCGATCGCTCCAGGGTAAGTTTAGATTATCTGAATTAGGTAAAAAGCTGATTAAAATTCCCGTAGTTTTTATGTATTATCCCGGTCATACCTAAAATAACAGAGCAAATTATAGTAATCCGATTTGATTCGTGAACTGACTCGTAGAGACACCGAATGGGGGATAGGGGATAGAGAATGGGGAATGGGAAAAAAGGGAGTTAGAGGTGTATGCAGTTTTTTCCAAAATAAAATAGGAATCCTATATCTGGAATTCTGGTACTTGAATGTGTAGTTAAGTTGGTTCCTAAAAACAAGAGTATGCAGCTAAAACCAAGGAACAAACAATCATTGCATAAAACCAAATAAACCAACTGTATACATTTATAGAGATCAAACTCAACAAACCTAACAACTTTGTAATTCTGAATGATAAGGTGAGTAATTATGACAAGCTTTACTCAAATCTACTTACACAACGACCTACTGCATCCAGTCCGCGAATGGTTAGAAGCAATAGAAATTCATAATTCCAAACTAGCTCATTTCTTATGCAAGGCCATTCCTGCTCAATGTCCGTTTGAACGAGATATTACAGTATTTAGTCGGAAGCTATTCCACATTCCACCAATGTGTAAATTGAATCCGCTTTATGAGCAAGTGGTGAGTCTGCGTTTTAAAGCTTTGTGTTATCTTGCCGATGAATGCGGTGAAGATGTCACAGTTTACTGTTAATAGCCAGTTAAAGTCTCTTGTGAGTCAACCAGCTATTGGTAATTGTAGATTTACGGTTGTTACTAACTCAGGTTTATACTAAGCTAACGTACACCTAATTTAGATATCTGGCTATTTAGCAGCTAGCACGTATCTAAAGTGTTTCTAGACCGTATTTTTGCTTACCACACCCTGCTGAAATCATTAACATTATCATGACGCACATCTTACTGGTTGAAGATGAAGTCAAACTGGCTAGATTTGTCGAATTGGAACTGACTTATGAGGGCTATCAAGTCAGTGTCGCCTACGATGGATTAACTGCACTCACCGCAGCGCGGGAGTTACATCTAGATTTAGTAATTTTAGACTGGATGTTGCCCGGTTTGTCGGGGTTGGAAATTTGCCGCCGTCTGCGAAGTAGTGGTGATAAAGTGCCGATAATTCTATTAACCGCCAAAGATGAAGTGAGCGATCGCGTTGCCAGCTTAGATGCTGGTGCTAATGATTACGTAGTTAAACCCTTCAGCGTTGAAGAATTACTAGCTAGAGTCCGCACTCATCTGCGAAGATCCCAGGAAGCAGACGCCGCAGATATCTTAGAATTTGAAGATCTGAGCTTAAATCGTCGCACGCGGGAAGTGTATCGGTGTAATCGGTTCATTGAGTTAACCGCCAAAGAATTTGACTTACTGGAATATTTACTTGCTCATCCACGACAGATAATTACGTGCGATCGCATTTTAGAGAAAGTTTGGAATTACGACGACTTTATGGGTGATTCCGACATCATCGAGGTTTACATTCGCTACCTGCGCCTAAAACTCGAAACTAATAACGAAAAGCGCCTCATTCAAACTGTGCGTGGTGTAGGCTACGTGCTGTGTGATTAACTTTAGGAATCGCGCAGAACCCCAAACCTCATATTTTTTGGAGGGGTAAAAGGTGAATCAAACCTTCCCACCCTAATCCCTTCGGGGTGACGCTCCTACGTCGCTAATAGGAGAAATCCCCTTGGCGCTGGCTCACCTTCTTCCAGACTACAAGGGAGATTATTATAGGACTTACGCAACTGGCACACAAGACTTCTGGTATGAGAGTCAAGGGTCAAGGGTCAAAAATCAAGGTTTTTTGGACTTTTGACCTTTGACTCTGGACAACCTCTGGCGTTAAAAATATGACACTTGCGTAAGTCCTGTATTTAGTACTTATCCAAAAAATACTGTCCCCAAACTCCAATTTTTAGCAGAGTTTGGGGATTTTGGTAATTTTAGGAAAAACTTATCTAACTCAGAGTTAACTATACTAGGATGCACAAAGCTAACTCTCTACGACAACACACAACGTTAGAACTGCAATGACTTATTTAGAAACAGCAGCGCAATTCTATGGCGAAGTCGCCCAAACACCACAAGTTGGACTTTGTTGCGTCCAAAGTACACCCCTGCAACTACCAGGACTGAAAATTCCTGTGCCAATGCAGGAAATGAACTATGGTTGTGGTACTACCGTTCACCCTACCGAGCTAGGAAACCAACCTACTGTGCTGTATGTCGGTGTTGGCGGTGGCTTAGAAGCATTGCAATTCGCTTACTTTTCTCGCTATGCAGGTGCTGTAATCGCTGTTGAACCTGTTGCAGCCATGCGGGAAGCTGCTACACGTAACTTGGAAATTGCTGCTCAGGAAAATCCCTGGTTTGACACCAGCTTTGTAGAAATTTGCGATGGTGATGCCTTTCATCTACCTGTTGCTGATGCTAGCGTCGATATCGTGGCACAAAATTGCCTTTTCAACATCTTTGAACCAGAAGATTTAACGCGTGCTCTAAAAGAAGCATATCGGATATTAAAACCAGGTGGACGCTTACAGATGAGCGATCCAATTGCTACTCGTCCAATTCCAGCACATTTACAACAAGATGAGCGGCTAAGAGCCATGTGTTTATCAGGCGCTCTTACCTACGAAGAGTATACTCAACTTATTATAAATGCTGGTTTTGGTCAAGTTGAAATTCGTGCTCGTCGCCCTTATCGTCTGCTAGATTCCCAGACTTATAACTTAGAAGAAAATTTACTTCTAGAAAGTCTCGATTCTGTTTCTTTTAAAGTTGCTATTCCCGAAGACGGTGCTTGTATTTTCACTGGTAAAACAGCAATTTATGCTGGTACAGAACCCTTATTTGACGACTCAGCAGGCCATCTGCTTCAGCGTGGTATCCCCGCAGCCGTGTGTGACAAAACCGCAGCTAAGCTTGGGTCTCTAAAGCCAGCAGAAATAATGATTACCGATTCAACCTGGTACTATAGTGGCGGTGGCTGCTGTTAACTCCGAATATTTAAAATGTTGTTAATCAGTATCAGTCTATTTCTAGCTACGCTTTTTTTAGCTTACTCAAATGGTGCCAATGACAACTTTAAAGGTGTAGCAACGCTGTTTGGTAGTGGAACGACTAGCTACCAAACAGCGATTTTGTGGGCTACTTTTACAACTTCGGCTGGTGCGATCGCTTCGATTTTTTTGGCAAATAAACTACTTCAAAACTTCTCTGGCAGAGGAATAGTACCAGATGCGATCGCTAATACATCAGAGTTTCATATTGCAGTAGCGATCGCTGCTGGGTTGACAGTCCTCATTGCTACTCTTACAGGATTTCCTATTTCCACAACTCACAGTTTAACAGGTGCGCTTATTGGCCCTGGATTAGTAGTGATTGGACTCAAAGTTAATTTTGCAGCTTTGGGAAATTCCTTCATTTTGCCTTTATTACTAAGTCCTATTATCGCTATTCTTCTGGGAGCAGGAATTTACAGCTTATCTAACTATATCAATTGCAAATGGAGCTTATCAGTTAATCCAAAAATGATTGATACTTGTCATTTTATGAGCGCTGGTATAATCAGTTTTGCCAGAGGCTTGAATCACACTCCCAAGATTGTTTCACTCATTTTGATTATTGAATCTTTCTCGATTCAGGGAGCAATGATCACTATAGTAATAGCAATAGCGCTGGGAGGTTTACTTAACTCCCAAAATATTGCCGAAACCATGAGTACAAAAATTATTTCAATGAATAAAACTCAGGGCTTATCAGCCAATATGGTAACTGGAGTTTTAGTTATTGCGGCTACTCAATTGGGACTTCCTATTTCTACCACTTACGTTTCTGTTAGTTCCATCTTTGGAGTAGGACTGATTACTAAAAAAGCCAACAAGCGGGTTTTTTACCAGATACTGCTATCGTGGATTTTCACTTTACCAACGGCCGCAATTATTAGTGGAATAACCTACAGATTATTGCAAGGTTAGACCAATTAGGTAGACTTTTAAGTAGGTAGGTATAATTAAACATATAAATAAATAAAATTCTAGTTCGTAGTGTACCCCTTTGGGGAAGCAAGCTACGCGTAGCGTCTCGGAGAGAGCGATTTATCGCTCAAAACAGGGATTATCAGGACTAAAGTTCTTACTTTTATTTATTTACGCCTAGCTACTTACTAATATTTAAGGAATAATGACCAATGCAGACTAAATCAATAACTCAACTAGATAAATCTATTACGCCATTCAAACACAAACTTAATTCATCTTTGACAAAAAAGGAAATTACTGTTTTACAGATTAATCTGGGTAAACGCTGCAACCTTGCTTGTACCCACTGTCATGTCGAAGCTAGTCCAAAACGCACAGAAGAACTTTCCCCAGAAATTTGCCAACAGCTGATTGAGGTAATCCACAGATTCCCTGAAATCCAAATTGTTGATTTAACGGGTGGCGCACCAGAAATGAATTATGGATTTAAGCCATTAGTAGAAGCAGCAAAGTTAACAGGAAAACAGGTAATTGTCCGGTCTAATTTGACTATTTATTTTGAGGATGAATTTGGTGATTTACCAGAATACTGTGCTAAACATCAAGTAAAAATAGTTGCATCTCTGCCTTGCTACCTAGCAGATAATGTTGACAAGATGCGCGGTATAGGTGTTTTTGATAGTTCAGTCAAAGCTTTGCAATGGCTTAATCAACTTGGTTATGGCAAAGAGCCAAATTTAATTTTAGACTTGGTTTACAATCCCCAGTTGCCCACAAGTGAAAAATTTTCCTTGGCTCCGGAACAGACAACCCTAGAACGAGATTACAAAATGTTCTTACAAGAACATTTTAAGATTGTGTTTAACAACCTCTTCACCATTACCAACCTACCAGTTGGCAGAACTAAAATGCATTTAGAGCGGAAAAAACTTTACACCAGCTATTTGCAGTTTTTAGAGTCACATTTTAATCCCAGTACAGTTGAACATTTAATGTGTCGCAATGAACTTTCAATTGACTATCTGGGCAATGTATATGATTGTGACTTTAACCAGATGATGAATCTTCCTGCGAAAACTCACAATGGTGAACCTCTAACAGTTGCTAAACTACTGGAAGCTGGCAGTTTAAACTTGATTAATGAGATACAAACAGCCCCTTATTGCTATGGTTGTACTGCGGGATGTGGTTCCAGTTGTGGTGGTGCTTTGCTCTAAAGCCAGCTAAAAGGTCAATTGATTTTAAATTTTGATTGATTGTTCAACAATGTCTTTATGTCATCAAAGGAAAATTTTGTTACGAATTCTGTTATGTATACATCACTTATAGCTAGATAGATTTATGATGATATGTAGTTAAGTCTCCTCACACCACACTAAAAAGCCGTGGAATATTCTAAATTTCCACGGCTTTTATTTTTTTATTAGAGATAAAATCAGCAATTAACATCTGCGCTTATTTAAAACCTTTGAAAGCGATAAAGGCGCGATATTAGGCATAGCTTATTCCTCTAACAATTTCTGCAATAGTGTATAAATATCTCCTTTGTCACCCTCTTTCCGCAGTCCTACCCCAACTACTAAAACCACTACTCTCTCAACTTCTACTTTATAAATAATCCGGTAGCGTTGCCCTACAGCCCGAACGCTGAGATATCCCTTCAGCTTGTCAACTAGCGGTTTTCCCTGTTTGTCTGGATCGATCTTAAGTTTATCGATGCGATCGCTCAGAGATTTTTGGTGACGCTGATCCTTCACGCTAGTCAGCATTTCTAAGGCTAGTGGTGTTAGCTGAATTTCATACTCTATATTGACGGCTTGCGTTGTATCAGAGTCCAAGCTTGGCTTTTACTTCCTTCCAGCTAATAGTTTTTCCCTGTTCCGCTTGAGCTATACTTTGCTCTAGCTGATGAGCGAACTCACGATCAGATAAGATCGCCAAGGTTTCTAACAAAGATTCAAATTGCTCAAAGCTAAGTGCTGCCATTACTGGCTTACCATGCTTAGTGATAATAACTGGCTGATCTTTCAAATCATCCGGCAAATCTAATAGTTGTCGTCGAGCTTCTGTAATAGTCAAGTACTTTGGCATATAAACAAGTGTACATTCAAATGCACATTGATTATAACCTTAGCGCGATGTCTACGACGGGCTACGCCTACACAGTTTGCCCTTAAACATAGCTCCATGTCCTCATTACGCTAAAGTTGCAAATGAGCGTAGATCTAGGAGCCAGGAGGAAAGAGTCGTGAAAGCAGTCGTAATGACAGCAGCTGGAAGTCCTGAAGTTCTGCAAATGCAGGAAGTACCAAACCCTGCTATTCCTGTGGGGAATACTGTTTTAGTACGCTTGATAGCGGCTGGAATTAACCCCATTGATACTAAACTTCGTAGTCGAGGGACTTTCTACCCCGATCGCATACCTGCAATTTTAGGATGTGATGGTGCGGGTATTGTTGAAGCAGTAGGGGCTGGTGTTCAGCGTTTTCGGCCAGGAGATGAGGTATATTTTTGCTATGGCGGTTTGGGCGGACACCAAGGCAATTACGCAGAATATACCGTTGTCGATGAGCGGTTTGTGGCGCCCAAACCCGCTTCCATTTCCTTCGCGGAAGCAGCAGCAGCGCCTTTGGTATTAATCACCGCTTGGGAAGCTTTGTATGAACGAGGACGATTGGAACCTGGAGAACAGGTTTTGATTCATGCGGGTGCTGGTGGTGTCGGTCATGTAGCAATTCAATTGGCGAAACTTAAAGGTGCTAGTGTATCTACTACTGTGAGTTCTGAGGAAAAGGCTAATTTCGTCAAACAACTCGGTGCTGACCAGGTAATTTTTTACAAACAAACAGACTTTGTACAAGCAGCTTTAGATTGGACTAATGGGGAAGGCGTAGACTTGGCTTTTGACACTGTAGGTGGAGAAACCTTTGATAAAACTTTCCCAGCGGTGCGGGTATATGGCGATATTGTGACGATTCTCGAACCAGATGCCAATACTGTTTGGAAAAATGCCAGAATGCGTAACCTCCGCATTAATTTAGAATTAATGCTGACACCAGCATTGCTAGGATTGGAGGAGAGTCTTCAGCACCATGCAGAAATTCTCGAACAATCTGCTACTTTGGTTGATCAGGGTAAGTTAAAAATCCACGTTAGTCATAAGTTTCCGCTAAAAGAAGCGGCTAAAGCGCATCAATTACTTGAAAGTGGGTCTATCACGGGTAAAATTGTTCTGCTGATTAGCGATGAATGATTTACAGTAGATTTGGAAAAATTATTTTTTAAACGCAGAGAAACGCTGAGGAAGGCGCAGAGGAACGCTGAGAAAACCCTCTGTGTACCTTTGTGTTGCCTCTGCGTTTTATTAATTTTACTCTGCCTGACGCCACCAGCTTGGGCAGTACAGGCACAACCAGAACGCACACCCTTAACTCTGGAATTGTTGCAAGAGCGTTTACGTACACCGATGCTCCGTGAAGGCAATTTGACGGTGGATTTGCGGCAAATGGTGATTGATTTGCGTCCAGAAAATCTCAGTTTCCGTGATGCTTTTTACCAATTGTTGCGAAAGGAATTAAATGCAAAATCTCTGGGTTTAGACCTCAGCTATTCTTTGATTCAGGGGGATTTTGTGGGTAGCGATTTGGGTTTAAGAACACCCCTCTATGCCCAAGGGATTTCTGGCGACAAGCTGCGGGGCGTTTACGCCCCTATTTTCACTGCAACTGAACAAGAACAACTGGAACGCTTGCGCTTTGTATGTTTGCAGTCACTTACAATCGCTTTACCCAACTCAAAAGACTGTCGATCGCTTTTGGGAACTCAGTCAACTCCAGTCAGTGAAATTACGGTCTTCCGTGGTGCGTTGACACTGGTGCAAACTCGCTTCAATGGAGAAGTAAAGTTTCTCAATACATTCTTTCTTCAGTCTGTGGATGCCCAAAACGCTACCTTTCTCCAACCCACTAACTGGACTGAAACCAGATTCAGTCGTCCCGTCAACTTTACCAATACTAATTTCCGGCAACCAAGCAATTTTCAAAGCAGTGTTTTTTTTGACAAGGCTAATTTTAAACAAACCCAATTTCAAGAAACCACTGATTTCCAAGGCAGTATATTTATAAATCTTGCGAACTTTAACCAAGCAAGTTTTAAGCAATTGGCTAAATTTAGTAGAGTGCAATGGCAAGATCATGCAGATTTTTCTGATGTGCGCTTTTCTAATCAAGCCCAGTTTACTAAAGCTAGTTTCAATCAGTTGCTCCTCATAGAAGTAACTTTTGAACAAGCTGTGAGCTTTCGGGAAGCGGAATTTAACCAACCTGTAAATCTGCGTGGTGCAAGCATTCTCAACCAAGCAGACTTTAGCGATGCGAGGTTTACCACGGAAGCTTATTTAAGTGTACCTGGTTTAACTTTTAACTCTAATCAAGCGAAAATTTTAGGCAATCCCGGTCAAATTGGTAAGATGTTTTGCATACCGACGTTGCAAGGTAATCAAAACGTCTTGCGTAATTTGGGACAAAATTTTCGTCAGCAGCAGCAAGTTACTGATGCAAATCAACTGGAGTACACTAAACAACAGCTGCGCCTGACAGAGTTAAACCGCAGTTTAATGGCTACAAATATTAATAGTGCAACTATTGCAAGTTTGATTAATCTGGGTTTTTCTAAAACTCAAGCAGAAGCGATCGCCCATCGCCGTCGAGTCCAATCGTTTCGCAACAGCAGCGAGTTACTGACTTTAGCAGACATTGATTTAGAAAAATACATGCAGCTGAGCGATCGCTTAGTTGTCACCGAACCTCTTTCCCCTGGTGCGTGGTTACTGCAAGCTTGGAGTTGGTTGGCGTTAAGTATACTACTGCTGTTGAGTGGCTATGGTACAGATTTTTGGTTAGTGTTTGGTGTGGGAGGATTAGCGATCGCTTACTTTGGTTTGCTATTTTGGCTGGTGGATCGCTATCGCCGTCTGCATCCTGTACCAATTATCCCTACATACTATGAAACCACTTCGATATTAATTAGTTTTAGCTTTTTAACATTCTTTAGCTTATTAGCTATCTTTCGTAATGCCGAACAACCTTGGCTCACACTAGGGTGTCTTTTAATGATCATTGTTCCTATACCAGTAGCTTTATTATTCCAACTTTATCAACAAGGTCGTTATCACGACTTAATGAACGTTTCCTACTTTACAGAAGATGGCACATTTCGACAATTACGATTATTAATTGGGCGCTTACCAGTTATTCCTAGAAATGAGACTTTCCGCGAGCGATATATGCCTCTATTATGGAATCGCCGCTGGAACTGGCTCAGTTACTATGACTTTAGCCTCAATAATCTAGTTAAATTAGGCTTTAACGATATTCGTCTACGAGACGAACACCTACCTGGTATTATCTCTGCACTGGCTTGGTATCAATGGAGTTTGGGTGTAATTTACATTACCCTAGTTTTGTGGACTCTTTCCCGCACAATTCCTGGATTAAATCTGCTGATTTATCTCAAGTAAAGAATTCTCAAATGCACCATAAAAATGGAGTATTTGTTATTTGATTCGGTTTACTTTGCCGGTTGAGAATTTGGTGTCGGACAAGTTTTATTAACATAATCACATTGATAAATATAAGGTTCTTGCCAACTCAGAGGAATTTCTAGTAAATCTCGTGTCCCTGTCATACCTTGTCCGATAAATAGTAACAAAGCAATGCAATTTAAAATTGTGTGGACGGTGCGCCAACGATGAGATTTATCAGAGTAAATCTCTTGAACAATCGCTAATGAAAAAATCATCAGCAGTGCTGCGGTAATGCCAATATAATAATGTGACCAATACCACTCATTTGTGCGGCGAAATACCCCATCCTGACAGCCTAAAATTACTAAACCTGCACCTGTTAAAGTTGCAAAAACTGCTCGCCATAGTTTCTGCTTTGCCTGATAAAGCATTACTAAACAGGCAATAGTTGCAGCAAACATCAACAAGATAAACACAACTTGGAAAGGTACTTTATTCCATAATTGATTTTTGAGAATATTTTTGCCAATGGCGTAAGATAAGCCTAGTAAAGTTAATCCTACAACTGCACTTGTTAGCCATTGACCTAATTGTCTGTGTTCAGAACCAACTATTGGCGGAATTTTGCTTTGATTTCTAGCTAATATTTGCAAACGGCGTTGGCGTGTTTGCCAAGCAAAATTAACCACTATACCAATGAGTGGAAATACAAAAACAATTGCGATCGCCGGATGTAAAAGTCCTAAAAAATCGGTTATTTGCATACAACACCCTTTAAAAAATAAAATTATTTGTAGGGGATCTAGAACTTTTTGCTACCGATAAGAGGAGTCTTCAAACATCCTCAATGTAATGGTTTAGATATGACATTTCTTAAATGTGGCCAGCCACTTCTATTTGTTTAAATTTTTAGTAAGTTATGGCCATTGGTTCAATTTTTTTGTGTATTACTCTTATTCTTGCTATTTTTAGCTAATTAAAAATAAATAGCCTGAGACTATATAAAATATCATGATTTACGCAAACAGTAAAGCCATGTATTAAATAGTACAAATTTTTATTCTTTTACAATATAATATTATTATGATTATTTGGTAACATTTTTTAAAAGTACATCACAATAATCAGACAAAATTCTTGGTTTTCAGGAGAGTTTTAGGTGCATAAGCGCGAAATAAGAGTATCAAAGCTTAGATATAAATCTTTTCAATCTCTTGTTTCCAAGAGAGTTTTTCAATTTAGAACAGCAACGCTGATTTTATTGGGTATCGTTTTATTATCCGCTATCTTCGTTACAGCATGGTTTGCTGGTGAAGGCACAATTGCAAGAATCTTTTCTCAAGTTAATACTCTACAACAACAACCACCAATGTGGTTAGAAGTGCCAAGAGTCAAGTCTGAATATCTACTTTCACCTACTGTTTTGCTACTATTAACCGTATTTTTAGTCATGAAAATTTCGCCTCAGCCTCGTGTTTGGTCGCGACGGCTAGTGGTAGGAATTTTAATTACTATCATTTTACGTTATGTTCTTTGGCGATCGCTCTCTACTCTGAATGTTGTAGATCCATTAAATGGGGTGTTTAGTCTAGGGTTGTTCTTCATGGAAATGACATTGCTCGTGGGTAATGTTATTCAACTATTTTTCATGTTGAATGTCAAAGACCGACACCGTGAGGCAGACGAAAAATCATTAGCTGTGATTCATGGTAACTTTCTCCCATCGGTGGATGTTTTAATACCAACTTACAACGAGCCAGTATTTATTCTGCGACGTACGATTATTGGTTGTCAAGCCCTGGAGTATGCAAATAAAAAAATTTACCTTTTGGATGATACCAGGCGTCCAGAAGTTCAAAGTCTAGCAGCAGAATTAGGATGTAACTATGTAACACGACCCGATAGCAATTATGCTAAAGCTGGAAATTTGAATCATGCGATCGCCACAAGTCAAGGTCAGTTAATTGTGGTTTTTGATGCCGATTTTGTCCCCACAAAAAACTTTCTCACCCGCACTGTGGGCTTCTTTCAAAATGAGAAAGTCGCCCTCGTACAGACGCCTCAAAGCTTCTACAACGCTGATCCTGTAGCCCATAATCTCGGATTAGAAAATGTTATTACCTCAGACGAAGAAGTATTTTATCGACTAATTCAACCACTACGCGATGTCACAGGTAGCGTGATTTGTGCCGGTACTTCCTTCGTCGTCCGCCGCAGTGCTTTGGAAGAAACTGGGGGTTTTGTAACTGAGTCGTTAAGCGAAGATTATTTTACAGGAATTCGGATAACTGCTCAAGGCTACCAATTGATTTATTTAAATGAAAAATTAAGCGCTGGTTTAGCAGCAGAAAATATTGCTGCTTATGCTGTTCAACGATTAAGGTGGGGACAGGGTACACTGCAAGCGTTTTTTATTAAATCTAACCCTTTAACTATTCCCGGATTAAATATCTTTCAAAGGTTAGCTCATTTCGAGGGATTATTAAGTTGGTTTAGTCCGATATCCCGCGTTTATTTTCTGATTATGCCGTTAGCTTATTCGTTTTTAGGTGTGATTCCTATTCGAGCAACGTTAGCAGAGATAGTGTATTTCATCCTCCCTTCTTATTTGGTAAGCTTTACAGTATTTAGTTGGTTAAATCATCGTTCGCGTTCAGCTTTATTATCAGATGTATACTCTCTATTGCTATGTTGTCCTTTAGCACTGACTGTAATAAAAGTTATGCTGAATCCTTTCTCCAAAGGGTTTAAAGTCACACCTAAAGGGATCGCAAGCGATCGCTATATTTTCAACTGGAATTTAGCCTTACCTTTAATTATTCTATTTGTCGCTACTGCTATTAGCTTGTGGCGTAATCTCGGTCTGAGTATGGTTCAAGGAATGTGGGCTACTTCAGTACCGCCGGAAGTTGCTCAAGGAATTAAAGGTATAGGCTTAGGTTGGTTATGGAGTGCTTATAATTTGTTCATGATTGGCATTGCTTTGTTGATTTTGCTAGATGCTCCGAGAAGAGATGTTTATGAATGGTTTGATTTGCGACGAGTGGCGCGATTAAAAATTGGTAAGCAAAATTTATGGGGTGTGACTACAATGATTTCGGAAGTAGGTGCTGAAGTTGCTCTGACTCAGCTACCCAGCGAAAAGTTATTTACAAGTCAGCTAGTACACATTGAAATTATCGAAGAGAATCTCCATTTGGCTGGTGAAATTGTGCGTACAGGGTTTAATAATGAATTTCCCACAGTGCGCGTCCGGTTTGAATCAGTAAATTTGAGTCAACATCGCCACTTGATAGAAATGTTATTTTGTCGTCCAGGACAGTGGAAAAGCCAGAATGCACCAAGAGAATTTGGTTCATTTTTATTAATGTTGCGAATCTTACTGAAACCACGAATTTTGTTTGATCGAAAAGCCGATATAAGTGCGATCGCAGTTTCCAAAGTCTAGCCACAAATTAATTAGAAAGTAAGCGATCGCTGCTATTTGCCAGCATTTTTAACCATCCATAAACTTGATTAACAGTTAGTGTCAGTTCAACTTCTTCTAAAACTGGTAAATAATCTTCTCCTTGAAGTAACTCTGGTTGCTGATCTGGCAACAATACCAAAATACTCAGATCATCAGGGTCAAGAAACCACCCCAGGCGGCTACCATACTTCAAACACTGGAGAATATTACCAATCACTTTGTTCGGCTTTTGTTCTGGTGAGAGAATCTCAATTGTCCAATCTGGTGGAAGTTCAAAGTTATCCGGTACTTGCTCATCGACAGTAAATGGTATGCGTCCCCAGTTGAATATAGCCACATCTGGTACAATTGAGCGCCCTCCAAAGCTACACCGTAGTTCGGGAAATGCGTATGCAATCTTTGGCAATTCTGCAACTTGATTTACTACGGCGCACAATTTTCCTTGCAAACGGCTATGTCTCCCTTTCGGCATTGGTTTGGGAATAATTTCTCCATTAATATATTCACTAGCTGGTTTAGTTTCTGGGAGCTTCAGAAACTCTTCTAGGGTTAGAGGTCGAGTTGTCGTGGCACTCATGGCTCCGTCATCCTGATTTGATTTGCACTTAGTTTAGCAAAATAAACTATTACAACTCATAGCCTCTTTAATTGCCAAAGCCCTCCAGCTGGAACCACCTGCACTAGTTGACCATATCTCGACTCAACAGCCTGAACGAGTTGGGGCGAAGGACGGAACAAGAATGTATCAGAATTCCCTGAGAGTAGAGACTTTACATTTGATATTTCAAGCTTGGGAGGCTGACTAAACAGCACTAATCGCACATTGTCATGTAGTAAATAACTCAAAGACAGTAAGTCTCCTAAATTAGTCCCGTCATAACCTCCATCGCTGAGTAAAACCGGGGAAGAAACAGCATTAATCCGCCGTGCCATTTCCGCATTAAAATGGCTGGGGATATTGCTCCACCAAGTATCAGAAAAAGCGCTAACTGTACAAGATGCGACACTACATGAAATTAGCAGCACCATCACACCACGCCAGAAGCGTTGTCTACTCAGTATTTTAGTTGCGAGTAAATAACCTACCGCCAGCTGCACTCCAGGAAAACAAGAAATCAAATAGCGACTGACCGCAGACCGCTGGGTTTCTAAAAGAAAATCTGACACAGCCAACATCAAAAAAGGTACAAAAATCGCAGTCAGGATAAATAACCAGGTTTCCCGACTAGTATGGTGGCAAACTTGAAAGATAGCCGCAGCAATCAGCAGCAAAATCAGCAACCTGGGTATAAAAGTCCAGATATTATTAAAACCAAAATCTAAATCTAAAAATAGGGCACTAAAACTGAGAATCCACAGCTTTACCCGGTAAACGATATCACTCCCTTTGACCCAGCTTGTAGTGTCCAAAATCCGCTGATAGTTGCTTTTCAACACAAACAACCACGGACTGTAGAGAATTAGTGAGGTGGCGATCGCTAGCCCAAAAAATATTAAATTGGAAATTGAAAATTTATTTTCATTTCCAGGCAAATTCTGGGAATTCTCTACCCTCATCTTGGGATTTTTAGCCAAAAGATGCGCTAACAGCACATAAACTATGTGACCACTCAAAGTCAGCCCAAAAAAAGGTTGGGTATACAAGCCCAGTGTAACCGCCAGTGCATAAAGTCCCCAGTTATACCAAGTTGGCAAGCGCAACGCCCTAAGCAAGAACAAACTACTAGCAATGACGCATACTGTCAGAAAACTGTATTGCCTTGCAATCTGGGCAAATAAAATATCAAACGGAGATATAGCTAAAAGCGCTGTTGTTAGCAAAGCTACTATTCGAGAGGTAAAAAGCTCTCGCCCTAGAGCATACATCGACAATAACGCCAGTAAACTCAATAAAGCTGGCAAAGTCCGCGATGCTGTGCGAGAACTGCCAAATACCTGCATCCAGAAGCGAGCCATCAAAAAGTATAACGGCGGATGTTGCGGGTCTTCGACTGCGAGAGATCTAATTGTATCTGCGGAAGTACTTCCTGGTTTCAGATGCTGATACTTTTGTAACTTCTGTGCTGAAACAATCTGGTTTTGAAAAATTTCTTCACCAATTTCTTGACCTGTAAACCCGGCTGCTCGGAAAGAAGTGTAGACCTCATCATGCCAGTAAATTTTATGATCAAGATTAAAAAATCGGAAAAATACACCGAGTACCAATAATACGACGATGAAAAACCGCAACCAACTCGGAGAACGTTTGAGATGCCGCATAACCAGGTTTCACAAATAAGTCTCCAGAGTTTAAGTTTTTCTCACATTGTGTACCACGCTGTCAAGCAGTAGAGAATTTATTTTTGCTGGGGATATCGCGTCGGCGCAAGCTGCGAGGTTTAGTTAATTTCCAGACTGAATAATAATTGTCACTGTAAACAATCTCCGTCTTCAAGTCATACCTTTTTTCTATTACTTGACGCCAGTCAAATGAAGGATTGAGCAAAAACACATCAGTAAACCCATCAGGAATCTTGGGAATTCGTTGGTCTTGCATCAACAAAAATCGGACTTTGGGTTCCAAAAGATAACTTAGAGAAAAGACATTCCCATAGTTAATGCCAGAAGCATCACTAATTAACAGTGGGCTAGGAGTCTGATTGATGATTTGGGCAACTTGGGGATTTCCATAACTCATACCCTTATTCCACCAAGTGTCTGTTTGAGAACTTACCCTAGAAGAAACCACACCACAAATAATCAGCAGTCCTATGATTATTTGCCAGTTTTTATGGCGTGACCCGCTGCTATTATATAGTTGCGTAGCTAGCAAGTAAGCAACAGCCAATTGAATACCCAAATAAGCTGGCATTAAATACGGTTCAGAAGCTGATCTGATACTCACAGAAATTAAATCAGGCAGCATTATAGGTAGTGCTGGCACTACAATCAACGTCAGAATAAAAAGCCAAATTTTGTAGTTAGTTGTATAACAAATAAAATAAATTGAATACCCCACCAAAATGACAAAAACTGTTGCAATTAAAGAACTAAGTGGATTTTCCCAGCCAAAGTTTAAATCCAAAAAAATCCTGCTTAACTGCATCAGCAAAAAGGGAAATACAGGCTCTAAAGATAACTGATTTTTGGTCACATCTGCTGAGATCAAAAATTGGAAAAAATCAGCTATTACAACTGCCATCCAAGGCATAAATGCCAAAAAACCCACTAGTGATGCTAGTAAATAAGCTCTGACAGTTTCAGTTAACTTGAATCGGTTTGTGATTATTACATAAGTTCCATGAGCAATTGCCACAAATCCACTCCACAAAAATGTGTAAAAACTCAGCGCTAAGGTTACGGCATAAATGCTCCAGGTGGCGAAGCGATCTGATCGGTGCTGTTCTTTTGTTAATTGGTCTTTATCTTTTGATTCCAACTGTAGTGCTCGTAGCAATGAAGCACTAGATAGTAATATGGTGACTAACCAGAGAATATATTCTTGTGCTTCCTGGGCATATACTAAGTGAATTGGAGAGATTGCCATAAGTGCGATCGCTATACCAGATACTGATAACGGCACATTAAATAACTCTTGGCATAGCCAATAAACACAAGGAAAAACCAAAAAGCTGATCAAGACAGACAAACTTCTAATAGCTGTCACCGAATTGCCAAAGATTTCCATCCACAATCGAGCTATTAGGTAATAAAGTGGTGGATGTTGAGAATCTGCCGTTGCCAAAGTCATAATCGTGTCATTTAAGTTTTTTTCTCGATTGACACCTTGAAACTTAGCAAAACTTTCTCTAGCAATAATCAGACCATTAAAAATTTGCTGTTTTACTTGAGTTGTTGTAAAGCCAGAAATTCGTAATGAGCTATAAGTTTCATCATGCGAGTAAACTTTGCTATCAAGATTAACAAAGCGAAACAATATACTCATCACCAACAAAAATACAATTAAAAAACGCAACCAACTCGGGCCAAGTTTGAGATGGCGCATAACTAAGTTTCCCAAAAAATTGTCCAAATAATCTACTTAAGCCGACTGGATGAAGTGCTGCATCTACGCTCGTAAACATCGCCAAAACATCAAGCGGAGCCTATTCATTAAACATCGCTAACCTCATATCTTGCAGCATTCTCAATTAGCACCATCACCCGCCCATAACTTGAAGGATATTGTGGGCGAATCGATTGAGCAGTTAAACCTATTAGTCACAATCTGCCTTGATTCCAGTGCGTTAAAACGTACTTGGGCTATTAGCCCGAAATTTATTTCAGGCAAGTGAACAGCGCAAAATCAAGGTTTTTGGGGTGGGGGGTTAAACCCTGCGGTTAATTATGCCACAGGATCATGGATTCCCAGACTGTTGTTGGGACAGGTGTGATATTTGTCCAGTTAATCACTTATAAAAAAATCTGTCTGTCATACTGTAGACGCTTTTGCAGTGAGACAGCGCTCAATACAGTTCGGTTAAAGGGGAAAGGAGAAAGGGACTCATGTTTTGAAAAGCTATTACGCAAATAAACTTGCATACTATGAGCGTTTAGGCTGTCAAAAGTCACGCATTTCAGAGTCCAGAATGACTATTGACTATTGACTATTGACTATTGACTATTGAACGCCAGTTCACTCAACGGACTGCTTGGCCATAATCTAATCGCTGCGGTTCATTTCCCTCAACAGCACTGGTGAGTAATGGCGATTTGTTCTTCTGGCGGAGCTTTTCTATTAAATTGCTGCCTAGCGTCCATGTACCATCACCAATATTTTCGCCTGTTTTCTCCAGTGCTTTAGTCCAAAGTGTGGTAGGGATCGCAGTTACAACAGCCGTCAGCGTCACAAGTTCCATAACTTCACTACAGATTAGGTTATGTGGAAATTACTTCAATTGTCACCAATTCTATTACGCCAAAGCTTAGCGATCGTCAAAGTCATACTACAACAGAAGGACATCTGTGTTTTTTATCTCTATATAGGATTCCTATTTGATTTTTGAAAGAACTGCGTACACCTCTAACTCCCTTTTTTTCCCATTTCCCATTCCCTATCCCCTATCCCCTATCCCCCATTCGGTGTCTCTACAAGTCAGTTCACGAATCAAATCGGATTACTACATATATAATCCCAAGGCTTGAAGCCGTAGAAGTGTCAAAATGTTATATGTAAACTTTATTCACAAGGTCACTTATGCCGAAAGCAATTTGGAATGGAACTGTTTTAGCTGAGAGCGATAACACCGTAGTTGTGGAAGGCAACCATTATTTTCCTGCTGATGCCATTAACAAGCAGTACTTCCAAGAAACTAACACCCACACCACTTGTTCTTGGAAAGGTGTCGCCAGCTACTACAGTATCGATGTTGATGGTCAAGTCAACAAAGACGCCGCATGGTACTATCCCAGTGCCAAGGAAAAGGCTAAAAATATTGAAGGCTATGTTGCCTTCTGGAAAGGTGTAAAGGTTGAGGCTTAATAGCAGTTACCACAAGTCTTCTATATCCTGGGAATTACTTGAGTAGACTACAGCAAATAATACGTTGCTTGTAGGGTGGGCATTGCAATGCCCACCTTACTTTAGTTTAAGTGGAATAACTGGTATTCATCAGCAGCAAATGCAAGCATTAAATCTCCCTGGTCAATATAAACAAACATCAAATACATTAGAATCTAAGCGGGTGTCAAGTCCATTATTTCGGGTTATTAAGAATGGCAAATATGGTTTTATTGACCAAACTGGAAAGATAGTTATCGAACCACAGTTTGATTTGGCTTGGAACTTTATCGATGGGCGATCGCAGATTAAGCTTGATGATAAATACGGCTATATCGACGAGATGGGTAAAATAGTTATCAAACCGCAATTTCGTTTGGCTTACGCTTTCTCAAGTGGATTAGCATTAGTATTAATTGATTATAAACACGGCTACATTGATACTAACGGCAAAATAGTTATCAAACCGCAATTTAATCAGGCTTTAGCTTTTAATCAGGGATTAGCGGCTGTTAAAATTGATGAAAAATACTGTTATATCAACCCATCAGGAAAGATAGTTATTAAGCCAGTATTTGATGATGCAAGGCATTTTTATGAAGAACTATCAGCAGTTGAACTTGGCGATAAATGGGGCTATATTAACTCCAATGGTAAGTTAGTTATTAAGCCACAATTTGATGAAACTTTGAGATTTTCGGAAGGTTTAGCGGCAGTTCAAGTTGGTGATAAATGGGGCTATATCGACCAAGCGGGTGTAATGGTAATTGAACCACAATTTGAACAGGCTTGGGAATTTACCGAAGGATTAGCAGTAGTTAAAATTGGCGATAAATGGGGTTATATTGCACCCAACCGGCAGATAGCAATTAAGCCACGCTTTGATAGAATAACAAGTTTTTCTCAAAGGTTAGCTGCTGTCAAAATTGACAATAAGTATGGCTACATTAATACTAATGGCAAAATAGTCATTCCATCTCAATTTGATTTAGCTCTTAATTTTACTTCAGGATTGGCATTAGTATATGTTGGCGGTAAAGCTGGCTATATCAATAAGGTGGGACAGTTTGTTTGGTATCCTACAAATTGAGCGATCGCTACCGGGCAACTTCCCCGCATGGCAGACAGTTTACACATATTTTCGCAACTGGCGCAAAAACGGTACGTGGTTGAACATTCACGATAGTCTGCGAAATTGGACTCGGATTGAGCAACAGCGCGATCGCAGTCCATCGGAGGCGATCATCGATAGTCAAAGCGTAAAGAGTGCCGCAATGGTGAGTCAATCTGTGGGCTTTGATGCGGGCAAGAAAATTAAAGGACGCAAGCGATTTCTGACGGTTGATACCTTGGGGCTAGTCTTGCGAGTCTTGGTTACGGCCGCCAGTGTGGGTGAGCGTGTTCGCGTTAACGTCCCGAAGGGAAGGGGCAAACAAGTTCTCAAACGGGTCAAACAGTCTCAGCAGCAAGTATCTCGTTTGACAACCCTTTGGGTGGATGGCGGTTTTGACGGTGAGCCATTTATGCAGTGGGTGATGGATGTTTGTCTTGAAAAGTGATGCTCTTGCGTCGCTAACAGAGCGGCGCAAACCGCCGCTCCGACGGGCGGGAGCAACGCGATTTGGTGAGGTCGAATGGAATGCGGGTTAAAAATTACGTTTTATCGGATTCATCCAGACTTCTAAGCGACTAAATGCCTGTGAAGAAAGCACCGTCAAACATAAATAAATCACCGCTACAGCCGCGTAAATTTCAAAAGCGCGATAGTTGTCAGCGACAATTAACTGTCCTTTGCGTACCAATTCTTCAAATCCAATTACAGAAACTAAGCTCGTATCTTTCAACAAACTGATAAACTCATTACCCAACGGTGGAATCATCCGCCGGAAAGCTTGAGGAAAAATCACGTAGCGCATAGTTTGCACAGAATTCAAACCTAGCGACTGTGAAGCTTCTGCTTGTCCTACTTCAATTGATTGAATCCCTGCACGGACAACTTCTGCAATATATGCAGCACTATTAAAACTTAAGGCAATTACCCCAGCAGCTAAGCGATCAAAGGTAAAAGTTAAACCAAGTTCTTGCAAAATTGCAGGTAATCCAAAGTAAATCATAAAAATTTGTACCAGCAAAGGCGTTCCCCGGAAAAAATCCACATACGCCCGCGCCAGTAAACGCACAGGTGCAACATGAGAAAGGTGGACAATTCCAATCAAGGAACCTCCAACCAAACCCAGCACCACAGAAAGTATTGTCAATTGCAGCGTCACCAAAGCACCTTGTAATAGAGCCGGAAAAGACTGCACAATCACGCCAATTGAGGTAAATATTGTCGGTAATTCAGCGCCAGCTTGATTTTCAAATGGTGATTTGGCTGGCAATGATGGGGGATCGGCTTTAAACCATTTTTGGTAAATTTGGGAATAAGTGCCATTTTTCAGCACCCGATCCAAAGCATTGTTTATCAGTGGTAAATAAGGCGAGTCTTGAGCTGTAGCAATCCCATAAAATTCCTCAGTCAGTAGTTGCTCTACTACTTTAATGCCCTTGAGATTGCCCGTATTAATGGCATATAAAGTAACTGGTGCATCATTAATTACCGCATCTACATTACCATTAAGCAATTCTTGCAGAGCTAAAGGTGCTGAATCAAAGCTGCGGATTTGCACGCCGGAAATACTCTTAGCTTTTGCAGCACCAGTTGTGCCAATTTGTACTGCAATTTTTTTATTCTTGAGATTGTTAAAGCCAGTAATATTTTGATTATCTGCGCGGATGGCGATCGCCAACCCAGCCTTAAAATAAGGACGAGAAAAAGAAACAGATTTTGCTCGTTCGTCTGTAATCGTGATCGAACTAATCGCCGCATCTACCGTTTTGCCTTGCAAAGCTGGGATAATACCATCAAAAGGCAGACTTTGAAAATCCACTTTGAAGTTAGCAGCAGTTCCGATTGCATTCATCAAATCAAAAGAAAAACCCTGCAACTCACCACCTTTCCCTTGAAACTCAAAAGGTGGAAAAGCCGGTTCGGTAGCAACCCGTAGAGTTTTCTCCGCACTAGGATTCACACCACAGCCAACCAGTAACAAACAACTAAAACTTATAACTACACATAAGCGCAGCCAACGCCCAAAACTAAATCCAGCCATACTCTTTCATTTCTTCCTTCGCGTTCTTTGCAATTCGTTTCAAATATTACAATTAACTTTAGAGCAGGACTGATGCCAAATTATCAAAAAACGAACCGCAATCGCGCAGCGTCTCGTTAGAGAAGGACGTAAAGTACACAAAGGAATTAGAGTTTTAAAGAGTTTTGCGTAAATGCTATAAAGTAGTTGACACAGCCCATGAACAATACCACCCCCGCGATCATTTTTGAAACTATCGAAAAAAACTTTGGCTCCCTAAAAGTCCTCAAAGGAATCACAGGCGAAATCAACCGGGGAGAAGTCGTTGCAGTTATCGGTTCCTCCGGGTGTGGTAAAAGTACCCTGCTACGCTGCTTCAACCGGCTAGAAAACATTAACAACGGGCGTTTAGTAGTCAATGGTATCAATATATCCCGACCCACTGTAGACTATAGCCAACTGCGGCAACTGCGGACACAAGTAGGCATGGTTTTCCAGCAATTTAACCTATTTCCCCACCTCAGTGTCCTAGAAAATATGACACTCGCCCCCCGTAAAGTCTTAGGTAAAACACCGAAAGAAAGCGCCCAACTTGCAGGGTTATATCTAGAAAAAGTTGGTTTATTTGACAAAGCATCTAGTTATCCCGAACAACTTTCTGGAGGACAAAAGCAACGGGTAGCCATAGCCCGGAGCTTGTGTATGAACCCGCAAATCATGCTATTTGACGAACCTACCAGCGCCTTAGATCCGGAGCTCGTCGGCGAAGTTTTGCAAGTAATGCAACAATTAGCAACAGAAGGTATGACAATGGTCATTGTCACCCATGAAATGCAATTTGCAAAAGAAGTAGCAAATCGGGTGATATTTTTAGATCAAGGTATTGTGGCAGAACAAGGCCCAGCTAATGAAGTTCTAAGCAATCCACAAAGCGATCGCTTGCGTCTTTTCCTAAGTCGCCTTCAAATAATTCGTAATTAAAGACTTCCTGTGACATACCAACACCTACAATTCGACTAATTCCACACCAAACACTTCTGCAAAGGAACTAGCTACATCAGAACGCACTTCTTGACAAGTGATACCTGGAATCCATTCGACTAAACTGCCTACAGGTTTATCAGAAATGCCGCAGGGTACAATACGCTCAAAGCCGGTCATGTCTGGACACACATTTAATGCAAAGCCGTGCATGGTAATCCAACGACTGACTTTAATACCAATAGCGGCAATTTTACGTCCTTGTAACCAAACGCCAGTAAAAGCCGGAATTCTTTCTCCCTGCAACCCATAAATTGCTAGTACACGAATTAATACTTCTTCGAGTTGCCGTAAATACCAGTGGAGGTCTTTACGATAACGTTGCAGATTTAAAATCGGATACCCTACCAGTTGACCAGGACAATGGTAAGTGACTTCGCCACCTCTTTCAACTCGATGCACATCATACTTACTCTTGTCAATCTCAAACTTGAGAAATTCTGCGCTTGCTCCCTGTCCTAAAGTGTAGACGGGTGGATGTTCTAGCAAAATTAACACGTCATCTAGACTGGGGTCATTGATGCGCTCAGTGAGAAGCGATCGCTGCCATGCATGAGCATCTACGTAAGGCATTAGTCCCTGGTTATATAACAAACAACGGTTTTGGTGCGTCTTCATACTATGGATAATGCTAAAAATCAACTAGTATTGGGAGGAAATATATTTCAAGTCACAAGGCTTAAGTCAACAAATGTCAAGCTATGCAAAGGATTTTAAAGGAAAGTCAAGGGAACCAGCATTAGAAAACACAAAGTGCTAGCTTGAATATATAACCTCAATAGGTGTTGGGAGGAATTCTCTACAATTATCATCACGCCAAGACAATAGGAATGAATGCACTGGCTGATGACTCTAAGAGTATTGTTTGCATCTCAAACAGGATCAAACATTCCAAAAAGACTTGTGTTCTTTATCAACAGCGAGCGAACTTCTTGGAACACAGAAAAATCAACCACCAACAGTTGTTTAAGCGTTACTTAGTGAAGAAAGTAGTCATGGGAGCTATCGCTCAGACTACCTCATCCTAAATTTCTGCGTCGGCATCCAATTGATTTGCAAGCGGTTGGCAAACAGCGCAGAGATCAGAAGGTCAATCGAAGATATACTTAACAAAAACTAAGATGCACCAATCTTTAGAGACAGCGTACCAGCAGTACATAAAAATAGTTCACAATTTGTTTTGGCGGCATTGATAGACCTTACCGCAACTTCTTTTCATACAAAGCAAATTCATACATCACATATTCAGCGGGAGAGTTTACATGAAGCTTGTCATCCACGGCAAAAATATAGAAATTACCGATGCGATTCGGGAGTATGTGCATCAAAAAATTGAAAAAGCAGTTAGTCACTTTCAGAACATCACAAATGAAGTGGATGTGCATCTTAGCGTAGCCCGCAATCCGCGAATTAATCCTAGACAAGCGGCTGAAGTAACGATTTATGCTAATGGTAGCGTCATCCGTGCCGAGGAAAGCAGCGAAAACTTATACGCCAGTATTGACTTGGTTGCAGATAAAATTGCCCGTCAACTGCGTAAATACAAAGAACGGCGTCAAGATCAGAAAACTCATGCCCAGCCTACCAACGAAGTAGTGGCTGGGGAGTCGGTGGTAACAGATTTAATTGGCGATCGCACCCCCGAACTGCCCAGCGAGGTTGTCCGCACCAAATATTTTTCCATGCCTCCAATGACTGTTGCAGAAGCCTTAGAACAACTCCAACTAGTAGGGCACGACTTTTATATGTTCCGCAATTCTGAAACTGGGGAGATTAATGTAATTTACGAACGCAACCACGGCGGTTATGGTGTAATTCAACCCCGCAACGGTAACGGTCAAACCAACGGCAAGAATGACAAGGCAACCCACGCTAATATTGTCATGCCAGAAAAATCGCACTCGAATAAATAGGGATTGGGGACTGGGGACTGGTAACTGGTGACTGACAAGGTGAATAAAAATCAATGCCCCATGCCCCATGCCCCATCCCCTTATTGATGGAGTTTTTTATCTTGGTATTTGCCGTGTGTATCGTCCATCAAGTCCTTGCTTAATCCAACTTAAACATTCATATTCTGATTTGAATAATTTTGGTGCGGCAATATTATTTAATAATTCTGGTGGATAATGGTCGTAAAAATATTTACCCGCTTCTTGAAAGACGATAATCAAATTATTGCGGTAAATATATCGTGACTTAAAATTATCCTCTTGATGGCTAAATTCTGAATGTTTGTCAATATGCTCTTTGGCAATATCAACGATATTATTAATGCTATTGCCATAGATGCCTGCTGGATTCTCGGCCTTGTGAAATTGGCTTTTATGCCCAATGTCTGATAGTAATCTATACGAATAAATTTCGTAATTGTCCGCTTTGCCAAAAAGAAATGGAATGATGAGATATCCTTTATATGAGACTGACTTTTCATGAAGAAGACGACTCATCTCAACCTCCTTTTGTGTAACTACTCTCAAAAAAATTGCCTGAATCACATACACACTAAAAATTAATATAGTAATCCGATTTGATTCGTGAACTGACTTGTAGAGACACCGAATGGGGGATAGGGGATAGGGAATGGGAAAAAAGGGAGTTAGAAGTGTACGCAGTTCTTTCAAAAATCAAATAGGAATCCTATACATCTGTGTTAGTTACTTTCACATGTTACCCAGACTCCCACCACACTTTTGTAAAGAAGGCTATATCCGTCTTTGCAAAAAGAGCAACTAGGTGTATCTAGGCTGATCTCGGTTTATCAGAAAAGTATTTCAATAATAATTATCGCTCTTTTTGAAATCAGTAAGCATTAGACTTATCGCTCAATAAGGTAAATTAATTATCATCTGTTGGTAACTTGGCATAGCAAAAGCGACTCAAAAACTTTTATTATATGGGGTATAAGTAATATGAGATGATTATTCAATCTGAATTACTACTTTACCAAAGTGAGCAGCACTTTTGAGATAGTGATAAGCTTCTCTTGCTTCAGTGAAGGGAAAAACCTTATCAATAATCGGTTTGATTTGATGCTCTTGCATTGCTTGATTCATTGCCTCAAACATTTCCCGACTGCCGACATAAATACCTTGAACTGTTAAACTCTTAAAGAGTATTGGCATGGGGTCAATCTCGCTCCCTGTGCCAGACAGAACACCAATCAAGCTAATACGTCCACCAATACGAACTGCTTGTAACGATTTTGGCAAAGTACCTGCACCGCCTACTTCTACCACATGATCTACACCGATGCGATTAGTCAATTGGTAAACTTGCTTTTCCCACTCTGGCGTTGTTTTATAGTTAATCGTCTCGTCAGCACCAAGCTGTTTCGTTTGTGCTAACTTTTCATCACTGCTAGACGTGACGATCGCTCTTGCACCGTGTATCTTTGCAAACTGGAGTGCAAAAATCGAGACTCCCCCAGTACCGAGCAATAAAACACTATCACTAGCGCTAATATTGCCCTTTGTCACTAATCCATGCCAAGCTGTGACGGCTGCACAGGGTAAGGTTGCACCTTCTGCATAAGATAGATAGTTAGGTAAGATTACTAATCCATCTTGGTGTAATACAACATACTCAGCTAACATGCCATCGATACCGCCTCCCAGATCCGATTTCATTTTCTCTTTAGTCAAAGAGTCAGAAATCCAGTCTTGAAAGAAGATACCAGCTACGCGATCGCCTACTTTCACTCGTGTGACACCTTTTCCTACCGCCACAACCTCCCCCGCACCATCAGACATGGGAATCAGTGGATATTTCAGCCCAGAACCGTAGGCTCCTTCAATGACAAGCAAATCGCGGTAATTCAGAGATGTTGCTTTTACTTTAATCAGAACTTGGCCTGCATTGGGTTTTGGTTCAGGGTGATCAACTAATGCGAGAGCATCAATCCCTGCGTTGCTGTGAATTTCGTAAGCTTTCATGGGTAGGATTTACGCAACTAGTAAATATACCCTTTATCATCGCGGTCAACAGTCAAAAGTCAAACTTTTTTTTGACTTTTGACCCTTTAATCTTGTAGAGATGCGTAGACGCTCCAAGAGCGGTGAGGGCTGATTGTTAGAGTCTAATCGCGTTTCTACTTTAGCTCGACTTTATCCAAAATTAAGAACTCGGCTTTCTTGATTCGGCAAAACCCCTGGCTTTTTGGCAAATACTTTTTCCACATCACTGATTTGCGCTCAAGTCCAAAAACTAAAACTATCTTTCCACAATGGTTTTAGCGTCAGGTTTTGGGTTTCGTAAAAATGGATAAAGTCGAGCTTAAAGAGAATCCATGAAATGCTGTACCTTTTCCAGGAGTGGCTGATATTCGATTTGTTCGGCTAATTCTTGAGCATTTTGATAGCACGATCGCGCTAATTTTTTGCGTCTAGTTGTGGCGTAAAGGCTTCCCATATTTAGCAAAGTTGAAATTTCTCCAAGACAGTCGTCCAATTGTTGATAAATTGTAATGGCTTGTTTGTAGAACTTCAATGCTTGCCGATTTTCCGCGAGAACAGCGTAGGTAAAACCAATGTTGTGAATAGTTGTTGCTTCACCAGAGCGATCGTTTAGGGAGCGACGTGTCAAAAGAACTTGATAGTAAAGCAATAGTGCTTGTTTAGGTTTGCCTAAATCAGTATAGATAGAGGCAATATTGTTCAAGGTGGTTGCTTCACCAAGCAAATTCTTGGCGGCTCGTTGAATTGGGATTGCTTGTTGGAAAAATTCTAGAGCTTGCTCAAACTTACCCAAGGCGCTGTATGCAAACCCAATGCCATTTAGCGTGGTTGCTTTACCAGAAATGTCTCCTAGCAATTGACGCATCGCCAAAATTTGGTTTTGTAGCAACAAAGCTCGTTTCGGTTCTCCCAACCTGGTATAGATCAGCGCCACATCATTGAGAGTCGAAACTTCACCTTGAGTGTCTTGCAATTTCCTGAAGATTTGAACTGCTTTGTCAAAATACTCCAGCGCTTGCGAAAAGCGTCCAAGACGACTGTAAGTAGAACCTAGATTGCTGAGTGCGATCGCTTGTGCTCGTGCGTTGCTCAGTTCTTGAGCAACTGAAAGTGCTTGATGAAAATACTCTAATGCTCTTTGAGGTTGCCAGCAACCAAGGTGAGCTAAACCGATGTCGTTCAATGCATAACCTTCTCTAGCTCGATCTGGAATTGTTCTAGCTAAATGTAAATTCTCGGTTGTTAGATCCAGATATTCTTGAAAATTACCCCGCTTGTAATAGCGGTTTGCTTGATTACGACGTTGTTCCCATTCTTTGACTGGATTTAAAGGTTGCGTCATCTGAACCTCGGGTGCATTGGAGATAAATGGGCAGGATACCTCTTGGGAATGAGCTTATATAAGGTTTCCCAATTGGATTTAACCACTATTCTCTACCTTTAGATATAAGACGTAAATAGAGAAGTGTAGTATTATTGCATATTTATAACTGTATTCAAGAAGCAATAACTACAAATTCCATCTAAACCTCCGGGGTACTCCCGCCAAGTCTGCGACTGTGGCGGTGACGGGGGATAGGAACGCTAAGTTTATCAACGAAGGAAGAAGTTTGCAGATGCTCCCGTCTACACTGCTTGCGGTTAGCGGGAGAGCGTCACAACTGAAAGGCAAAATGTTATAGCTTTAGGGAAAGCGGTAAGGAGGTAAGGTAAAAATTATCACCTTATTCTTTAGGATTTGACGCTCATACTCCTCTACCGCTTACAAGACTCTGCGTTAATACCCTTGTTGCGTATATACACGTTATATTTTAAATATAAATGTAAATTTATGTACTAAAGTTTTAATTTTAGATGAAGGCGATAGTGTAGATTTTGTAGCCTATTTGACTTTAATAGATATTAAATTAGCGAATCATCCGGCTGCCATTCTGAGCGCGAAATAGCGTAGTACACTACATCATGACCGTAATAGTGAGCATTCTTTTGATACTTCATTCCAATTTTCTGGATGACACGTACTGAAGCGATGTTATCCGGTTTAGCGATCGCCACTATTCGCTCTAGCTTTAATTCTTTAAAACCATACTGCAAAGTAGCTTGAGAAGCTTCTGTCCCCAGTCCCATGTTCCAATAGGACTTGTCAAATACATAACCAAGCTCAACTTCTGGCGTATTTTCCAGGAAACCAAGTCCACAACGACCAATCAGTTTGCTACTATCTTTGTGTATTACTGCCCACATTCCAAAGTTGTGTTGTTGCCAGTGTTGGATATGTTTGTGTAAGCTTGCCTGTGTTTGTTCTCTTGTTCTAAGCGATAGATACTTCATAACTTCGGCATCGCTGTAGAGGCGAAACAGGTTATCAAAGTCGTCTAAAATGAATTGCCTTAGTTGTAGTCGTGGGGTTTCTATGTCAGCCATAGTAACTTTAATGTCAATTCAAGTTCGCAAAATGTATAGAGAATCGTCTGGTTGCCATTGCGATCGCAAGATAGCATAGTACACTACATCTAAGTTTTAGGGTATACGGTCTAAGTTGTAGTCTTGCAGTTTCTATCTCAGGCATGGTATCAGATAAGATGTACGTTAGCGTAATGTCTCCTAGAGAAGGTATCGCTACTTTAAAAAAGCGTATTTTTCTGATTGTAAAAATTAATATAATGCTCCTATTATGAGCATCTCCCAACCTCTCAAAAAATCTTACACCCAAGACCGTAGGCGCGAAAATGACTGGCGGTTATTTCTGCGTTTAGTACCTTATGCCCGTCGTAGTAGACGGCTGCTGGTGCTATCAATGATCCTACTTGTGCCCATCGCACTAGCTAACGCCGTACAACCATTGTTGATTGGACAGGTAATCTCCCTAATTCGCAATGAACCTAGTACCTACGAGTTTCTCAGGAATCGCCCCTTCTTGCAAGGATTACATATCCTGGAAGGATTATTGCTACTTGCAATTATTGTACGACTCGCATTGACAGGTATTCAGGGTTATCTGGTACAGACACTAGGGCAAAAAATCACCGCAGAAATTCGCAAAGACTTATTTCACCATGTCACATCTCTAGCAGTGCGTTTTTTTGACCGCACTCCTGTAGGTAAATTAATTACCAGACTCACCAGCGATGTGGAAGTGTTAGGAGATGTTTTTTCCACCGGGGCGATCGGTATTGTATCCGATTTATTTTTGATGGTGGTGATTACAGGTTTAATGTTTTCTATACAGTGGCAACTTGCTTGCTTGTTGCTGTTGATGCTATTACCAGTTACCTGGGTAATTGTTTACTTTCAGCAAAAGTACCGCCAAGCAAATTATAAAGTTCGGGAAGAACTTTCTATCTTGAACTCACAGCTACAAGAAAATGTGGTTGGCATCAATGTAGTACAGTTATTCCGACGAGAAAAATTTAATGCTGAACTATTTCGGATCAAGAACAAGAATTACACAGCGGAAGTAGATCAAACCATCTTTTATGATTCAGCTGTTTCAGCAACCTTAGAATGGATTGGACTGATTGCTATTGCAGGTGTACTGTGGATGGGTGGTTGGTTACTTTTAAAAGAAAACTTGACTTTCGGGGTTTTATCTGCATTTGTGTTGTATGCTCAGCGTTTATTTGACCCTTTAAGAGATTTTGCCGAAAAATTCACTGTAATTCAATCTGGATTTACTGCTATTGAACGGGTGGGCGATATTTTAGATGAACCGATAGAAATACGCGATCGCACCAATCCGCGCTTCTCAATATTTGATGCTAAATTCGGTTACATAGACGAGTTAGCTGTCTCTCTAGAATCTCCAAACCTCAATACTCCACCGCAACTGGGAGAAATCCGCTTTGATCACGTCTGGTTTGCTTACAAAAACGATGATTACGTAATTAAAGACTTAGATTTCACCATTCATCCTGGTGAACAAGTTGCATTAGTCGGCCCCACAGGTGCAGGTAAAAGTTCTATCATCCGTCTTTTGTGCCGCCTCTACGAACCCACTCAAGGACGCATTTTAGTGGATGGCGTAGATATTCGGGAAGTACCACAGGCAGAACTGCGCCGCTATATGGCAGTAATTTTACAAGAAGGCTTTTTGTTTGCTGGTGATGTCAAAGGCAATATAAGCTTAGGAGACAAATACACCATTGAGGAAATTAAACAAGCAGCAGAAAGCACCAACATTGCTGAGTTTATTGAACAATTGCCTCAAGGCTACAACACTCAACTCAGAGAAAGGGGTACAAATCTTTCTAGTGGACAAAAGCAGCTTTTAGCCTTTGCACGTGCTGCTATTCGCAATCCAGAAATTCTGGTGTTAGATGAGGCGACTGCTAGTCTAGATGTTGGGACAGAAGCTTTGATTCAAGAGGCATTAAATCAGCTTTTGCAAAGACGTACCGCCATTATTATCGCTCACCGCCTGTCTACGATTCGCAATGTAGATCGAATCTTTGTTTTAAAGCGAGGTGAATTAATCGAACAGGGAAGTCACGAAGAACTGTTGCAACAAGGTGGACTTTACGCGACTTTGCACAACTTGCAGATGTTGGGAACTTAGCCAAAAGTATCATCTAAACCTCCCAGGAGACTCCCGCTATATCTGTACTCAGATTAGCGGTGAGAGGAATGGGAAAGAAATTACGAAACGTTTCCTGAACATTTTTCTGCATAGCAGAAACCGTGAGGGAGACAGTTGAGTAATTTTTAAATCTTTTATTGTGCATACGAATAACCATCTTTTTTGTGAATTGCTGAACAATATTTGTGGCTAATTCCTTGAATTAATCCATTTTTAGTAGAGATATTAAAACTTCCAGTTGCACGAGTTGCAATTCTTCCAATATGTACACCAGCTTTTTTACCAGTTTTTACAATCGCTTTTACAATATCGCCTGTCTGAAAACCAAAGTGAAACTTAATTCTTGAGCAATGACGATTTGGGAACCCAAACTTATCAGTGCGGCATAATTGTCTAGTGCCGTGACCATTAGCAGTAATTAACAATGGTTTGACTCCTTTAATAATTAAAACTAGGGTTAATTCTCCAACACAAGCCGCATCAATCCAGTGTGTTTTCTCTAGCTTTTGCTGACTACGATTAAACTTTGTTAGACCTCCTGAACCTGTTTCTACTGGTAGTCCAGTTGCTTTTAAAACTTCCAGCAATGCAAATCTGGTTGTGTTGACTGCGGCTGCATCAGCCAATGGTCTTTTAGCTTGCATCAAGATTCTTTCCAATCTTGATGGGTCTTTTTTAAGAAACTCTTTGAGGGAGCATCCCAGTTTTTTGCAAAGAAAGCGAAAATCAGTCAGGATAAGTAAGACGAGTGTATTTACTTAGCGATGACCCCAGAACAAAAACAAGCTCTTCAAGAACACATTCAAGCGATCGCTAAA